>JAZKFQ010000012.1:0-46710 GCA_040386375.1 Pseudomonadota bacterium
ATGCTGCTGCGCAGACTGGCGGTTCATGTTTGATTTTGTCTAGACCCTGTCAGCCGGCCTGGTCAGCGGCGACCAGCCGCTGCGCACCGCTGCCACGCCGGGCGCATTGGTCACCGGGGTTGGACAGGGCGCAGGCCCGCAGCGACAGGCAGCCGCAGCCGATACAGCCGTCCAGCCGGTCGCGCAGGGCCAGCAGCGCGGCGATGCGTGCATCCAGCCCGGCGCGCCAGCCGGCCGACAGGCGCGCCCAGTCGGCCTTGGTGGGCGTGCGCTGCTGGGGCAGCTGGGCCAGCGCCTGGCCGATCTCCGCCAGCCCGATGCCCAGCTGCTGCGCGGCACGGATGAAGGCCACGCGCCGCAGCATGGCGCGTGCGTAGCGGCGCTGGTTGCCGCTGCTGCGCACCGATGCGATCAGGCCACGCTGTTCGTAGTAGTGCAGGGCCGACACGGCCACGCCGGCGCGCATGGCCAGTTCTCCGACGGTGAGCACGGCAGCAGCGTTGGCAGGCATCGCTTGACCTCAGGTGGACTTGAGGTCTTATTGTGCTGTGCCAAACCCCTGCACACCGACCGCCATGCGCACCAGCACCCTGCCCGCCCCCGCCGACACCCTGTTCAGCCATGGCCGCCTGGCGGCCAGCACCGGCGCCCTGGCCCTGGTCTCGCTGCTGGCCTTCGAGACCATGGCATTGACGGCGGCGATGCCCGCCATCGCCGCCGCGCTGGACGGGCTGACGTTGTTCGCCCTGGCCTTTGGCGGCCTGCAGGCCATGTCGGTGCTGGGCATGGTGCTGGCCGGTCGCTCCTGCGACCGCCATGGCCCGCTGCGCGCCACCGTGGTCGGCCTGGCCATCTTCGGCGCCGGCCTGCTGCTGGCCGGGCTGGCACCGGGCATGGGCGTGCTGGTGGCCGGCCGGGTGGTGCAGGGCCTGGGCGCCGGCATGCTGGGCGTGGCGCTCTACGTGGGCATGGGCCAGCTGGTGCCGCGTGCCCTGCATCCCAGGCTGTTCGCCGCCATGGCTGCGGCCTGGGTGCTGCCCGGCCTGCTGGGGCCGCCGGTGGCGGCCTGGCTGGTGCAGCAGTTCGGCTGGCGCTGGGTGTTCCTGGGCGTGGCGCTGGCGGTGCTGCCCACTGCGGCCCTGCTGCTGCCGGCGTTTGCACGCTTGCCGCGCCTGCCGCCACCGGCGGCCGGCGCGGCATGGCCCGGGGGTGGTGCGCGGGTGGGCTGGGCTGCGCTGGCGGTGCTGGGCGCCCTGCTGCTGCACGGCGCAGGCACCGGTGCAGCCTGGCTGCCGCGTGGGCCGGCGCTGGCCCTGGGCCTGCTGGGTGTGGGCCTGGCAGCGTTGCGGCTGCTGCCCGCCGGCAGCCTGCGCGCCGCCCCCGGGCTGCCGGCGGTGATGGCACTGCGCGGCCTGCTGGCCGCGGCATTCGCCACGGCCGAGGTCTTCATCCCGCTGGCCCTGGTGCGCCTGCAGGGCTGGAGCCTGGCCCAGGCCGGCTGGGTGCTGAGTGCAGGTGCCGTGTTCTGGGGCCTGGGCAGCGCGCTGCAGGCCCGCATCACACCCCTGCCACAGCGCCGGCTGGCCTTGCAGCTGGGCCTGCTGGCGCTGGCCGCCGGCATCGCCCTGGTGGCGGCCGTGCTGCAGCTGGGCCCGCCGGCCCGGCTGCAGCCTTGGCTGGTGGCCGGGCTGGTGGCAGGCGGCTGGTCGCTGGCCGGCTTCGGCATCGGCCTGGGTTTTCCCATGCTGTCGGTGCTGACGCTGGCGCTGTCGGCCCCGGCCACGCAGGGCCACAACGCCTCGGCCCTGCAGCTGGCCGATGCCCTGTGCTGCAGCGCCGCCCTGGCCGTGGCCGGTGCGCTGTTCAACCTGGCCGGCCACCAGGGGCCGCTGGGCTACAGCCTGCTGCTGGCGCTGGCCATGTGCCTGGCGCTGCTGGGTGCGGCGCTGGCGCGGCGGGCCTTTGCCTGAGCCGCCTGGGTCACAGCAGGCCGCGCGCCGGGTCGGCCACCCGCGGCCACAGCGCACGCTGCACCTGGCGGTGTGGCAGGGCCGCCATGTCCATCGAGCCCGCACCCGGCGCCGAGACATACAGCACCTCGCGTGCGATGGGGGCAAAGCCGGCATGGAAATGCTGGGTGGACTTGGCCACCAGGGCGCGCGGCTGCGCCGGGTCGATGCCCACGGCGCGGAAGCAGTCGGGGTGGAAGCTCTGCACCCGGTGGTCGTTGACCACGATGTCGATGGCATGCGCGTCGGCCGGGCCGCCCGTGCGCAGCCAGGCCATGCGGCCCAGCGGCGCCATGGCGCCACCGAAGGGCTGCCAGCCCTCGGGGTTCAGCGCTTTCACTTCCACCTGCAGATCCAGCGCGGCGCCCGAGGCCGGGCCCAGCTTGCCGCCGATGCGCATGGCCAGGCGCGCGCCCACGCCGGCATCGAAGGCCAGGGCGGTGGCCACCGGGTCCCACAGCGGCGACAGCGCGAAGCCGCCCACGTCGCGTTCGATCAGGCGCTGCAGCAGAAAGGTGGAATCACCCGCCGCGCCGATGCCGGGGTTGTCGGCGGTGTCAGCCAGCACGAAGGGGCGGCCGTCGGGGCTGTGCGCCAGCACCCGGTCGATGGCGGCGTCGATGCTGTAGAACGGCGGCACGATGGCGTCACGCGCGGCCCAGACGGCCTCGCCCAGGGCCGTGGCATGCCGCGCGGCCAGGGCCGCGTCGCCGTCGGTCACCACCAGCACCCGGGCGCCGACCTCGGGCGTGTCGCCCCATGGGAAACCATGGGCCAGGGACACCGACAGCACACCCGGCTGCTGCTCCAGCGCCGCCATCTGCGCCACCATGCTGGCCAGCGGCTCGGCGGTGGTGGGGTAGATGCCCAGCATGGCGCAGTCGTACACCGCCATCACCGGGCGGATGGCGCCGTCCAGCAGGCGATGCAGCAGGCTGAACACCTCGTCGGCCCGCTCGGCCACGTCCACATGCGGGTAGTGCTTGTAGATCACCAGGATGTCGGCGCTGGCCACCTTCTGGCGGGTGAGGTGGCAGTGCAGGTCCAGCTCGGCGGCGATGGGCACGCCAGGGCCGACCAGGGCACGCACGCGGGCCAGCAGGTCGCCCTCGGCATCCGGGTCACCCTCGGCGATCATGGCGCCGTGCAGGTTGAGCATCACGGCATCCACCGGCATGGCCCGCTGCAGGTCGGCCAGGATCTCGTCGCGCAGCGCGGCATGGGTGCAGCGCGTGGTGTCGCCGGCCGGCGCGGCAAAGGCGGCCAGGCCCTCCACCACCGTCCAGCCCAGGGCCTGCGCCTGCTGCTTCCAGCGGATCAGCGGCACGGCGAACAGGTTGGGCCGGTCGCCATGCTGGCCACCCCGCACCAGCATGGTCTGCTGGTAGACGGACAGGCCGGTGGGAATGGGCGAGAAGGAGTTGGTCTCGGTGCCCAGGCAGGCGGTGAAGAGGCGTCGGGTCATGGGTGGGGGCTGGGATGGGAGGGTGGGCAATCCTGGCATGGTGACCCAGACGGACCGCGGTGCGCAAGCAGGATCAGGGCCGCGCGCCGTGCTGCAGCCAATGCCGGGCGATGGCCTCGCGGGTCATCACGACCAGCGCGGCGCGGCGCGCGGCCACCTGGGCCAGCAGCGCATCCAGCCCGCCGATGCGCCCCGGCCGGCCCAGGATGCGGGCATGCAGGCCGATGGTCAGCAAACGCGGTGCATGCTGCGCTTCCTGGCACAGGGCCTGGATGGCATCACCCACATAGCCTGCAAAGTCGCTGCCACGCACGAAGCCACCGCGGTCGAAAAAGCGCATGTCGTTGGTGTCGAAGCCATAGGGCAGCACCACATGCGGCGGCCCGCCATCGCCCAGGTCCAGCAGGTGCGGCAGGTCGTCGCCGTAGTCGTCGCTGTCGTAGACGAAGCCGCCGTGTGTGCGCAGCAGGCGCCGGGTGTGCGGCGAGCGTGAGCCCTTGCTGTGCCAGCCGCTGGGCGGGCGGCCGGCCAGGCGGGTGATGGTGGCGGCGGTGCGGCTGATCACGCTGCGCTCGGTGTCTTCGTCCATGCCGGCCGGGGATTCCCAGCGCCAACCATGGCCACACAGCTCGAAGCCATGGCGACGCGCGTCGTCGGCCACCCAGGGTGTGCGCTCCAGCGCCCGGCCGCAGACGTTCAAGGTGAGCGGCAGGCCGGCATCGACGAAGCGCTGCACGATGCGCGCATAACCCGCGCGGGCGCCGTACTCGAAGTGGGTGCCCATGCAGTAGTCGGGGCCGTCACGCTGCAGGGTGATCTCGTGCACCGCCTCGTTGCAGGCATCACCATCGGCGATGGACAGCTCGGCGCCCTCCTCGATGTTCAGCACGAAGGACAGGGCCAGCCCGGCGCCGCCCGGCCAGCGCAGGCGTTGATCTGCCGCACTGCGGCGGCCGTCGAAGCGGCGGGCATTGGCCAGGCTGTCCATGGGGTGCATGCGGAGCCTCAGGGTGATGCGTGTGACAGCCGACCAGGCGCGGCCCTGCCGACAATGGCCACGACCTCCCCAGCAACAGGATGCGCCATGGACAACCCCGACACCACCACCACCCGTCTGCTGCAGGCCCGCCGCAGCGGCCAGCCCCAGCCCGCCGCCGCACCAGCCGATGCCGAGGCCGCGTATGCGGTGCAGGCGGCCGTGGCCCAGGCCCTGGGCTGGTTCCACACCGGTGTGCCACGGCACTGGAAATCGGGTGGCCCCTCGCGCCAGGCCGTGGCCACCCATGCACCGCTGCCACCGGCCGGTGTCTGGGCCAGCCCGGCCACCGCCGGTGCCTGGCCTTTCCACCAGCGTGGCATCGAGGCCGAGGTGGCCCTGCGCCTGGGCACGGCGGTGGATGCCACGCTGGCCGCCGGGCTGGACCTGCCGCAGGCGCGCGCCCTGGTGGATGCGCTGTGTGTGTCCATCGAGGTCGTCGACTCCCGCTGGGCCGAGGGCCTGCAGGCGCCGGCCCTGGCCAAGCTGGCCGACCTGCAATCCCATGGCGCCCTGGTGCTGGGCACCTGGACCAGCTTCGACGCCGCGCACGACTGGTCGGCACAACGCTGCCGGGTGCAGATCGACAACCAGGCGGCGCGGGAGTTCCAGGGCACGCATGCCATGGGCGACCCGGCCTTTGTACTGCTGGCCTGGCTGCGCCATGCCACGCGGGCCGGTGCCGTGGTGCCGGCGGGCACGGTGCTCACCACCGGCACCTGGTGCGGCATCCTGCCGGCGCAGGCGGGTGAGCGGGTGCTGGTGCAGTTCCCTGGCATCGGCGAGGCCAGCGTGCAGCTGTAGGGCTGCGGCGTGGTGTTGCGGCCCCTCACAGCGGCGGCCACAACCAGCCCTGCGGCGCGGCAGCCTCGAACCGGGCGGCCAGGGCCAGCAAGGCATCGTCGCTGCCGAAGTCGGCGATCAGCTGCACGCCGATGGGCAGGCCGCTGGCCGACGGCGCCGTGGGCAGGGCCACGGCCGGCAGGCCGGCGGCATTGACCCAGCCGGTGAAGATGGCGTGGCCACGTGGGCCCACGGCCTGGCCGGCAATACGGGGCGGAAAGGCTTCGTCCGCCGGCCAGGGCAAGGCGGCCGTGGCCGGTGTCACCAGCAGGTCATAACGGGTGAACAGCTGGGCCACCTCACGCCGCAGCTGCTCCACCGCCTCCAGCATCTGCCACAGCTGGGCCGCCGGCACCTGGCGGCCGGCCTCGGCCATGGCCAGGTACTTGGCCGACGCACCGGCTGCCCAGTGGGGGTGCTGGTTGAACAGCCAGGCCAGACCGATCTGGCCGACCACGCCCCAGCCGCTGGTCATGAAGCCCAGGTCCAGCGGCAGCGCGCCTTCGTCCACCTGGTGGCCCATGGCGGCCAGGCGCTGCACACCGGCGCGGCAGGAGGCGGCGATCTCGGGGTCCACCGGCGCGCCCTCCAGCGTGGGCACGTACAGCACGCGCAGCTGCGCCGGCAAGGGGCGCTCCGGCAAAGCCAGCGAGCGCCGGTCGGCCGGGTGTGGCCCCCGCACGGCGTTGAACAGCAGCTGCACATCGGCCACGTTGCGGGCAAAGGCACCGACCACCTCGAAATCCAGCAGCAGCGGCGGCAGCGCATGCTCACGCGCGATGGCGCCGATGGAGGGCTTGAAGCCCACCAGGCCGGTGTGCGAGGCCGGCCGCCGGGTGGAGCCACCCCCATCGGTGCCCAGCGCCAGCGGCACCATGCCGGCGGCCACCGCCGCCACCGCGCCGCCGCTGCTGCCTCCGGGTGTCAGCGCCAGGTTCCAGGGGTTGCGGGTGCTGCCGAAGACTGGATTGCCGGTGTAGCCCTCCAGCGTGAACTCGGGCACGTTGGTCTTGCCCACCACCAGCGCCCCGGCGGCGCGGGCGCGGGCCAGCACCAGTTCGTCCTGTGCGGGTTGGTGGTTGCGCCCGGCCGGGCTGCCCCAGGTGGTGGGCTGGTCGGCGCTGGGGATGTTGTCCTTGATGGCCAGCGGGATGCCGTCCAGCGGGCCCAGCGGCTGGCCGCGGGCCCAACGCGCAGTCGACGCGGCCGCATCGGCCAGCGAGGCGGCGCGGCGTGGTGCGATCAAGGCATTGAGCTGCGGGTTCACCGCGTCGATGCGGGCCCAGCAGTCGGCCAGCACCTGCTGGGGCGTGACCACCCCGCCCCGATAGGCTGCTGCCAGATCCACCGCCGAAGCCTGCCACCAGGGTGTGGGCGCGCCGCTCACTTCATCTGCCCCGGCAGCCAGGTGGCCAGGCCCGGCACCGCCAGCAGCAGCAGGGTGAAGGCGATCATGATGCCGGCATAGGGCAAGGCGCCGACGATGGCGTCGCGGATGCCACCCTTGTCGGGCCGGATGCCGTGCACCACGAACAGGTTCATGCCCACCGGCGGTGTGATCATGCCCAGTTCACACATCAGCACGATGAAGATGCCGTACCAGACCGGGTCGATGCCCAGCGCCACCACGATGGGGAAGGTGACGGGAATGGTGGCCACCATCATCGACAGCACGTCCATGAACATGCCCAGCACCAGGTAGAACACGATCAGCACCAGGATCAGCTGGGTGGCGCTCAGGCCGAAGGACGTGACCCAGGTGGTCATGGCCTCGGCCACGCCGGTGAGGCTGATGGCCAGGTTGAGGATGAAGGCCGCGGTGATGATCAACAAGATCATGCCGCTGGTCTTGGCCGTCTGCACAAAGCAGTGCTGCAGCAGCAGCCAGCTCAGCTTGCGGCTGTTGGCAGCGAAGAACAGCGAGGCCACCACGCCCAAGGCCGCCGATTCGGTGGTGGTGGCCAGGCCGGTGTAGAGGCTGCCCATCACGATGAAGAACACCACCGCCGGTGGCAGCAGGTCCTTCAGCAGGCGCAGACGCTCGGCCAGCGGCACCTTCTCTTCGCGGATGGCGGTGCCGGTGGCCAGCGCATGGATGGCGATGTAGGCCATGAAGCAGGCGGTGAGCAGCAGGCCGGGAATGATGCCGGCGATGAACAGCTGGCCGATCGATGTGTCGGTGAGTGATCCGTAGATGATCATGTTCACCGAGGGCGGGATCAGGATGCCCAGCGTGCCACCGGCGGCGATGCTGCCCAGTGATTGCGACATCGAATAGCCGCGCTTGTGCAGCGAGGGCAAGGCCACCGTGCCGATGGTGGCCGCCGTGGCCACCGACGAGCCAGAGGTGGCGGCAAACAGCGCGCTGCAGCCCACATTGGTGTGCAGCAGCCCGCCCGGCAAGCGGCCCAGCCAGGCCGCCAGCGCGCCGAACATGCGGTCGGCGATGCCCGAGCGCAGCAGCAGCTCACCCATCAGCACGAACAGCGGGATGGAGGTGAGCAGGTTGTCGTTGTGCACGCCCCAGACCACAGGGGCGATGGAGTTGATGAAGGGTGCGCCATAGGCCAGCAGGCCGCCGACGATGCCCACCGCCGCCATGGACACGGCGATCGGCAGGCCCAGCAGCATCAGGCCCAGCATGCCGAAGAAGGCCAGCAGGATGTAGCTGATGTTCATGCGCGCACTCCCGACGTGGTGGCTGGTGCAGCGCTGCCCGGGAGTGCGGCGGCGTCGCCGGAGCGGTGCCGCAGGTCTTCCAGTTCTTCGTCCACCTCGTCCTTGGTGGAGCGCGGGCCGAAGTCGCGGTTGAGCTCGGCCACACGGCCTTGCACCAGCAGCCAGGTGGCGCGGCCGGCCACCACCAGCGACACCCCGGCAAACACCACCAGGCCGATCACCCAGGCCGTCTGCGGCCAGGCCAGCGGCGTGGCCCAGGGGGTCTGCGACACGCTCTGGTAGCTGCGTGAATCCTGCAGCACATACCAGGCCAGCCAGGCCAGCAGCAGGGCAAAAGCCGCGATGCCCACCGCCGACAGCCAGTTCAGGCCGGTCTGCAGCCAGGCCGGCAGGCGGCCGTGGAACACATCCACCCGGATGTGGGTGCGGCCCAGCAGGGCCAGGCTGAAGGCGATGGTGGCGCAGATGGCCAGGGCATAACCCCCCAGCTCATCGGCGCCCTGCAGCGAGAAGTTGAACAGCTTGCGGACCACGGTCTCCACCGCCACCAGCAGTGACAGGGCGACGAAGATCAGGCCGAACAAGGTGCCCAGCCAGCGTTCGATGGTGTCGTTCATGCCGTGGTCCTCTGCGCGTGTGCCGTGCCGTGCTTACTGGATGCCCACGGCCTTGCCGACGGTCTTCTTCCAGGCGTCGGAACAGCCGGGGTTGCTCTTGTCGCAGATCTCGGCCCAGGTGGGCAGGGAGATGGTGGCGACTGCCTTGCGCAGGGTTTCCGCGTCCACCGCGGCCACCGGCACGTTGACCAGCTTGAACTTCTTGCCGGTGGTGCAGGGGTCGACGCCGGCGTTGCAGTTCAGCGCGTCCTGCGTCAGCTGCTGCGAGTAGACCCAGATGTCGTCGGTCAGGGTCTTGAACGCTGCCTGCATCTTGCCCTGCTGCTCGGGCGTGAGCTTCTTCCAGGCATTCATGGTGATGGCATAACCGTTCAGCGCCATCTGGAAGCCCAGCGGGTACTGGTGGGTGGTCACCTCGGGCCAGTTCGACGAGTTGGCCGAGCTGGGGCCGGTGATGGCGCAATCGACCACGCCCAGCGACAGCGACTGGTGCACCTCGGTGAACGACAAGGGCACTGGCGTGCCGCCCACCGATTCGATGAACTTGGCCAGGTTCTGGTCGTACACCCGCACCTTCATGCCCTTGAGGTCGGCCAGCTTGGCCAGCGGCTTCTTGCAGAACAGGATCTGCGGGCCGAAGGGCCACACGCCCAGCAGCTTGACCTGGAACTGCTTTTGCAGGCGCGCATCCAGCGTGTCGAAGTAGGCCTCGTAGACCTTGCGCGCGGTGGCGTAGTCGGGCGAGGCGCCCACCAGGTCCATGCCCAGCAGGGTGGGCTCGTCGCGCGAGTTCTGGCTCACCCGCAGCGAGACGATGTCGAACAGGCCGGCCTTCATCACGCGCAGCTGCTCGGTGTCCTTGATGCCCAGGGAATCGATGGCCTTGTAGTCGGCGTCGATGGGCAGGCCGGTGCGCTTGGCGAACTCGTCGAAGAAGGGCTTCTCCTTGTTCTTCTGGATCATGCCGGTGGCCGCGGGCTGGCCCACCACCTTGAAGGTCAGGCGGTCTTGCGCCTGGGCGCCGATGCAGGTGCCCAGCAGGGCCAGGGTGGTGGCCGTGGCCAGGGTGGCGCGGCGGAGGCGGTGGTGCAGGGTCATGGGTGCTCCAGGGGGTTGAACGGGGAGGGGCTGGCCGCGCTGTCAGGCGCGCCGGGGTTGGGGTCGCAGCGTGGGGGCGCCGCAGGTGAGAAAGCGGCCGCGGCCTTGGCGCGGGTGGAACTGCCGGCCGTCCCACACCACCTCGCCGCCGGCGATGGTGGTGCCGGGCCAGGCGCGCAGGGTCTGGCCGGCATAGGGGGTGTAGTCCACCGCGTGGTGCAGCATGCTGTTGTCGAGCACGAAGCTGCGCTGATCCCAGACCACCAGGTCGGCGTCGCTGCCGATGGCGATGGTGCCCTTGCGCGGGTGCAGGCCATAGGCCTTGGCCGGGTTGGTGGCGGTCAGCTCGACGAACTTCTCCAGCGTGATGCGCCCGCCCAGCACGCCCTCGGAATACAGCAGCGCCATCCGGGTCTCGATGCCGGGGATGCCGTTGGGGATGTGGCGGAAGGCCACCTCCTGGCCGCCAGGCTTCTTGCCCTCGGGCGCGTCGTAGTTGAAGGGTGCGTGGTCGGACGAGAACACGGTGAACAGGCCATCGGCCAGCGCGTCCCAGATCACCTGCTGGTTGGCCTTGTCACGCGGTGGCGGGCTGCACACGCAGCGCGCACCCTGGTAGCTGTCGTCCAGGCCCAGGTCGTCGGCGGTGAGGAACAGGTACTGCGGGCAGGTCTCGGCAAACACCGGCAAGCCGTGGGCACGGGCCCAGCGGATCTGCTCCACCGCCTCGCGGCCGGAGACATGCACCACCAGGATGGGCACGTCCACCAGCTCGGCCAGGGCGATGGCGCGGTGGGTGGCCTCCCGCTCCACCAGCATCGGGCGTGAGGCCGCATGAAAGCGCGGCGCTGTGCGGCCCGCCGCCTCCAGCCGTCGCGTCAGCCAGGCGATGCAGTCGGCATTCTCGGCATGCACCATGGCCATGGCGCCGTGGGCGCGCGCGACAGCCAGCACGTCCAGGATCTGGCCGTCGTCGAGCTTGAGGTCGTCGTAGGTCATGTAGATCTTGAACGAGGTGTAGCCCTCGGCAATCAGGCCGGGCAGTTCCTCGTTCAACACCGCAGGCGTGGGGTCGCTGACGATCAGGTGGAAGGCGTAGTCCACATGGGCGCGGCCTTCGGCACGGCGGTGGTAGTCGGCCACCGCGGCGCGCAGCGACTGGCCCTTTTCCTGCGCGGCAAACGGGATCACCGTGGTGGTGCCACCGCAGGCCGCGGCGCGCGTGCCGGTGTGGAAGTCGTCGGCCATGCGCACCGGCGGGGCCATGGGCTGGTCGAGGTGCACATGGGCATCCACACCACCCGGGGTGACCACACGGCCGGCCGCGTCGATCTCACGCCGGCCGGCCGGCAGGCCCAGGCCCAGCTGCACGATGCGCCCGTCCAGGATGCCGATGTCGGCCAGGAAGCTGTCACTGGCCGTGGCCACCTGGGCGCGGCGGACCACCAGATCGAAGGCTGCGCTCATGCTGGGGCACCCAGCGCACCATCACCGTGCGGATTCATGCAGATCATTGGCGACATGGTTGTTGACACTCTGTTGATGCCCGGCGTTGGTGCAAAAGTACTGGCCTCTGCGGAAAATCAACCTGGACAGCAGAGACTGAGCAAACAGCGGGCCAGGTTGTCGAGGACGAATCCAACTTCAATGTCGACATCATCGTTGACAGTCAGTTTGCGGAACACGGTGTTAACACTTGTGCCGACAATCCAGCGCTTTCGGGCATCATGTGCAGCATGACCACCTCCCTGCGCCTGGGCGTGCTGACGCCCTCGTCCAACACCGCCCTCGAACCCCTCACCAGCGCCCTGGCCGCCCAGGTGCCGGGCTGCAGCGCGCATTTCTCGCGCTTCACCGTCACCGAGATCGCGCTCTCGGCCCAGGCCCTGGGCCAGTTCGACGACAGCAAGATCCTGGCCGCGGCCGAGTTGCTGGCCGATGCCAAGGTCGACGTGATCGGCTGGAGCGGCACCGCCGCCGGCTGGCTGGGCTTTGACACCGATGTGCGCCTGTGTGAGCGCATCCAG
Source organism: Pseudomonadota bacterium (assembly GCA_040386375.1). Lineage (GTDB taxonomy): Bacteria > Pseudomonadota > Gammaproteobacteria > Burkholderiales > Burkholderiaceae_C > Pseudaquabacterium. The sequence goes on from JAZKFQ010000012.1 coordinate 11,775, forward strand.
CAGCGCACCGGCATCCGCGCCACCACCGCCGTGCTGGCGCTGAACGAGCTGATGGCGCTGCAGGGCATCACGCGCCTGGCGCTGGTGACGCCCTACACCGCCGACGTGCAGCAGCGCATCGTCGACAACTACCGCGCCATCGGCGTGGCCGTGGTGGCCGAGCGCCACCTGGGCATCCGCGTCAACCATGATTTCGCGCTGGTGGAGCCGGCGCAGCTGCAGGCGCTGATGCTGGAGGTGGCCGCAACACCCGGCACCAGCGCACCGCAGGCCATCACCACCTTCTGCACCAACCTGCGCGCGGCACCGCTGGCCGAGGCCGTCGAGGCGGCCACCGGCATCCCGCTGCTGGACACGGTCAGCACCACGGTGTGGGGCATGCTGCGCGCCGCGGGCGGCGACCCGGCGCTGGTGCGCGGCTGGGGCCGCTTGTTCGGCTGGCGCTGAGCGGGAGGCACGGCGCGGTGAAACCCGATGCGCTCACTAGAATCCTGGCTCCCCGGGGCAGTGGCCCCGCCCCTGCCCAGGCCGGCCCAACACGCCGGCCATCCCCGCGGTCTCCGTCCATGGCCACCAGCGCCCGCAAGCCCTCCAGCCAGGCCCGCCTGGACCGCGAAAACACCATCGACCAGATCTACGAGCGCATCTACGTCGCCATCCTGGAGCACCGCCTGCCACCCGGCACCAAGCTGGTGGAAGAGCGCCTGGCCGACATCTTCGGCGTGAGCCGGGCGCGGGTGCGCGAGGTGCTGGCGCGGCTGTCGCACGAGCAGATCGTCGAGATCTACCCCCAGCGCGGCGCCTACGTGGCCAAGCCGGCACCCAGCCAGGCGCACGATGTGTTCGAGGCCCGCCGCCTGATCGAGCCGGCCCTGCTGCGCCGCCTGATCGACACGCTGACGCCCGAGCGTGTGGCGCGCCTGCGCCAGCAGCAGGAGCTGGAGCTGGACGCCCACCGCCGGCAGGACAAGCGCGCCATCGTGCGGCTGTCGGGTGAGTTCCACACCCTGCTGGCCGACCTGGCCGGCAACCAGGCGCTGGCGCGCAGCATGCGTGAGCTGTCGATGCAGACCTGTCTGATCATCTTCCTCTACGACGCGCCCACGGCCACCAGCTGCCGCGCCGACGAGCATGGCCAGATCATCGACGCCATCGCCAAGCGCGATGCACCCCGCGCCGAAAAGCTGATGCTGGAGCACCTGGCCCACATCGAGCGCAGCCTGAAGCTGGACACCAGCACCGACGACGTGGACCTGGAAGCCATCTTCCGCGGCTGATCAAGCCACTGGCTGGACTGGCTGCTGCAGCTGGGCCAGCACCACGTCGCGCTTGCGCAGCAGATGCGCCACCAGCAGCCGGCGTGCGGCCTCGCCGTCCCGCGCCTGCAGCGCCTGCAGCAGCGCCGCATGCTCGGCCAGGGCCGCGGCCCATTTGCCGGCGTCCTGGTTGGAGCGGAAGCGCAGCGCATGCAGCCTGGCGTTCAGCTGCTGCCAGCTGCTGGCCAGCACGGGGTTGCGCGCCGCGGCATTGATGGCGGCGTGGATGCGGGCGTTCAGGCCGTAGTAGGCCGCCAGGTCGCCCCGCGCATGGCTGGCCTGCATCTCGAACTGCAGGGCCTGCAGCTCGGCCAGTTCGGGCCCGGTGATGCGTGCCGCCGCCTGTTCACCGGCCAGGCCTTCCAGCACCGCCATCACCTCGAAGGCACCGGCCACCTCGTCGGCCGACAGCTGGGCAGCAAAGGCGCCGCGGTTCGGGTCCAGCGTGACCAGGCCTTCGGCCGCCAGCATGCGGATGGCCTCGCGCAGCGGTGTGCGCGACACCCCCAGCTGCTCGCACAGCACGCGCTCGTTGAGCTTGCTGCCGGGCGCCAGGCTGCCGTCGATCAAGCGCTGGCGCAGCTGCGCGGCCACCCGCTGCTGCAGGGTGTCGCGCGGCACGTCGGTCAGCATGGCGTGGGCATCTGGCATGGTTGAATTATGTATGCAAAGCAGGGAAGTGCTTTGCAAACGAACCGCCTTGCCTGCAATGACAGTGGCCGTTAGCATGCACTCTGCATTTTGTATGCAAACTAGGAGCATGCATGACCCGCCTCAACTTCCACCCTGCCGGCCGCCATCTGCTGCAGATCCCCGGCCCCAGCCCGGTGCCTGACCGCATCCTGCGCGCCATCAGCCACCCCACCATCGACCACCGCGGGCCCGAGTTCGGCGCCCTGGGCCTGCAGGTGCTGGCCGGGCTGCAGCGCATCTTCCAGACCCGCCATCCGGTGGTGGTCTACCCGGCCTCGGGCACTGGCGCCTGGGAGGCAGCCCTGGTCAACACCCTGAGCCCGGGCGACAGCGTGCTGATGGTGGAGACCGGCCACTTCGCCACGCTGTGGCAGAAGCTGGCGGCGCGGCTGGGCCTGCAGCCTGAATTCCTCACCCGCCCCGGCACCGACGCGGCCACCGGTCTGCCGCTGGCCTGGCGCCATGGCGTGGATGCCGCGTTGATCGCCCAGCGCCTGCGCGACGACCGCAGCCACCAGATCAAGGCGGTGTGCATCGTGCACAACGAAACCTCCACCGGCGTCACCTCCGACGTGCCGGCGGTGCGCCGCGCCATCGACGCCGCCGGCCACCCGGCCCTGCTGATGGTCGACACCATCTCCGGCCTGGGTTCGGCCGACTACCAGCACGACGCCTGGGGCGTGGACGTGACGGTCAGCGGCTCGCAGAAGGGCCTGATGCTGCCGCCGGGCCTCGGCTTCAACGCCGTGTCGCCCAAGGCGCTGGCGGCCAGCCGCACGGCCACCCTGCCACGCGCCTTCTGGGCCTGGGACGAGATCCTGGCCATGAATGCCACCGGCTACTGGCCCACCACCCCCAACACCAACCTGCTCTACGGCCTGGCCGAGGCGCTGGAGATGCTGCAGGACGAAGGCCTGCCCCAGGTGCTGGCCCGCCACCAGCGCCTGGCCGCCGCCTGCCGCGCCGCGGTGCAGGCCTGGGGCCTGCCCATCCAGTGCGCCGACCCGGCCCTGCACTCGCCGGTGCTGACTGGCGTGGTCACGCCTGTCGGTGTCGACGCCGACCAGGTGCGCAGCCTGATCTACGAGCACTTCAACCTGTCGCTGGGCACCGGCCTGGGCAAGCTCAAGGGCCGCATGTTCCGCATCGGCCACCTGGGGGACTGCAACGACCTGAGCCTGGCCGCCGCCCTGTGCGGCTGCGAGATGGGCCTGAAGCTGGCCGGCGTGCCGCTGCAGGCCAGCGGTGTGGCCGCGGCGCTGGACCATCTGCAGGCCAGCGCCCGGCCGGCCGCCGTCTACCCCACCTAGCACGCCGCCACAGCGGCCGGCGTAAGCTGCACCGGCGCGCTGGCCATCCCGGCCGGCCGCCACCGGGAGCAGCAGCACATGCAACAGACCGTCGGCATCATCGGCACCGGCTGGGTGGGCACCAGCGTGGCCATCTCCACCCTGCACTCGGGCGCGGCCGACGCACTGTGGCTGCACGATGTGCGCGGCGCGGTGGCCGAGGGCGAGGCCATGGACCTGGCCCATGGCGCCGCCTTCTACCCGCCCTGCCAGGTGAAGGTGGCCAGCATCGCCGACATGCGCGCCTGCCAGGTGGTGGTGGTGGCGGCCGGCCGCAACGGCAAGCCGGGCGAGAGCCGGCTGGACCTGCTGCGCGACAACGCCCACCTGGTGGCCGACATCGGCCGCACCCTTGCGGGCTTTGCCGGCACGGTGGTGGTGGTCAGCAACCCGGTGGACGTGCTGACCCAGGTGATGGCCGAGGCCAGCGGCCTGCCGCCCGCGCGGGTGCTGGGCACCGGCACCCTGCTGGACACCTCACGCCTGCGCCAGATGCTGGGCCAGCGCCTGCAGCTGGCCACCAACTCCATCCATGCCCAGGTGGTGGGCGAGCATGGGGATTCCGAGGTGGTGCTGTGGTCGGGCGCCCAGGTGGGCGGCGTGCCGCTGCGCGACTGGCCGGGCTGGGACGCGGCCGACGAGGCCGCCCTGGCGCTGGAGGTGCGCCGGGCCGCCTACGAGGTGATCCAGCGCAAGGGCGCCACCAACCACGCCATCGGCCTGGTCACCGCCCACTTGCTGCGCTGCATGCTGCGTGGTGAGCGCCGGGTGCTCACCGTCTCGCGGGTGCAGGAAGGGGCTTTCGGCCTGCAGGGCGTGGCCCTGTCGCTGCCCACGGTGGTGGGCCATGGCGGTGGCAGCACGGTGCTGGTTCCGACCCTGGACGAGACCGAGCGCGCCGGCCTGCAGCACTCGGCAGACGTGCTGCGCCGGGCACTGGCCACGCTGCAGCCCGGCTGAGGGCTTGTCGGACCCGGCCCACAGGCGCTTGCGCCTGGCGCCGACGCGTGGCCGCGCCCGAGACGGACGGCAGGGCCATGGGCCTGGGCGCAGCATCGTGTTTCAAGAGATGCGCCCGCACTGCACCCGCCCGCCACACCACCGCCCGCAACCATGCAGCCCGCCACCACCCTGCCCGGCACCGCAACGGCCAGCGCCACGACAGCCCGCCACACCGCAGCAGGCCAGCGCCGGACTGCAGCCCTGGGCCTGCTGCTGTGCATGGCACTGGCGGGGACCGACCCGGTGCTGGCGCAGGCGGAAACAGACGACGGCAGCGCCGTCGACTGGTATGGCCGGCCCACCCTGCGCTTGCAGCAGGACCTGCTGCCGGCCGACGGCCGGCCAGTCCAGGCCGGTGATGGCAACCCCCAGCCCGCACGCCTGACCATGCTGTGGACACAGCGCGCCGGCGTGGAGGTGGGCCTGGGTCTGGTGCAGCCGCAGCCGGCCCCGCGCGGGGCGGCGCCCACGCTGGTGCGGGGTGTGTCTGCGGCTCCCACCGCCACCGACGCCGCCGTGCCCACCCAGGCGGTGCTGGCCCTGGGCCGCCAGGTGGCGACGGGCGTGGACATGCGCGTGGGCCTGGGCGTGCCCCTGGGCCATGGCGCGGCCCGGGCCGCTGCGGCCGGCGGCGGCCCGCTGGCGCTGGCGGGCCAGGCCGGTGGCGACAGCCTGTTCGACAGCACCCGGCGCGCCGAACTGCGCGTGGGCATGGCCCTCGTGCCCACCCGTGCCTACGACGGCCTGCGCCGCGGGCTGGCCATGCGCATGGAGCTCAGCGGCAGCACCACGCTGACCATGAAGCCACGTGGCCGGCGCGTCACGGTGCAGCTCAACAGCCAGTGGTGAGAAGTCGCGCGCGTGCATGCTGCTGTGCACCGCCGGGCGGTCGCGAAAAAACGCCGTCGTCTGCATGCCGCGAACGTGGCAGCAAGGCCGAGGCTGTGGAGCCGTTCAGGACTTGGCACGCGAACACACGGCGGACCGGTCCGCTGTGCGTGAGGTGGCCGCCGCGCCTCGCGTGCCAAGCCCCGCCCGGCCCCACAACCTCGACCTTGCAATCGACCGGCGGCACACTGCCGGCAGGCAGGGCTTCTGTCCTCCGCAGTCCACGCCTGCTGGTGGAAGGCAGAGGTCGTGGGGTCGGGCAGGGTCTGGTGCGCGAGGCGCGGCGGTGCGCTCTGGCAGGCGGTGATCCAGGACGCGTGTTCGTGCGCCAGGCCATGAACGACCCCACGGCCTCGGCCTTCCGGCACGGTGATGGCAGGCGGGGCCCCGGACCCCCAGCAACACCACCATGCGGCAGCCCGGGTCAGCGCCAGCTCAAGGCTTTTCGAGCCTGTTGCGCAGCGTCTGCACCGACGCCAGGGTCTTGTCGATCAGCGCGCCGATGGCGGCCGCGTCACCCTGGCTGGTGTCCAGCTGTGCACGCAGCTGCTTGAAGCTGCCGATGGCCGCGGTGGCGGCCTCGATGGCCTGCACCGCGAACTTGCCGCCCAGCACGTCGGCGTCGGCCTGCGCCGAGGCTGCCACGCCCAGGATCAGCTTGGTGAGCGCCTGCACCTCGTCGGCGCGTGCCTTGATGTTGGCCACCGCCTCCTCGGTCTGCGACAGGTCGAGGTCGAAGATCGCCAGCGAGGCCTGGCGGTCCAGCGCATCGGCGAAATCGGGGCTGTCCAGGCGGAACTGGCGCAGCTGGCGCTGCAGGTCGGCAATGCGTCCCAGGTCGCCAGCCTGGCGCGCCGCCACGGCCTGTTGCAGCAGCCGGTCCAGCGCGTCGGCCCATTGTTTGACATCGGTGTTGTCGGCCATCTCATTTCTCCTTCTTCAGCTCGTCGGACAACGCGCGGATGCGCAGGGCCAGTGCCGCCAGGCGGCCACTTTCGGGCGGGCGCCGCTCACGCACGGCGGCGGCCACCGACGCATGGGAGGCACGCCAGGCCTGCACCGCGCGGCTGGCCTGCACCGTCAGCGCCTGCGTGGTCTCGCGCTGCTTCAGGGCCTGCTGCAGCTCGGCCTGCATCGGCTGGTACCAGCTGTCGGTCTCGCGCAGCAGCTGCTCGACCTGGCGCAGCTCGGAGGCATCGGCCACGTCCACCAGCGACCGGGCCGGCTGCGCCAGGGCGGTGCGCACAGCGGCCTGCAGGCTGCTGCGCCGCCGCTCCAGTGCGGCGCGGAACTCCAGCCGCTTGGCATGGGGCAGCTCGATGGCTTCCTGCACCGCCGCGGGCTTGGCATCGCCCACGGTGCGGCCCAGATCGGCCAGATCGGCCACCAGCAGGGCGGCGATGCGGCCCACCACCGGGTCGGCACGCTCCACGGCCTCGGCAAAATCGCGTGCGGCCTTGACCTGGATCACTTCGCTGGCCAGGGCCTTGCCCAGTTCGAAGCCCGCACCGGCCAGGGCTGTGCCACCCACCGCGCCCACCAGCTGGTTCAGCGCGCCGGACACGGCGTCCACGGTCTTGGCACTGTTCGCCGAGGCCTGCGACAGCGCGGCCAGGGCGCCGGCGTAGTCGGCGATGGCGCCGAACAGGGCTTCATAGTCATCGGCACGCTGCTCCAGTGCCGCAGCTGCCCGGGCATAGCGCTGGGCCGGCTCCGCAAAGTCGGGCAGGCCCTGCAGCCGGCGTCCGATGTCGCTGTTGACGCCGGCCGCCGCCTGGAAGCCACCGGTGACCGCGCCGGTGACATCGCGGGTGGCCTGGGTCCAGCCCGACACGTCGGGGATGGTCTGGCAGGCCGACAGCAGCAGCGCTGCCGCCAGGGCCGGCAGCAGCGGCCGGCGGCGCCTGGGTACGGTGGTGCTCATGGGGTCTCCTCCTGGCCGCCAGCGGCGGCAGCGACCCGGTTGTAACGGCGACGGGGCCGCGCCGCACCCGCCAGCCTAGGGATGGGTGGACGATAGCAATTTCAAATCACCAAGATTCAGGCAATCAAACCACGCAATGCTGCGCTGCACATAAAGTTCATCCATCGCAGTTTTCCAACCCACTCCCCAGGAGCCCACGATGTCCATCATCAACACCCAAGTGCAGCCGTTCAAGACCACCGCGTTTGTCAACCGCAGCGGCAAGGGCGAGTTCATCGAAGTCTCCGACGACAGCCTGAAGGGCAAGTGGTCGGTGCTGATCTTCATGCCGGCGGCCTTCACCTTCAACTGCCCGACCGAGATCGAAGACGCGGCCGACAACTACAGCGCCTTCAAGGACGCCGGCGCCGAGGTCTACATCGTCACCACCGACACCCACTTCTCGCACAAGGTGTGGCACGAGACCAGCGACGCCGTGCGCAAGGCCAAGTTCCCGCTGGTGGGCGACCCCACCCACACCCTGACCAACGCCTTCGGCGTGCACATCGCCGAAGAAGGCCTGGCGCTGCGTGGCACCTTCATCATCAACCCCGAAGGCCAGATCAAGACCGCCGAGATCCACAGCAACGAGATCGCCCGTGACGTGTCGGAAACCCTGCGCAAGCTGAAGGCCGCCCAGTACACCGCCGCCAACCCCGGCCAGGTGTGCCCGGCCAAGTGGAAGGAAGGCGCCAAGACCCTGGCGCCCAGCATCGACCTGGTCGGCAAGATCTGACCTGCATTCGATGACCCTGAACGGGGCAGGCCAGCGGCCTGCCCCCTTCTCCCCGCCTGACACCCCGTTCAGGCCCCGCTGACAGCGTCCACCGCGGCCCACCGCCGGAGGCTGTCAACGGGGTCGGATTGACCTCGCCCGTTTCAGCCCCAGCCCAAGGACACCGCCATGTTGGACGACAGCATCAAGGCCCAGCTCGCCACCTACTTCGAGCGCATCAGCCAGCCGATCACCCTGATTGCCAGCCTCGATGATTCCGAGGGCGCGCAGCAGATCCGCGAACTGGTGACCGAGATCGCCGCCGTGGCGCCGGACAAGATCAGCGCCCGCTTCGACGGCAGCTTCGAACGCAAGCCCTCGTTCCAGATCACCCGCGTGGGCCAGGACATGGGCGTGCACTTTGCCGCCGTGCCCATGGGCCATGAGTTCACCTCGCTGCTGCTGGCCCTGCTGTGGGCCGGTGGCCACCCGCCCAAGGTGGAGCCCGAGGTGCTGGAGCAGATCCGCGCGCTCGACGGCGACTTCGCCTTCGACACCTGGATGAGCCTGACCTGCCACAACTGCCCGGACGTGGTGCAGGCCATGCACCTGATGGCGGTGTTCAACCCCCGCGTGCGGGCCGTGGCCATCGACGGTGGCCTGTTCCAGGCCGAGGTCGAGGCCAAGCAGATCATGGCCGTGCCCAGCGTCATGCTCAACAGCCAGCCCTTCGGCAACGGCCGCATGGAGCTGGGCGAGATCCTGGCCAAGATCGACACCGGTGCCGCCAGGCGCGAGGCCGCCAGGCTCAACGACAAGGCGCCGTACGAGGTGCTGATCATCGGCGGCGGCCCGGCCGGCGCCGCGGCCGCGGTGTATGCGGCGCGCAAGGGCATCCGCACCGGCATCGTGGCCGAACGCTTCGGCGGCCAGACCATGGACACCCTGGGCATCGAGAACTTCATCTCGGTGCTGGAGACCCAGGGCCCGAAGTTCGCCGCCGCGCTGGAAGCCCATGTGCGCCAGTACGGCGTGGACATCATGACGCTGCAGCGCGTGGCCCGGGTCGAGCCGGCGCCGGTGCCCGGCGGCCACGCCAGCGTGGTGCTGGACAACGGCGCGGTGCTGAAGGCCCGCAGCGTGATCCTGGCCACCGGCGCGCGCTGGCGCAACATGGGCGTGCCCGGCGAGGCCGAGTACCGCACCAAGGGCGTGGCCTACTGCCCGCACTGCGACGGCCCACTCTTCAAGGGCAAGGACGTGGCGGTGATCGGCGGTGGCAATTCCGGCGTGGAAGCCGCCATCGACCTGGCCGGCCTGGTCAGGAGCGTCACCCTGCTGGAGTTTGCCGACCAGCTCAAGGCCGACCAGGTGCTGGTGGACAAGCTCAGGAGCCTGCCCAACGTGACCATCCACCTCAACGCCCAGACCACCGAGGTCACCGGCGACGGGCAGAAGATGAACGGCCTGCGCTACAAGGACCGCGTCTCGGGCGCCGAGCAGCTGCTGGACCTGGCCGGTGTGTTCGTGCAGATCGGCCTGGTGCCCAACACCGAGTTCCTGAAGGGCACGGTGGAGCTCAGCCGCTACGGCGAGATCATCATCGACGACCGCTGCCACACCAGCGTGCCGGGCATCTTCGCCGCGGGCGACGTGACCACCGTGCCCTTCAAGCAGATCATCATCGCCACCGGCGACGGTGCCAAGGCCGCGCTGAGCGCCTTCGACCACCTGATCCGCACGCCCGCCGCGGCTTGAGGCTGCGCCCGGCGGGGCGCCCTGCCACGCGGGCAGAATCGGGCCCGACCATGCCGGTTCTGCCCCCGTCCCCGCCATGCCCGAGCACCTGCTGCTGCTGGTGACCGGTGCGGCCCTGGCCGGCTTCGTGCAGGGCGTGTCGGGCTTTGCCTTCGGCATGGTCTCGCTGTCGGTCTGGGCCTGGGGCATCGAGCCGCGCCTGGCCGTGGTGCTGTCGGTGGCCGGCGGCCTCAGCGGCCAGCTGCTGGCGGCCTTCACCGTGCGGCGCGGGCTGTCCATGGCCGTGCTATGGCCCTATCTGGCGGGTGGCCTGGCCGGCATCCCGCTGGGCGTGCTGGCCCTGCCCTGGCTGGACCCCACCAGCTTCCGCCTGGTGCTGGGCCTGATCCTGTGCGTGTTCTGCCCGCTGATGCTGGTGGCCGATCGCCTGCCCGCTATCACCGCGGGGGGCCGCCTGGCCGATGCGCTGGCGGGCCTGGCCGGCGGCGTGATGGGCGGCCTGGGCGGCTTCACCGGCGTCGTGCCCTCGCTGTGGGCCACGCTGCGGCGCTACGACAAGGACCTGCAGCGCGCCGTGCTACAGAACTTCAACCTGGCCGCGCTGTCGGTCACCCTGCTCAGCTACATCGCCACCGGCACCGCCACCACGGCGGCCCTGCCGGCGCTGGCGGTGGTGCTGCCGGCGCTGATCATTCCCTCGCTGCTGGGCGCCCGGGTGTACCGGGGCCTGAGCCCGGCCGCCTTCCGGCGGGTGGTGCTGCTGCTGCTCAGCGCCGCCGGGGTGGTGATGGTGCTGGGGGCGGCCGGCAGCTGGTTGCAGCGCGGCTGAGCCGGCCCCGCAGGGCAGAATGCCCGGCTTTGCCTGACCGACTCAAGGAAAGCCCACGCGTGTTCAAGAACCTGATGGTGTACCGGCTGGCGCCGGATTGGCAGCCCACCGTGGCGGCGATCAACGAGGCCCTGGCGACCGTGCCGTTTGCCGAATGTGGCGCCACCCAGCCACGCTCCCAGGGCTGGGTCAGCCCACGCGGTGAAGCCCATGGCGCGCTGGTGGAGGCGATTGACGGCCAGTGGCTGCTGCAGCTGATGGTCGAATCCAAGATGGTGCCGGGCTCGGTGGTCAAGCGCCAGATCGAGACCCTGGCGGCGCAGATCGAGAAGACCACCGGCCGCAAGCCCGGCAAGAAGGAAACCCGCGAGCTGAAAGACCAGGCCCTGCTGGACCTGCTGCCCATGGCCTTCACCAAGCGCGCCTCGGTCAAGGTGTGGATCTCGCCGGCCAGCCGCCTGCTGGTGATCGACGCCGGCAGCGCCAGCCGCGCCGACGAGACCCTGACCGCGCTGACCCAGGTGCTGCCCGGGCTGTCGGCCCAGCTGATCAACACTGCCGTCACACCCGAGGCGGCGATGGCCGACTGGCTGGTCAGCGGCGAGCCGCCCACGCCGTTCTCCATCGACCGTGATTGCGAGCTGAAGGCGGCCGACGGCGAGAAGCCGGTGGTGCGCTATGCCCGCCATGCGCTGGACCTGCCCGAGATCCGCGAGCACATCGCCGCCGGCAAGCGCCCCACCCGCCTGGCGCTGACCTGGAACGACCGCGTGTCCTTCGTGCTGACCGAGGGCCTGCAGCTGAAGAAGATCAGCTTCCTGGACGGTGTGTTCGAAGGCCGGGTGGCGGATGGCGACGAGGGCTTCGACGCCAATGCCGCCATCGCCACCGGCGAGCTGGCACCGATGATCGGCGAGCTGATCGATGCGCTGGGCGGTGAGCAGGTGTTTGGCGAGGCGCCTGCGGTGCCTGGAGAGGCACCGGCCGTGACACCGTCGGCGGCGGCACCGACGACCCCCGCGCCCCAGACGACGCTGCCGCCTTGGGAGTCGACAGCGGTTTGAACCAGGGGCCTGGCGGTTAGCGGCGGCGGCGGCGGCGTGCCGATGCGGCCACCAGGCCCAGCAGCGCGGTGGCCGTCAGCAGCATGGCCGACGGCTCGGGCACGGCCGCCGGCACGACCGCGGCCAGCATCGCCTCACCCAGCACCTGGTGCACCTGGGTGGTCGGGTGGATGTTGTCGACGAAGAAGGCGCTGTTGCAATCCAGGCCGGCCGGGGTGCCGGCCAGGGTCAGCAGGCAGCCCGCGGTGGTGTTGCTCAGCCCATTGCCCGGTGCACCGGCCAGCAGCGCATGCTGGGCGGCGAAGCTGTCCACATGGTGGAAATCGGCACCCAGCAGCTGCGCTTCCAGCTGGTCGTAGACATCCCGCAGCGCCTGGTTGAAGCCGAGTGACAGCATCGAAATCGCTGCGCTGTTGCCCGAGGCCAGGCCTTCGGGTGTCAGGCCCACATCGGGCAGATTGGGCAGCAGAAAATCGCGCGCACCCAGGCCGTACAAGGTGGTGATGTGGGTGCTGAGGTTGCTGAAGATGGTGCCGAACGCCGTGGTCGGGTTGGCCAGTGCCAGTGCATCGCGGAAATCGTTGGCACCTGCCCACACACTGAACAGGCCCCCGGACAGATCCCCCAGACCCGGGGCCAGGTTGGTGGCGAAAAACTGCACCTGGTTGCTCAGCCCGGTGCCGGCAATGGCGCCACCCGTGCCGGTGCGCGCGCCGCCGATCGCAAACTGGAAGGTTTGGTGGGGGGCCAGTCCCAGCGACTCGGCGAGGACCTCCACCGCCACCTTGCCGTTGGAAAAGCGCCCGCCGGTGTAAGGAGCCGGTGTCACCAGCCCGCCCTCGTTGGGCGCAAACGGGAAGGTGTTGTCGCCCCCGGCCGCATCCGACAGGCTGTCGCCAAAGGCCACCAGCAGGGTGTACGGCCCAGCCTGGGCCGGCAGCGCCGACAAGCCGAGGGCCAGCGTGGCCGCCGCGGTGGTGACCAGGCGCGTGATGGGCGATTTCTGCATGGGGTTCTCGCAAGATGCGTGACGAAGCGGGCAGCTTATTTCAGCCGGCGCGCGTCCGGCCCGCCAAACGCTGCTGACCACCCCAGGCAAACCCCCAAGACCCCGCGAATGCATGGGGCCGCCGGGCTCAGGCTGTCTTGCTGGCCGTGACCGTCGGGAACTTGGCGCTGGATCCCAGGGTCAGGGCAGCGACGAAGGCCTGCCCGCCAGTGCCGACCTGCCGCCCTGGGAAGCCCGCGCGCCCTGCGCACCGGGCCGATACGTTTGCTGACAATGGCCCGGCGCCGGGCCGCCGTGCTGCACCGGGCCTGCAGGCATGATGCAGCACCACAACGGAGACCCGCATGACCCTCATTCGCCGCAGCCTCGCCCTGTTCACTGCCACCTGCGTGGCCAGCACCGGCCTGCTGCACAGCGCCCAGGCCACCACCATCAGCACCGAGCAGGTGGCGGCGGCCGTGCAGCAAGCGGCCGGCCAGTCGGCGGACCACCTGCGGCTGCAGGCCGCCCTGGACCGCGCCGACCTGGCCGCCGCGCTGCAGGCCCGCGGGGTCTCCACCAGCGAGCTGCGCGCCCGGGTGAACGCCCTGACCGATGCCGAAGCGGCGCAGCTCACCGCGCAGATCGACAGCGCCCCCGCTGGCGGCGACGTCATCGGCGTGCTGTTCACCGTGTTCGTGGTGCTGCTGGTGACCGACATCCTGGGCTTCACCAAGGTGTTCCCGTTCACCCGCTCCATCCGCTGATCCCGGGCTGGCCGGCGCGGCTGCTGGCCGCGGCGCTGGCCGGCGCGCTGCTGGCACCCTTGGCCGGCTGCGCGGTGCTGGCATTGCCACCGCAGACGGCGGCACTGCAGCAGCAGCCGCCCGCCGGCCTGCCGCGGCAGGCCGAGCGCAGCGAGGTGCCGTTCTTCCCGCAGACGCCCTACCACTGCGGCCCGGCCGCACTGGCCACGGCGCTGGGCCATGTGGGCCTGGCGGCCGACCCGCAGGCCCTGGCCGAGGCGGTGTTCCTGCCCGCACGCGAGGGCAGCCTGCAGCTGGAGATGCTGGCCGCGGCGCGGCGCCAGGGTGGCGTGGCCACCCGCCTGCCGGGTGAACTGCAGGCGCTGCTGCGCGAAGTGGCCGCCGGCCATGCGGTGGTGGTGCTGCAGAACCTGGGCCTGGCCATCGCGCCGCGCTGGCACTACGCCGTGCTGGTGGGCTACGACCTCGACGCCGGAATGCTGGTGCTGCGCAGCGGCACCACGGCGCGTGAGCAGCTGCCGCTGCACACCTTCGAGCACACCTGGGCGCGTGGTGGGCACTGGGCCATCAGCGTGCTGCCGCCCGGGCGCTGGCCGGTCTCGGCCACGGCCCAGCAGGCACTGGACGCCGCCATCGGCTACGAGCGTGCGGCGCCACCGGCGCAGGCGGCGCTGGCCTACCGCAGCCTGCTGCAGCGCTGGCCCGGCCAGCTGGTGGCCGGCATCGGCCTGGGCAACAGCCTGCAGGCCGCCGGTGACCTGGACGGCGCGGCCCAGGCCCTGGCCGACGTGGCCGCCCGGCATGGCAGTGCGGTGGCCTGGAACAACCTGGCCCGGGTGCACCTGGCCCGCGGGGATGCCAGCGGCGCGCAGGCTGCGGCCGCGCAGGCGGTGCAGCGCGCCAGCATGGCCGAGCCGCAGTGGCTGGCCGCGGCGCGCGAGACGCTGGCCCTGGCCCAGCGCGCGGTAGCGCGGTAGCAGAGGTACCGCCCCTGGGTCGCCCAGGGCGCCCGGCCCGCCTCAGGTGTCCTTGCTGACCTTGATGGTCGGGAACTTGGACGAGAAGTCCTTGGCCTTGTCGGCGATCTTCACCGCGATCAGCCGCGCCATGGCCTTGTAGATGGCGGCGATCTCGCCGTCGGGGTCGGCCACCACGGTGGGCCGGCCGCTGTCGGCCTGCTCGCGGATGCTGATGTTCAGCGGCAGCGCACCCAGGTAGTCCAGCTTGGACTGCTCGGCCATCTTCTTGCCGCCGTCGGCGCCGAAGATGTGCTCCACATGGCCACATTGGCTGCACACATGCACCGCCATGTTCTCCACCAGGCCCAGGATGGGCACACCCACCTTCTCGAACATCGACAGGCCCTTGCGCGCGTCCAGCAGGGCGATGTCCTGCGGCGTGGTCACGATCACCGCGCCGGTGATAGGCACACGCTGGCTCAGCGTGAGCTGGATGTCGCCGGTGCCGGGCGGCATGTCGACGATCAGGTAGTCGACATCGCGCCAGTTGGTCTGGCGCAGCAGCTGGTCCAGCGCCTGGGTGGCCATGGGGCCGCGCCAGATCATGGCCTGGTCGGCATCGACCAGGAAGCCGATCGACGCCACCTGCAGGCCATGGCCCTGCATGGGCTCCATGCTCTGGCCGTCCAGGCTCTCGGGCCGGCCGCTGATGCCCAGCATCATGGGCTGGCTGGGGCCGTAGATGTCGGCGTCCAGCACACCCACGGTGGCGCCCTCGGCCGCCAGGGCCAGGGCCAGGTTCACCGCGGTGGTGCTCTTGCCCACGCCGCCCTTGCCCGAGGCCACGGCGATGATGTTCTTCACCCCGGGCAGCAGTTGCACACCGCGCTGCACCGCATGCGCGGTGATCTTGCTGGTCACGTTGACGCTGACGTTGCCCACGCCCGGCACGCTGCGCGCCGCGGCCACGAACTGCCGGCGCAGGCCGGCGAACTGGCTCTTGGCCGGGTAGCCCAGCTCCACGTCGAAGGCCACCTCGTCGCCGTCGATCTTCAGGTTCTTCAACGAACGGGTGCTGACGAAATCCTTGCCGGTGTGGGGGTCGACAACGGTCTTCAGGGCGTCGAGCAGGATGGCGTCGGTCAGGGCGGGCATGGTGGTGGCCGCGGGCGGGCGGCAAGGATGGCGGCGGGGGTGCACGGAAAGTGGGCGCGAGTCTAGCGGAGCGGCCCTGCCGCGGGCCGGCCGGGCCGGCTTGGCCCTGCCAGCCGGCACCACAACCCTAGAATCATGGGCTGATCTCCCAGGATGGCCCCATGCCCCGCAAGCTCTTCGTCACCACTGCCCTGCCCTATGCCAATGCGGCCTTCCACATCGGCCACATGATGGAGTACATCCAGGCCGACACCTGGGTGCGGGCGCAGCGCATGGGCGGGGCGGAGGTCAACTTCGTCTGCGCCGACGATGCCCATGGTGCACCCATCATGATCGCCGCCGAAAAGGCCGGCCTCACGCCGCAGCAGTTCGTGGCCGGCATCGCAGCCGGGCGGGCGCAGTACCTCGACGGCTTCCACATCGCCTTCGACCACTGGCACAGCACCGACGCGCCCGAGAACCATGCGCTGGCGCAGTCCATCTACCGGAAGCTGCGCGACAACGGCCTGATCGAGACCCGCACCATCGAGCAGTTCTACGACCCCGAGAAGGGCATGTTCCTGCCCGACCGTTTCATCAAGGGCACCTGCCCCAAGTGCGGCACGCCCGACCAGTACGGCGACAACTGCGAGGCCTGCGGCGCGGTCTATGCCCCCACCGACCTGAAGAACCCGTACTCCGCGCTGAGCGGCGCCACGCCGGTGCTGCGCACCAGCGAGCACTTCTTCTTCAAGCTGAGCGACCCCCGCTGCGTGGCCTTCCTCGAGCAATGGACGCAGGACGGCAAGCTGCAGCCCGAGGTGGCGAACAAGGTGCGGGAATGGTTTGCGCGCGACGAAGACGGCAAGGCGGTGCTGGGTGACTGGGACATCAGCCGCGACGCGCCCTACTTCGGCATCCAGATCCCCGATGCGCCGGGCAAGTACTTCTATGTCTGGCTGGACGCGCCCATCGGCTACCTGGCGGCGCTGCAGGCCCTACTGGCCCAGCGCGGCGAAGACCTGGAGACCCACCTGGCCCAGCCCGGCCTGGAGCAGGTGCACTTCATCGGCAAGGACATCGTCACCTTCCACACCCTGTTCTGGCCGGCCACGCTGCAGTTTTCCGGCCGCAAGGTGCCCGACCACATCCACGTGCACGGCTTCCTCACCGTCAACAACGACAAGATGAGCAAGAGCCGGGGCACCGGCATCAGCCCGCTGCGCTACCTGGAACTGGGCCTGAACCCCGAGTGGCTGCGCTACTACCTGGCGGCCAAGTTGAGCGCCAGGGTCGAAGACATCGACTTCAACCCCGACGACTTCCTGGCCCGCGTCAACAGCGACTTGGTGGGCAAGTACATCAACATCGCCAGCCGCGCCGCCGGCTTCCTCAGCAAGCGCTTCGGCGGCCGGCTGTCGGCCGACGTAGGCGTGGAAGGGCGTGTGCTGCTGGACGGCCTGCGCGCCCACCAGGCCACGGTGGCCGGTCTCTACGAGAGCCGCGAGTTCGCCAAGGCCGTGCGCGAGGTGATGGCCCTGGCCGACCGGGTGAACGAGTACGTGGACCAGCACAAGCCCTGGGAACTGGCCAAGAAGCAGGGTGCGGACGCCGCACTGCACGATGTGTGCACCGTCTGCATCGAGGCCTTCCGCCTGCTCACCATCTACCTGAAGCCCATCCTGCCGGCGCTGGCGGCCAAGGTGGAAGCCTTCCTGCAGGTGCCGCCGCTGCAGTTTGCCGATGCCGCACGCGCCCTGGGCCACCACCAGATCGCCGACTACCAGCACCTGATGCAGCGTGTGGACGCGGCCAAGCTGGAGGCGCTGATCACCCCGCCGGCCCCGCCCGCGCCCGCGGTGGTGCACCCGGGCGGCGAGGCCATCGCCGCCGAGATCGGCATCGACGCCTTCAGCGCGGTGGACCTGCGGGTGGCCAAGATCGTCAACGCCGAGCTGGTGGAGGGCAGCAGCAAGCTGCTGAAGCTGACGCTGGACGTGGGTGAAGGCCGGACCCGGCAAGTGTTCTCCGGCATCCGCAGCGCCTACGCACCCGAGCAGCTGGTGGGCAAGCTCACCGTGGTGGTGGCCAACCTGGCGCCGCGCAAGATGAAGTTCGGCGTGAGTGAAGGCATGGTGCTGGCCGCCAGCCATGCCGACGAGAAGGCCACGCCCGGCATCTTCGTGCTGGAACCCGGCGCGGGCGCCACGCCCGGCATGCGCGTGCGGTGACGGCCGCCAGCGGCCGCCGCGCCCTGCTGGCGGCCCTGGCTGCTGCGGGCCTGGCCCCGCCGGTGCCGGCCCAGCCCGCCGCCGCGCCGGCCGCCTTCGACTTCATCGCCCTGGGCGACATGCCCTACGGCCCCGACCTGATCGCCGGCCCACCCTACCGCAGCCTGATCGCCCGCATCAACGGCCTGGGCCTGCCGTTTGCCATCCATGTGGGCGATTTCAAGGACGGCACGGCCGCCTGCAGCGACGCGGAGTTCCAGCTGCAGTGGCAGCACTTCCAGCGCTTTGCCGGCGCCCTGGTCTACACCCCGGGCGACAACGACTGGCTGGACTGCCAGCGCCGCGGCGACGACCCGCTGGAACGCCTGCAGGCCCTGCGCCAGCGCTTCTTCCACATGCCGGCATCGCTGGGCCAGCGCCCGCTGCCGCTGCAGCGCCAGGCCGAGCACATGCCCGCCCACGCCGGTTACCCGGAGAACCAGCGCTGGTGGCACCAGGGCGTGCTGTTCGCCACCTTCCACACCGTGGGGCCACGCAACGGCTTCGACGCCGACAGCGCCGCGGTGCGGGCCGAGGCGCAGGTGCGTGAAGCCGCCAACAGCGCCTGGATCGCCGACAGCTTTGCCCTGGCACGGCGCAGCGGCGCCAGCGCCCTGGTGCTGGCCACCCAGGCCGAATCCCTGCGCCACCCGCAGGGCCGCGGCACGGCGGCGGTGGTGCACCCCGCCTTGCCCAGCATCGCCCACACCCTGCTGCCGCTGGCCGAGGCCGCGCCGCATCCGGTGCTGCTGGTGCATGGCGATCTGCATGCCTACACCCACGACCAGCCCTTCACCAGCTCCCAGGGCCGGCCCATCAGCAAGCCGTGGCGGCTGCAGGTCTTCGGCCAGCCGCGGCTGCATGCGGTGCGGGTGCGGGTGCAGCCGGCGGTGGTGGCCGAGCCCTTCGCCTTCAGCCCGGTGTGGAACCCACTCTCCACCGACCCGCGCCAGGGCGCGCGTGGCACGCCGTAGCATGTTGGCCTGGAGTCTGCATGCTGCCGCCGCGCTTCCGCTCACAACTGCATCCGTTCCGCCCGCGTTTGCTGCAGGCCCTGGCCGGTTATGACAGGCCACGCTTCCTGGCCGATCTGGGCGCCGGCCTCACGGTGGGCATCGTCGCCCTGCCGCTGGCCATGGCCTTTGCGATTGCCAGCGGCGTCAAGCCCGAGGCGGGGCTGTTCACCGCCATCATCGCCGGCTTCCTGATCTCGGCCCTGGGGGGCTCGCAGGTGCAGATCGGCGGGCCGGCGGGTGCCTTCATCGTCATCGTCTACGGCATCGTCGAGCGCTACGGCCTGGCCAACCTGCTGATCGCCACCAGCATGGCCGGTGTGCTGCTGTTCCTGATGGGCTGGCTCAAGCTGGGCGCCCTGGTGCGCTACATCCCGGTGAGCATCGTCATCGGCTTCACCAACGGCATCGCGGTGCTGATCGGGCTGAGCCAGCTGAAGGATCTGCTGGGCCTGCCCATCAACAAGATGCCGGGTGATTTCTTCAGCCAGCTCCAGCTGCTGTGGCAGCACCTGGGCCAGACCAACCCCAGCGCCCTGCTGCTGGGCCTGGCCTGCCTGGCCACCGTGGTGCTGTGGCCCAAGAGCTACACCATGCCGCAGCACCCGCTGGGCTGGCGGCCGCATCTGCGGCGCTGGGCGTCGCACCTTCCGGGCACCATCGTGGCCCTGGTGGGGGCCACGCTGGCGGTGCTGCTGCTCAAGCTGCCGGTGGAGACCATCGGCTCGCGCTTCGGCGGCATCCCGCAGGCGCTGCCGGTGTTCGCCCTGCCCGAGTTCAGCTGGGCCACCGCCAAGCTGCTGGTGATCCCCACCGTCACCATCGCGCTGCTGGGCGCCATCGAAAGCCTGCTGTGCGCCCGCGTGGCCGACAACATGGCGCCCCAGCATGCCCGGCACGACCCCAACCAGGAGCTGATGGCCCAGGGTGTGGCCAACCTGGTGACACCGTTCTTCGGCGGCATCCCGGCCACCGGCACCATCGCCCGCACCGTCACCAATGTGCGCGCCGGCGCGGCCACGCCGGTGGCCGGCGTGGTGCATGCGCTCACCCTGCTGGCCGTGGTGCTGGTGGCCGCGCCGCTGGCCCTGCACGTGCCGCTGGCCGCACTGGCCGGCATCCTGCTGTTCGTGGCCTGGAACATGGGCGAATGGCGCGAGTTCGCCCGCCTGAAGCACTTCCTGCTGCCCTACCGCGCCACCCTGCTGGGCACCTTCGTGCTGACCGTGGTGTTCGACCTCACGGTGGCGGTGGAGATGGGCCTGCTGATGGCCTGCGGCTTCTTCGTCTGGCGCATGGGCCAGCTGTTCTCGGTGAAGCCGCAGCCGCAGGCCACACCGGGCGGCCTGCCGGGGGTGGCGGTGTTCGAGCTGTTCGGCGCACTGTTCTTCGGCGCGGTGGGCAAGATCGAGGCCCTGCCGGCGCAGCTGCCCCCCGGCACCCGCTGCCTGGTGCTGCAGATGCACCGGCTGATCTCGGTTGACACCTCGGGCATCGACGCGCTGCAGCAGCTGCACCGCAGCCTGCAGCGCCGGCAGGTGCTGCTGCTGCTGGCCGACGTGAACCCCCAGCCGCTGGGCCTGATCCAGCGCTCGGGCTTTGCCGCCGAGCTGGGCGAGGGCGCCATCGCACCCAGCCTGGCCGAAGCGCTGCAGCGGGTGCCGCCGGCGCCGGCCTGAGCAGGCTGGCGGGCACGGGGCCCCTGCCGCGCCGTGGGCAAGGCAGGTTTGCCCCGCAGTTCCGGGCTTTCGGCCGCCGGCGGCTGCGCAGAATCCAGGCTCCGGCCGCTGGCCTGCTGCCCACCATCCACCCTTGTCGACCCTGTCCATCGTGTTCCTGGCGCTGCTGGTGCTGCTGCTGGCAGCGGCGGCCGTGCTGCTGATCGGGCGCCGGCGCCCGGCCGCCACCGCCCCTGCACCCGCAGCGGCAGCCAGCCCTGCAGCCCCGGCTGAGGCCACACCCGCGCCCGCCGCAGTGCCCGCCCCCCCGGCCGCCCTGCCCGAGGCACTGCGCGCATTCCGGCCCGTGGCGCATGAAAGCCTGCCACCGGCCCAGGTGGCGGCCCTGGTGCAGCGCCTGGCGCAGATCCCGCCGCCGCCGCTGGCCCTGCACCGGCTGGTGTCGACCGAATTCCTGGAGGCGGCGCGCCCCACGGTGCTGGCCGAGATGATCATGGCCGAGGCGCAGATCGCGGCGCGGCTGCTGGCCACCGTCAACGCGCCCAAGTACGGCCTGCGCAAGCCGGTGGGCAGCGTGGTGCAGGCCGTCAGCCTGCTGGGCCTGAACACCGTGCGCAGCCTCTGCCTGCAGCACCTGCTGCACAACAGCTTTGCCAGTGCCGGCCCGGCGCACCGCCAGCGGCTGGACCGGCTGCTGCACGCCAGCACCCTGTCCAGCGAGCTGTGCGGCCGCCTGGCCGTGGCCTTGCAGCTGCCCGAGGCGGGCGCCCTGGTCACCCAGTGCGTGCTGTCCTTCCTGGGCCAGCTGGCCGGCACCGTGCTGCTGCAACCCGGCAGCGCCGCCTGGGGCCCGCACGGCAGCCTGCTGGCCCGGCTGGACGCCGAGCAGCAGGCGCTGGGCCTGGCCTCGGACGAGCTGGGGGCCTTGCTGATGCAGGCCTGGGGCCTGCCCGCCAGCATCGTGGCCGAGGTGCGCGACATCCACCGCGTGCTGCTCACCCCCGCCCATCTGGTGGACCCGCGCCATGCGCCGCGGCTGGCGCTGTGCCACCTCTGCACCCTGGTGGGCGAACGCCTGGCCCAGGGCCAGCTGCAGGACCTGGCCGCGCTGCGGCTGGACGCGCCCGACGACCCGGATCTCTGCCACCTGGCCGGCTACCTGGCCCTGCCCGCGCTGGCCGGCCTGGGCGGGCTGCTGCAGCCGGGGGCCCCGCAGGCGCCGCGGCGCCAGGCGCAGGGCAGCGCGGCCCAGCCCGCCTGAAGCGCCGCCGGGCCGGCGGGCCGCCGGTCAGGCCTTGGGCCAGGCGCCGGGCAGCCGGGCCAGCCGCTGCAGCGCCGCCGCACAGGGCAGCAGCAGGGCTTCACGCCGGGCCGCCAGCCAGCCCACCGCAAACCAGGCGTGTGCATCCTGGCTGGCCAGCGCGCGGCAATGCGCCTGGGCCACCAGGCAGTCGTTGAAGTCGCCCAGCGGCGCCTGGGCCGCCTTCAGCCGCCGCAGCAAGCGGCGCACCGGCTTGCCGGGCCACAGGCCGGCGCTCAGTTCCACCAGGTAGCGCAGGCGCTTGATGCGGCGGCGCAAGCGGTGGCGGGCCGGGTCGTCCAGCGCCGCAAAACGGCGGGCGTCGCGCCGCACCTGGCGCTGCAGCCGCTGCAGGGGCGCAGCCAGCTGGCTGCCGGCGGGCACGGTGGCGGCGTCTGCCGCAGCGTCGCCCGCGGTGGCCGGCAGGCCCAGCGCCAGCAGGTCCAGCCACAGCTGCTGGACGGCGGGCTGGCGCAGCAGCGCGGCGGCCGCGCTGGGCGGGCCGCCGTCGGCTTCGGCAGGCGGGCCGCCGTCGGCAGCCCCGGCCAGCGGCAGCCAGGGCGAGCCGGCCGCCTGCAGCGCCGGCCCCAACCAGTCCGCCATGCTGTCCTGGTCACGCAGCGCACCCAGTTGCCGGAACAGGGCCGACAAGGCGGTCTGCAGCGCCGCGGTGGTTTCGGCGGGCCAGGCCACCGCCAGCACGCTGCGCAGGCGGCGCAGGCCCACCCGCAGCTGGTGCAGGTGCCCGGGCTGGGCCGGCCCCGCGGCCAGCTGGCTGGCATTGGCCAGCACCTGGCGCAAGGTATTGGCCAGCATGGCGGCCCGGGCCTCCTGCCAGCCGGCCTGGCGGGCCAGGTGCAGCGGCCTGGCCATGGCCGGCGGGCTGCCTGGCAGGCCGGCGGCCAGCGTGTGGCCCAGTTCACTCTTGCTGCGCACGTCCAGCAGCAGGCCGTGGCGCGCCGCCCAGCGCCCGGCCAGCGCCAGCAGGGCCTGCGGCGGGCCGCTGAGCAGCTCGAACTCGATCTCGCACAGCGCCAGGCTGCGGTCGCCGGCGCGCACCTCGCCTTCGTCCAGCGCCAGCTCGATGCGGGCACCACCGCTGCGCAGCACACGCCGGGTGCGCCGCACCGCCGTGGCATAGCGCTCCCCCAGCGGCTGCTCCGGGCCGGCCTCGGCCAGCAGGCGGCGCAGCACCGCCGCGGCCGGGCTGCCATCGTGGCGGCCGGGGTCCAGCACCGGCCGCGCGCTGCCGGCCACCGCCACGTTGTCTTCCAGCCGCTGCAGGCTGCTGGCACCCTCGGCTTTCAGCGTCTGCACCCAGGCCTGGCCCTCGCGGCGCAGGCGCAGCGCGGTGCGCGCGCGCGCCAGATGCTCCCCGGGCGTGTCGAAATAGGCCGCAGCCAGGGGCTGCACCTCGGCACTGGCCGTGGCCACGGCACGCCGCAGCGCCGCCAGCCGGTCGGGTGGGACGCGGAACTTGAGCTCGATTTCGATCGCCATGCGGCGCATGCTGCCATGGGCCGCAGCCGCGCCGGGCAGCACACGCCTTAAACTACCGGGTTACCCCTGATCCTGCTGAATTTCCAACGAGGCCCGCCGCCATGCCGCTGTTCTGGAAGCCCTACACCTCCGACGTCACCAACTTCATCGGTGAGCTCAAGGCCAAGAAGCCCACGCTGGAAGCCGAGCAGCGCGCCGGCCGGGCCCTGCTGTGGGACAAGCAGATCGACCGCAGCGCCCAGGCCGACTACAGCGCCGCCAAGGTGCCGCAGTCGCCCTATGTGTACTTCTCGCGCCCCAAGCCGCGCTGAGCCTGCCCGGCCCGAGCGCGCCACGCCGTGCTGCCCCCGGCCACCGGCCCTGCTGGTGATGTGCCCCCTGCCCTGCCGCCGGCGCCCGCGCCGGTGCTGGCCCTGACGCCGCTGCCGGGCGACGAGGGCGCGGCGCCCGTGGCCGACCCGGAGCGCCTGCCGGTGGACCGGGTGGCGCTGGCCCGCCTGTATGGCGAGCCGCTGTTCCGCATGCCCACCGACCTGTACATCCCGCCGGATGCACTGGAGGTGTTCCTCGAGGCCTTCGAGGGCCCGCTGGACCTGCTGCTCTACCTGATCCGCAAGCAGAACTTCAACATCCTCGACATCCCGCTGGCCGACGTGACGCGCCAGTACCTGGCCTATGTCGACCAGATCCGCAACCACAACCTGGAGCTGGCCAGCGAGTACCTGCTGATGGCGGCAATGCTGATCGAGATCAAGAGCCGCATGCTCCTGCCGCCCAAGAAGACCGACGACGGCAGCGAGGGCCTGGACCCGCGCGCCGAGCTGGTGCGCCGGCTGCTGGAGTACGAGCAGATGAAGCTGGCCGCCGCCCGGCTGGACCAGCTGCCGGTGATCGGCCGCGACTTCCTGCGTGCCCAGGTGCACATCGAGCAGGCGCTGGCGCCGCGCTTCCCCGATGTGCACGTGGCCGACCTGCAGGCGGCGTGGATGGACATCGTGGCGCGCGCCCGGCTCAACCAGCACCACCGCATCAGCCGCGAGCAGCTGAGCGTGCGCGAGCACATGGCCATCGTGCTGCGCACCCTGGGCGGGCGGCGCTTCGTCGAGTTCCACGAGCTGTTCGACACCAGCCGCGGCACGCCGGTGCTGGTGGTGACCTTCATCGCCATGCTGGAGCTGGCGCGTGAGCACCTGCTGGAGATCACCCAGGCCGAGGCCTTTGCCCCGATCTACGTGCGCCTGGCCTACCAGCCAGCGTGAGGGGGCAGCCGGCGTGCGGCCTCACTGGGACAACGCCCTGTCCACCACCTCCAGCAAGCGCTGCATGTCCACCGGCTTGGTCAGGTAGCCGCTGAACCCCGCCGCACGCGCCAGCGCCAGGTCGTCGGGCATGGCGTTGGCGCTGACGGCGATCACCGGTGTGCGCCGCAGCGCCGGGTGCTGGCGCAGGCGGCGCAGCACCTCGAAGCCGTCGATGCCGGGCAGCTGGATGTCCAGCAGCACCAGATCGGGCGGCGTGGCCACGGCCATGGCCACGCCAGCTTCGGGCAGGGCCGCCAGGCGCAGTGCGATCGCCGGGCGGTGGGCCAGCATGCCCTGCATCAGCAGCTGGTTGACCTCGTTGTCCTCGATGTAGAGCACGTCGTGGCGGGTGCCGGCCGCCAGCCCCGGGCCGCCGGCCGGCAGCCCCGCCGGCACCAGATCCTCCAGGCTGCGTGGCGGCGTGGTGCTGCGCGGCAGCTGCAGCCAGAACACGCTGCCCTGGCCGGGTGTGCTGTGCACGCCGATCTCGCCGTGCATCAGCGTCACCAGGCTGCGGCTGAGGGCCAGGCCGATGCCGGTGCCCTCCACCGCCCCATCCATGTCCAGCCGCTCGAAGGCCTGGAACAGGCGCGGCAGCTGTTCGGGCGTGATGCCCGCGCCCTGGTCGGCCACCTCCAGGCGCAGCTGGCAGCCCGCCGCATGCAGGCTGATGTGCACGGCGCCGGCGTCGCGGTTGAACTTGATGGCGTTGGACAGCAGGTTGAGCAGCACCTGGCGCAGCCGGGTGGCGTCGGCCGTCACCCGCCAGTCGGCCCGCGCCTCCAGCACCGGCGCCACCAGCACCACGCCGCGCGCCTGGGCCACCGGCTGCACCAGGGCCAGGGCCTCCTGCAACAGCTGGGGCAGGTCCACCGCCTCCAGCGACACCTGCAGGTTGCCGGCTTCGATGCGGGCCACGTCCAGCACATCGTTGATCAGCGCCAGCAGGTGGTGGCCACCCCGCATCAGCGCGTCCAGCCGCTGGTGCTGGCTGCCGCGGGGCGGCTCGTCGCGGTCGGCCAGCATCAGCTGGGCAAAACCGAGGATGGCATTCAGCGGCGTGCGCAGCTCGTGCGACATGCGCGAGAGAAAGTCCGACTTGGCGCGGTTGGCCGCTTCGGCCTCTTCACGGGCCCGCTCGGCCTCGTCGCGCGCGGCGATCAGCGCTGCCTCGGCGGCCACGCTGGCCGTCACATCGGTGAAGGTGCGCACCAGGCTGCCATCGGCGGCAAAGTGCGAGGCCACGTCCAGCACCGTGCCATCGGGCCGCACCCGCCGGTAGCGGTGGCCCGAACTGGCCGGCGCACCGGCCCGGGCGCGGGCGATGCTGACATGGCCATCGGCATCCAGCAGTTCCTGCCGCTCGCCGAAGGCGCCATGCGCCAGCTGCCAGGCCAGCACGTCGTTGAGGTTCGGGTGGCTGTCCATCAGCCCGGGTGGCAGCTGCAGCAGCTCGATGAAGCGCTTGTTCCAGGCGGTGCAACGGCCCTGCGGGTCCACGTTCAGCACGCCCTGCACCAGGCTGTCCAGCGTCCAGGCCAGCACCTGGGATTTCTGCGTCAGCGCTTCGCCGGCCAGGCGGATCTGCTGCTCGGCCGCCTTGCGCGCGCTGATGTCGCTGAACAGGCCCAGCGCACCGGTCTTGCGCCCGGCGCTGTCGAACACCGGCGTGGCGTTGTTCAGGCAGTGGACCTGGCGGCCGTCGCTGCGGGTGAGCGCGATCTCGTAGCTGCCGGTCTGGCCGGCCGCGCGCATGGCCACGTTGTGCTCGAAGACCGCCCGGTTCTCGGCGTCCACGAATTCATAGATGCTGCGGCCCAGCAGCTGGGCGCGCTCCAGGCCCAGCAGCCGGCACATGGCCGGGTTGGCGTCGGTGGTGCGCAGCTCATTGTCGATGTACCAGAAGCCCTGCTCGGTGCGCTCCAGCACCAGGGCCAGCATGCGCTGCTGCTCGATGGCCGTGCGGCGCCTGGCCTCGCGCTCGGTGATGTCGACGTGGAACAGCACCATGCCGCCGTCGGGCAGCGGGTTGCGGCGCACTTCCACCAGGCGGCCGTCCGGGCGCCGCACACGCTCGACGCCCGAGGCCATGTCCTGCAGCACGGCCAGCCGGCGCGCCACCTCGGCCGCCACGTCCACCGGCCCGAACTGGCCTTGTTCGGCCAGGTTGCGCACCGCGTCGGCCAGCGGCATGCCACGCCACAGCAGCGCCGGGTCCAGCCCGGTGAGGCCCAGCACATCGCTGTTCCAGGCCACCAGACGCTGCGCGCGGTCGAACACGCTGATGCCCAGGCCGGCGTGGTCGAACACCTGCAGCAGCAGGGCCTGGGCGTCACGCGCGCCCTGGGCGCTCTGCTGCTCGGCACGCTGGGTGGTGGCCAGCGCATGGCGCTCGCGGTCCACCCGCCGGCAGGCCAGGGCCAGCAACACCAGCAGCGCGCCGGCCATGGCAGCGGCCACCACGGTGGCCGGTGCCATGGCTGCGCCGAGGCCGGCCACACGCAGCGCCAGCGGGCCCAGCACCATCAGCGCAAACAGCAGGGCCGCGGCCAGATCGAACAGGGTCAGCGCCATCGCGCCCACCACCAGGCCCACCAGCACGAACACCAGGGCGGCCTGCAGCTGGGGGTCGTCCAGCGTGGCGGGCAGCCAGGCAGCCAGGCCCCACACCAGGCCGTGCACCGCGGCCGATGCCCGGTGCAGGCGCAGCCAGCGCGCCTGGTCGGGCATCTGCGCAACGCCGGGCAGCCCGGCGCTGGCCGGCGCCGGCGCGGCGCGGCGCCGGGCCCAGGGCAGCAGCAGCCGCCAGGCGACGGCCAGGCACAGCGCCAGCAGCCAGGCCAGCAGGTGGGCGATGGGCACCACCGCGTGCAGCAGCCACAGCAGCAGGCCGGCCACCGGCAGGCTGGCCAGCGCGGCCAGTGGCGCGCTGCTGGCATGGCCATGCAGGCGCAGCGCATCCACGTCCGCACGCGCCAGGGCGTCGGCAGACGGTGCGGGCGGGTGCTCGGACAA
The DNA here is from genome assembly GCA_040386375.1 of Pseudomonadota bacterium. Taxonomy (GTDB): domain Bacteria; phylum Pseudomonadota; class Gammaproteobacteria; order Burkholderiales; family Burkholderiaceae_C; genus Pseudaquabacterium. The sequence goes on from JAZKFQ010000012.1 coordinate 39,278, forward strand.
CATGCCCGATTCTGGGGCCGAAGAAAGCCGGCCCACTCCGAGGTCGACCCGCGGCCAGGCGGCCGCGGACATGAACGGGGCCGCCCTGTGGCACAGTGCCGCCTTGCTTCCCGCGCCCACCCCCATGCTGCCTGCTGCCCCTGCCATCCCGAGCCCCCACCCACCCGAGGCATGCCGCTGATGGCGATCAAGGCCACCATCTACAAGGCGACGCTGCAGATCGCCGACATGGACCGCAACATCTACGGCGAGCATGGCCTGACCATCCCGCTGCAGCCCAGCGAGACCGAGGAGCGGCTGATGGTGCGGCTGCTGGCCTTTGCGCTGAACGTGCCGGCCGATGACCTGCACGGCACGCTGCAGCTGGCGCGGGGCATGGCCGATGCCGACGAACCCGACCTCTGGCACAAGGACTTGTCGGACCAGCTGCTGCACTGGGTGGAGGTGGGCCAGCCCGATGACCGCCGCCTGGTCAAGGCCTGCGGCAAGGCGCGGCGGGTCAGCCTGTACTGCTACAGCCATTCGGCGGCCATCTGGTATGCCGGCATCGCCGGCAAGCTCACCCGGCTGCGCAACCTCGAGGTCTGGCAGCTGCCGCACGAGCAGAGCCAGGCCCTGGCCAGGATGGCGCAGCGCTCGATGCAGCTGCAGATCAGCATCCAGGACGGCCATGTCTACGTCAGCGACGGCCAGGCCTCGGTGGAAGTGCAGCCGCAGCCGCTGTGGCGCGGCGGTGCGTGAGCCTCAGCCGCCGCCGCTTTCACCAACTGCTGGCCGGCGCCGCCGGCCTGGGCCTGCCCTGGAGCACCGCCATGTCTGCTGACACCACCCCACCCGACCCCTACCTGTGGCTGGAAGAGGTGCAGGGCGAGCGTGCCCTGGCCTGGGTGCATGCACGCAACGCCGAGAGCCGCGCGGTGCTGGAACGCCATCCCCGCTTTGCCGCCATGCGCGACGGTTTCCAGGCCATCCTGGATTCGGCCGACAAGATCCCGCAGGTCAGCCGCCGCGGTGACTGGTTCTACAACCTCTGGCGCGATGCCGCCCAGCCGCGTGGCCTGTGGCGGCGCACCACGCTGGCCAGCTTCGCCACGCCGGCGCCCGACTGGGAGACCGTGCTCGACCTGGACGCCCTGGCCGCGGCCGAGGGCGAAAACTGGGTCTGGGGTGGCGCCACCGCCCTGGGCCCCGCCTACCGGCGCTGCCTGGTGCAGCTCTCGCGCGGCGGCGCCGACGCCACCGTGGTGCGCGAGTTCGACCTGGTGCACAAGCGCTTCGTGGCCGATGGCTTCAACCTGCCCGAGGCCAAGACCGACGTGGTCTGGGAGAGCGAGGACAGCCTGCTGGTGGGCACCGACACCGGCCCCGGCTCGCTCACCGATTCGGGCTACCCGCGCACCGTGCGGCGCTGGCGCCGTGGCACGCCGCTGTCTGACGCCAGCCTGGTGTTCGAAGGCGAGGCGCAGGATGTCTCGGCCTCGGCCTGGGTCGACCGCACGCCCGGCCACCAGCGCACCGTGCTGAGCCGGTCCACCGATTTCTACAACAGCCTGCAGTGCCTGCTGGTGGCCGGGCCGGCCGGTGAACGCCTGCAGCAGATCCACATCCCCAGCGATGCCCAGCTGGGCTTCTGGGGTGCACGTGCCCTGCTGCAGCTGCGCAGCGACTGGACCGTGGGGGGCCGCACCTGGCCGGCCGGCAGCCTGCTGGTGGGTGCTGCCGATGCGGTGCTGGCTGCCAGCGGCGCGGCCGACATGCCGCCGCTGCAGGCCTTGTTCACACCCACGGCCAGCCGCTCGCTGTCGGGATACGGCACCACCGCCAGCCGGGTGCTGCTGCAGGTGCTGGACAACGTGGCCGGCCGGCTCGAGGCCTGGCGGCCCGAGGGCACGGGCTGGGTCCGGCAGGACCTCGCCGCCCCCCATCCCGGCAGCCTGGGCCTGCAGGTGCTGCACGACGAGGAACTGGGCAGCGACGAACAGGCCGACCCGCTGGCCGAGGCCTTCCTGCTCGGCTACACCGATTTCCTGACGCCCGATTCCCTGCTGCTGGGCCACAGCGACGGCCGGCCGCTGCAGACGCTGAAGACCCGCCCGGCATTCTTCGATGCCAGCGGCCTGCAGGTGCAGCAGCACTGGGCCACCTCCAGTGACGGCACGCGGGTGCCCTACTTCCTGGTGGCCGCCAAGGGCCTGGTGCTGGACGGCAGCCATCCCACCCTGCTCAACGGCTACGGCGGCTTCGAGGTGCCCAAGCTGCCGGTGTATTCGGCCGGCTGGGGCACGGCCTGGCTGGCCCACGGCGGCGTGGTGGCGGTGGCCAACATCCGCGGTGGTGGTGAGTTCGGCCCGGCCTGGCACCAGGCCGCCATCGGCGCCCACAAGCAGCGCAGCTACGACGACTTTGCCGCGGTGGCCGAGCACCTGATCGGCAGCGGCGTGACCCGGCCCGGGCGCCTGGCCATCCAGGGCGGCAGCAATGGCGGCCTGCTGGTGGCCGCGGTGATGCTGCAGCGGCCCGAGCTCTTCGGTGCCGTGCTGTGCCAGGTGCCACTGCTGGACATGCGGCGCTACCACAAGCTGCTGGCCGGCGCCTCGTGGATGGCCGAGTACGGCAACCCCGATGTGCCCGCCGAATGGGCCTGGATCGCGGGCTACAGCCCCTACCAGAACCTAAAGGCCGGCCCTGCCCTGCCCAGGCTGCTGTTCACCACCAGCACCCGCGACGACCGCGTGCACCCCGGCCATGCGCGCAAGATGGCCGCGCGCATGCTGGAGCTGGGCCATGCGCCGCTGTACCACGAGAACACCGAGGGTGGCCATGCCGGCGCGGCCGACAACCGCCAGAAGGCCGACATGCTGGCGCTGGAGTTCGCCTTCCTGTGGCAGGCGCTGGGGGACGGCGCCTAACGCAGCTGCGCCGTGGCCGCGGCCCGCTCGGCCTTGGCCACATGGCGCGGGAAGAAGCCCAGCCGGGGCGCCACGAAGGTCATCGCCACCAGCTCGTTGTTGCGCACTGCGGCCCAGCCCACGCCCGAGATGCGCACATCGTCGCTCTTGCGCAGCACGGTGTAGTCGAAGCGCACCCCCGGCCCGCCCAGGAAGGTGGCCGGCGCCAGCCGGTCCAGCGTGAAGCTGGAGCCGTCCCGGCCGTAGACACCCTCGAACAGGCCCACGATCTCGTGTGCTGCCATGCCGGCCTTGAACACCAGCGGCCGCTTGTCCTTGGGCGTGTCGACCAGGGTCTGGCCGTCCCGGATGCCGATCCACAGTTCCAGCACGTCGAGGGTGATGCCGTCCTGGGTCCACACCACCGGCTTGCTGCGGCCGGGGATGTTGACCTGGTTCCAGGCCGCGTCCAGCGTGAACTGCAGGCGGTTGTCGACCACCACCTCGCCGGTGGAGATCTTGGCCACGTTGGCGCAGCCGGCCAGGGCCAGCAGTGCAGTGGCCAGCAGAAGTCGGAGTGGGGTCATGGCGGTGCCTCGTCGAGGTAGGACTGGATCAGCGCCGCATCGGGCGCGTTGGGGGCTTGTTGCAGGTAGGCCGCCAGGTGCGGCCGCGCCTCGGCGCGCCGGCCCTGGGCGCGGTGCAGCAGGGCCAGGGCACGGTGGGTCTGCGGCGGCGGGCGCTCCAGCGTGAGCGCCGCGCCGTAGTCGGCCAGGGCGGCCTCGGCATCACCGGGCCCGGCGCGCAGGCGCAGGGCCTCGCCACGGGCGTAGCGCAGGTCGCCGCGGGTGGGCCGGCGCTGCGCCAGGCGGGCGAACAGCACGATGCTTTCGTCGACCTGCCCACGCCGCAGCTCGTCGTCGATCAGGTCGGCCATCAGCGGCTCGAGGCGCGCGGCGTATTCGGCATCACCGGCAAAACCGCCGCCCTCGCCGGCCAGGGCCTGCAGCTCGGCCTGGCGCTCGACCACGCCGGGGTGGGTGGCCAGCATCACGCTGCGCTGGGCGGGGTCGCCACCGGCGCCGGCCTTCAGCTCGTCGCGCAAGTTGGCCCACACCTGGGCCGCGGCGCGGGTGTCGTAGCCGGCCCGGCGCATCAGCAGCAGGCCGATGCGGTCGGCCTCGGTCTCGTGCTCACGCGAGTAGGCGGCCATGCCGGCCAGCAGCGCCACCTGGCCGATCAGGCCCACACCGCCGGCAAAGGCCATCACGCCCATGGCGGCGCTGCGGCTCTTGGCGTCGCGCAGCCGCGCCAGCGAATGGCGCTGCAGGTAGTGGCCGATCTCGTGGCCCATCACCGCTGCCAGCTGGGCTTCGTTCTCGGCACGCAGCAGCAGGCCGGTCCACACCTGCATCATGCCGTTGGGGGCCATGCTGGCGTTGAACCAGGGTGTGCGCACCGCGTACACCCGGGTGTCGGCACAGTGCGCACCACCCAGCTTGCAGGCCATGCCGGTGAGGTAGTCGCGCAGCGTGGCATCCCGCAGCACGAAGGCGCTGCGGCGCAGCCGGGTTTCCTCGCGGTCGACCAGGGCCCACAGCCCACCTTCGTCGCCGTCGATCTCGGGGCGGGTCAGGCGTGGCGGCAGCTGCCAGTCGTCGGGCAGCGGCGCGGCCGCTGCACCACCGGCCAGGACCGCGGCACAGTGGGCGCAGCCCCAGGCCAGGGCACGGCGGCGCGAGAGGGCCCCGGGCGCAGGCCCGTTGCCGGGTGAAGCCAGGCTCACGGCTGGCGCACCGGGAAGCCGCTGAGCAGGGCATTCACCGATTCGGCGGCCTTGGCGCCATCCCGCAGATCACCAAAGCCACGCAGCAGCTGGTTGAACCACAGCACCTGGCCGGTCTCCAGATCGACCAGCGAGGCATAGCCCACCTGCATGCCGCCGCCCACGCCCACGCCCAGCAGGGCCAGGCCGATCATCATCGCCACCCGCTCGGGGCTGGCATAGCTGTCGCGCACCCAGGTGAACAGGGCGTAGCGCGCGCCGGTGGCCTGCTGCAGCGGCTGCAGCGCAGTGCCGAAGGACCAGTCCAGCCGGTCTTCCTTGGTGGGCAGCTTGAGCGCGCCGTTGTGGTGGATGGCGATGGACTGCGCCACCGCGGCATGCAGGCTCAGCAACTCGGCCAGGCTGTCCGCCTGGGCATCGCCCAGCTCCACGCTGCGCCGGCCCAGGGCCAGCGCACGCTGGTGCAGCGCGGCCTTCATGTGGCGCTGGGCGGCCTCGGTCCAGTCGGCCTTGGGTTCCAGCACCCCACCGGCGGAGATGCTGAACAGCTCCACGTCGATCGGGGTGATCACCACCTGGGCATCGGCGGGCAGGCCGCTGAAGCCGGGCGCCAGCTGGCGCTTGTCCTGGGCCTGGACACCGACGGCGGCCAGCAGCAACAGCGCCAGCAGCCAGGCCCGGCCACCGCCGCGCATCGAACGAAACCACATGGTGAACCTCCTCCCGAATCGGGGCATCTTGCTTTGCAAAAAGCTTAGCACCCGCCGCTTGCACGCCGCTTGATGCAACCGGGGTGGTGGTGGCCTGGGCAGAATGCTGGTGTTGAACGAAAGACACACCGATGCACACCGATGCCCTGGCCGTCCTCGATTTCTGGTTCGGCCCGCCCGAAGACCCCGGCCATGCCCAGCCGCGGGCAGCCTGGTTCCAGAAGGACGATGCCTTCGACGAACAGATCCGCCAGCGCTTCGGCCCGCTGATCGAGCGCGCGCTGCGGGGCGAGATCGACGACTGGCTGGCCCGCCCGGTGCAGGCGCTGCCGGCGCTGGCGCAGGTGATCGTGCTGGACCAGTTCACCCGCAACAGCTTCCGCGGCACGGCGCGCGCCTTTGCCGGTGATGCCCGGGCATTGCAGACGGCGCGTGCCCTGGTGGCCAGTGGGGCCGACCGCACGCTCACCGGTGTGCAGCGCTCGTTTGCCTACCTGCCCTTCGAGCATGCAGAAGACTTGTCGCACCAGCGCACCGCGGTGCAGCTGTTCCAGCAACTGGCGCAGGACGAACCGGCGCGCGCCAGCAGCCTGGACTGGGCCCAGCGCCACCTGGACGTGGTGGCGCGCTTCGGCCGCTTTCCGCACCGCAATGCCGCACTGGGCCGCGCCAGCACGCCCGAGGAACTGGCCTACCTGGCCTTGCCCGGGGCGGGCTTCTGAGCCACCGCCGGGGCCGGGCGCCCCGACGCCGGTTTGACCTGGAACAAGTGGGCCGGGCCGGGTGGCCGCCAACAATCGGGCCGTCCCGTTGACGGCCTGCAGTTCGGGTCTCGTCGGCGTCGGCACCGCTACGCACCGCGGCTTGCGCCGGGTGTTCCAACACCAATCTGGAGAGACCACCATGAAAAAATCGCTGCTCACGCTGACCGCCATCGCCGCGGCCCTGTTCACCAGCCAGATGGCCGTGGCCCAAGACAAGGCACGTGCCGACGTCAAGGCCGAAGCCAAGGCCGCCGTGAAGGCCGGGGACGTCGAGAAGGGTGAGGGCTCGACCTCGCCGACCGCCGGCGCCAAGTCGACCAAGGCCCGCGCCGACGTGAAGAAGGAAGCCGCCGCCGCCGAAAAGTCCGGCACCATCGAAAAGGGCCCGAGCCCGGCGCCGACCGGCAAGTCGGTCAAGGACCGGGCCGAGGTCAAGAAGGAAGCGGCCGCTGCCGTCAAGACTGGCGAAGCCACCAAGGGTGAAGGCCCGGCCAAGAAGTGATGCGGATCAGCGCGGGGCGCCGCCCCGTGTGAGCCCCTGCCACCACGGCGGCACCGCCGTGGGGCTTGGCAGGCGCGCTCAGGATCCGGCCTGCGGCTCCTTCTCCTGCAGCAGCCGCCACATCACCTTGCCCGAGCCGCTCTTGGGCAGGGCCTCGGCAAACTCCACGATGCGCGGCACCTTGTAGGCCGCCATGTGCTCACGCGCCCAGTCGATGATGTCCTCGGGCCGGGCGCTGGCACGCGCCTCGGCGCGCAGCACCACCACCGCCTTCACCGTCTCGCCGCGGTAGGCGTCGCGGCTGCTGATGATGCAGGCCTCCTGCACCAGCGGGCACTTGAACAGCATCAGCTCCACCTCGCTGGGCCAGACCTTGAAGCCGCTGGCGTTGATCATGCGCTTGAGGCGGTCGGTGAGGAAGAAGTAGCCTTCCTCGTCCATGCGGCCCAGGTCACCGGTGCGGAAGAAGGTCTTGCCGTCCAGCTGCATGAAGGCCGCCTTGGTGGCCTCGGGGTGGCCCCAGTAGCCCTTGAACACCTGCGGGCCGCAACTGACGATCTCGCCGGTCTCGCCGACGGGCAGCTCCTGCAGGCTGTCGGGGTCGATGATGCGGCTGTCGGTGCCGATCACCGGGATGCCCAGGCACTGCAGCTTGGCCCGCTCGGGCGGGTTGCTGTGGGTGGGCGCGGCGGTCTCGGTCAGGCCGTAGCCCTCGGCAAAGCTGATGTTGAACTCGTCGAGCAGCCGCTGCGCCACCGCCTGCGGCATCGCCGCGCCGCCGCC
>JAZKFQ010000013.1:0-24985 GCA_040386375.1 Pseudomonadota bacterium
ACCACCGCATCATCATCATGACCGACGCCGACGTGGACGGCGCGCACATCCGCACCCTGCTGCTGACCTTCTTCTACCGCCAGATGCCGGTGCTGGTGGAACGTGGCCACATCTACATCGCCCAGCCGCCGCTGTACAAGGTGAAGGTGGGCAAGCATGAGCAGTATCTGAAGGACGGGCTGGAGCTGGACAGCTTTCTGCTGAAGGTGGCGCTGGACGGGGCGGTGGTGCTGCCCGATGGCCTGGCCCCCGGTGCACGCGGCCCGCTGGAAGGCGAGGAACTGCAGACCCTGGCTGGCAAGTACGTGCTGGCTGCGCATGTGATCGAGCGCCTGGGCAACTGGATGGACCTGGATGCGCTGCGCGCCATGGCCAACGGCCTGGTGCTGGACCTGGACAGTGCCCCTGCTGCCGAGGCCAGCGCGGTGGCCCTGCAGGCCGCCCTGGTGGACGCCACGGTGGAAGCGCAGTTCGACGTGCGCACCGACAAGCATCTGCTGCGCATCGGCCGCCGCCACCACGGCAACATCAAGGCCAGCGTGATCACGCAGGATTTCCTACATGGCGCCGACTACGGGGCGCTGAAGGAGGCCGGCACCACCTTCAAGGGCCTGCTGGGCGCCGAGGCCATCGTGCGGCGCGGCGAAGGCGAGCGCGCCAAGGAACAAAAGGTGGCCGACTTCCGCGCTGCCATGGCCTGGCTGATCGGCCAGGCCGAACATGCGGTGGGCCGCCAGCGCTACAAGGGCCTGGGCGAGATGAACCCGTCGCAGTTGTGGGAGACCACGATGGACCCCACGGTGCGCCGCCTGCTGAAGGTGCAGATCGATGACGCCATCGAGGCCGACCGGGTGTTCACCATGCTGATGGGCGACGAGGTGGAGCCGCGGCGGGAGTTCATTGAATCGAATGCGTTGCGGGCGGCGAATATCGACGTTTGAGGTTGTCCACCACGATCGCTGCGGCCTCCCGATCTACCAAGCGAGTTGGGGCTCCACGGTCGCTGACTCTGCTGCGTGTTCCGCTTCTGCCCCGCCTGGCCGCTGCCGGGCATGAACACCTGCCCGCTGAAGCGCGATGGCGCGTCTGCGGCACCCCGCAACGCAAAACGGCCCGGTTCAACCGGGCCGTTCAGTGTGTCCGTGCGATCCACGGCCGGGCGCTGGGGCCCGCCATTCACCAGCCGGCGCGGGGCAACTGGGTCGAGGTATCGGCTTGGGTGGCGGTGGCTTGCATGGGGCAACTCCTGGAGGTTGGTGAGGATTGGCGCCTGTCCCTGCGCTTGTGATGAATTTCACCAGCGCAGCACTTTTGCCGAAACTGTCAACTCTTACAGGGACCGCCCCCCACGCATGAACCGGCCAAACATCCCCTCTGCGGGGGGTGCGGTGTCGCATGCCTGCCACAGGGCAGGCAGCCATCAGGCAATCAGGCCCATCCTCAGTGCCTTCAACACCGCCTGGTGCTTGCTGGCGCAACCCAGCTTGTGCATGGCATTGTTGACATGCAGCACCGCGGTGCGCTCGCTGATGCCCAGGATGGTGCCCAGCTCCCAGGCAGTCTTGCCCTCCATGGTCCAGCGCAGGGCTTCCAGCTCACGCGGGGTGAGGCTGGGGCGCTCGATGGTGGGCGGGGCCGGCGAGAGCAGGCGCATCGCCGCGTCCTGCGCATGCACGGCAAACAGCTGCAGGTCGGCCACCAGGCGCTGCAGCTCGCCGCGGTCGGTGGGCAAGGGCTTGTCACGCTCCACGCCGAACGCGAAGTGCCGGCCCTCGGGCAGGTGCAGGGCCATGGCGATGCCGGTCTGGTAGCCGAAGCGCGCCTGCTCCTCCCACAGCTCGCCCAGGCCCTGGCGGGTGTAGGTCTGCTGGTCCCAGATGATGGGCAGGGAATGGTTGCGGCAATGCTGCATCACCGGGTCACGGCGCATGCTGGGCACGTCGTGCATGGCCTGGGCATAACCGTCGGGTGCGTTGTCGATCGACACGAACTCGGAGCGGCCGACCGCGAAATCCACCACGGCCATGGCCGAGACGGTGTTGAAGCCCAGGCTTTGCGAAAAGCGCACCACCTCATGGCGGAAGTCATCGCGACTGCCCGCTTGGAGAATCGATGTGAATCCGACAGGCAACATGCCAAGGAATCAGCGTCTGCCGGCCCCCGTGGATGCGCCCTGCAAGGGTTTACATGTTTTCATTTGATGACAGTTGCCGAAAACTGCCGATCAGATCAGACACAGTCACGGTGAACCCCATGAACTCCATGCTCCAGCAATGCCCGCCCTGGACCTTGCGCGCCTGGCCTCCTTTATTGTGGCAGGTTGGTCGCCAGAGACCACTGCGCCTGCAGCACCTGGGCACCCAGGTCACCCACACCGGCGACACCGCCTGCCGCAGCCTGGGGCAGACCATCTGGGCCTGGCATGGCGACGAAGGCGACGTGGGCATGGCCTGGGACTGGGTGCAGCTGACCTGCGGCGTGGTGGCCATGGCCGACCCGATGGCGGTGGTGACCAATCTGCGCCTGCTGGGCGACGAGGGCGAGATGCTCACGCCGTACGAGTCGGCCCGCCACTTCAATGCCATCGTGCATGGCCTGCCCTGGCAGCAGGCGGTGGAACAGGCGCTGAGCGCCCCCGGCCTGCCGGTGGCCCTGGCCGCCTGAGGCCGGCGCCGCCGCGCCGTCAGCGCCATGCGGCGGTGCGCAGCTGGCGCGCCACGTAGGCCAGGCACAGCGTGGTGGCCAGCGCGGCCACCAGCACCGGCAGCAGCAGATCCAACGGCCCCAGGGTGCCACCCTCCAGCACGCGCTGCATCAGCGTGATCTGCGCCAGCGCCGGCAGCCACAGGTGCCAGGCCTGCTCACCACCGCCATTGAAGCTGGTGATCATCGGCAGCAGCGAAGCCCCCAGCACCACCACCGTGGTGCTGGCCTGGGCCTCCTTGAAGCTGCGGCAGCGGATGGCCACCGCCATCAGCATCGCCGCCAGCAGGGCCGCCGCCGGCAGCAGCACAGCCAGGAACAGCGCCAACTCACGCAGGCCGAACTGGAACATCGCCGACAGCGCCTCGCTGCGCAGCAGCCACTGCCCGGGCAGGAAGCCGGCGCAGGCCAGCACCGCCACACCCATGCCCATGGCTGCCACCGCACCCCACTTGCCCAGCACCAGGGCCCAGCGCGGCTGGGGTGTCATCAGCAGCGGCTCCAGCGACCCACGCTCGCGCTCGCCGGCCGTGGTGTCCAGCGCGGCATGCAGGGCGCCATACAGCACGGCCATCAGCACGAAGAAAGGCAGCAGCCGCATGAACTGCGCCGCCCGGGCGCGCGCATCGCCCAGGTCGCGCCGCTGCAGCCGCACAGCCTGCAGCGCGTTGGGGGGCACACCACGCAGCACCAGGCGCAGGCTGGCCTGCTCCTGGCTGAAGCCGTTGAGCAGGGCCGCCACGCTGCCGGCGCTGCCCTCGGCGCGCTGGTTGCCACTGCTGGTGAGCAGCAGCAGCTCGGGGGCGATGCCGGCGGCCAGGTCACGCTCGAAGTCGGGCGGCACCACCAGCACCGGGTGCTCGAAGCTGCGCGCCACCAGGGCCTGCTCATGGTCGGGCGGCGCGGGGTGCACCGTCCAGGCCTGGCGGGCGATGTAGTTGCCCAGCGTGGGCGCGGCTTCCAGGCCCACCGCATACAGGTCGCGCGCGTCGGCGCGGGCCTCCATGTCGGCGATCAGCATCGACAGCGCCACCAGCAGCAGCGGCCCCACGGCCACCGACGACAGCAACACGGTCAGCAGGGTGCGGCGGTCGCGCAGCGCATCGCGCAGCTCCTTGACGAAGACCTGCCAGGCGCCGCGCATCAGGGTGCCGCTCCGGCCTGGTTGCCGAAGGCCAGCTGCACGAAGCAGGCCTCGAAGTCGCTGAGCCCGGTGCGCGCCAGCAGCGCGGGCACCGTGCCCTCGGCCACGGTGCGCCCGCCGGCCACCACCACCACCTGGTCACACAGCCGCTCCACCTCCTGCATGATGTGGCTGGAGAAGACGATGCACTTGCCCGCCTCGTCACGCAGCCGGCGCAGGGCTTCGCGCAGGCTGCGTGTGGCCAGCACATCCAGGCCGTTCGTGGGCTCGTCCAGGATGATGTGCGACGGGTCGTGCACCAGGGCGCGGGCGAGTGCGGTCTTCATGCGTTCACCCTGGCTGAAGCCTTCGGTGCGGCGGTCCAGCAGCGGGGCCATGTCCAGCATGCCGGCCAGCAGGGTGGCGCGCTCCTCGGCCCGGTCGAGGTCCAGGCCATGCAGCCGGCCGTAGTAGACGATGTTCTCGCGCGCTGTCAGCCGCGGGTACAGGCCACGCGCGTCGGACAGCACTCCCAGCCGCGCCTGCACCGCCTGCGGCTGCTGGGCCACGTCCACGCCCGCCACGGTGATGCGCCCGGCATCGGGCCGCAGCAGGCCGGCGATCATGCGCAGCGTGGTGGTCTTGCCCGCACCGTTGGGGCCCAGCAGGCCGGTGATGCAGCCGTCGGCAGCGCTGAAGCTCACCGACTGCACCGCCGGCACCACCCGCCGGGTGGGCCCATGGCCCTGCGCAAACTGCTTGGCCAGCGCCTCCACCACGATCATGGTGCGGCCCCCGGCGGCACGAACGCCGGCGGCCGCGGCAAGCCGGCGGCGCAATCGGCCTCGGTGGCCAGTGCCTGGGCATCGTCGGCCGTGGTGATGAAGCGCGCCACCGCCTCGCGCAGGCAGGACTGGGCCAGCACACCATGGCCGACGTTGGGCACCACCACATGGCGTGCCAGCGGCCCCAGCGCCTGGGCCACGCGCTGGCCGTGCCGCGGTGGTGTCACCGGGTCCAGCGTGCCCGACAGCAGCCAGGTGGGCGCCACCGCCGGCGGCAGGCTGTAGAAGGCCGGGCTGACCGTGCCACGCGGCCAGTCGGCACAGGCCGCCCGGTAGAAGGCGCTGCCGCCGCCGGCAAACACCGCGGAGGCCGGCACGGCCGGTGTTGCGGCGGCGGCGTTGGGAACCCCCGGACCGAGATCCTCGGCACACACCACCGAGAAGTGCTGGCCGGTGGCAATGCCCCCGGCACCACCGCCCAGGGCCTGGGCCAGCGCCGCCAGCGGCGCCCAGCGCCCATCGGCCGCCTCGGCCAGAGCGGCTGGCAGGGCCGCCGCCAGCCCCGGGCTGTAGAGCGGCGCGCGCACCATGGCCAGCAAGGTGTCGCGCTGCAGCTGCACCGTCTCCAGCTGGCCGCTCACCGGGTGCGGCAGGCTCACGCTGCGGGGCAGGCTGGCCAGCAGCGCGGGCAGGCGGCTGGCCAGGCCGGGGTGGCGGCGGGCACAGCCGGCGTCGGCGGCGCAGGCCCGCAGCAGGGCGTCGTAGGCAGCCTGGTTGTCGGTGGCGGCGGCGTCGGGCAGGCGCATGTCGGGCGGCGCCACGCCGTCCAGCACGGCACGCCGCAGCGTCTGGGGAAACTGCCGCTGGTAGCTCAGCACCGCGCGTGTGCCGTAGGACGCGCCGATGGCGTTGATGCGCGCGATGCGCAGCGCCACCCGCACGGCGTCGACGTCGGCCATGGCGATCTCGGTGGTGTAGAAGCGCAGGTCGCCGTGCGGCAGGGCCTGCAGCGCCGCGCGGCAGGCCTGCAGCCGGGCCAGGCGCCGGGCCTCGTCGCCCTGCGCGGCCTGCGACTGCAGCAGGGCACGCTCGTCGTCGTCGGGGCACTTCAGCGGCGCGCTGCGGCCGGTGCCACGCTGGTCCACGAACACCAGGTCACGCCGCTGCTGCAGCCGGCTGTGGGCCGCGGCCAGCGGGCCGGCGAGGTCGATGGCGCTCTGGCCCGGGCCACCGGCGAAGAAGAACACCGCGTCCGGCGCCTTGTTGCGCGCCAGCGCCGGCACCACCGCGAAGTGCACGTCGATCAGCACGCCCTGCGGGCGCTCGGGATCCAGCGGCCGCTGCACCACACCGCAGCGCGCGGCATGCGACAGGCCCTTGACCCAGCACGGCGCCGTGCCCGGCTGGGCGCCGGCTGCTGCAGCGGCGCCGGCCAGGACCAGGCCCCCCAACCACATCGTCAGCCGCATGCTCAGGCCAGCATGCGCTGCAGTTCGCCACTGCCGATCAGGCGCTGCAGGTCCTCGGCGCCGCCCACAAGCTGGCGCCGCACGAAGACCATCGGCAGCGTGGGCCAGCCGGTCCACATCTTCAGCGCGTTGCGGCGCCGCCACTGGCTGAAGTAGCTGCCGAAGTCCAGGTCGTGGTGGGCCACGCCGGCGGCATCCAGCGCACGGCGCGCCTTCTTCACGAAGGGGTTGCCAGCCATGCCCACCACCACCACGTCATGCTCGGACGCCGCCGCGCGCACCTGGTCGACCACCTCCGCATGCAGGCCGGCCACCTGGCCGCGCACGGCGGGGTGGATGGCGGATTCGTCGAGGACCGGTCGCGGCATGCAGGCTCCTGCTCACACTGGGATGGCGCAGCATACTGTGTGCCAACCACCCCGCCTTCAACCAGCCGCCGCGGCAGGCTTGGCCAACAGCCCCTTGGCGATGGCCGCACAGGTGGCGCGCTGGGGGTCGGCGGCATCCAGCTTGCCGCACACCGCGGCCAGGCCATGGGGGCCGTCGTGCAGGCGCTGCAGCACCGCCGCCTGCTGGCCGCCCTGGTTCCACGCAGCCAGCTTGCTGCCCACCCGCTGCAGCGACCGGGCGCTGCGCTCGTGGAAGGCGGCGCGGTCCTGCGCCGCCTCGGCGAACAGCTGGCGCGCCACCTGCTCGATGCGCGCCGCATCCTGCGGCGCCAGCTCCACCAGCGCGCTGAGGTAGCCCGCGCCCCACTGCAGCCGGGTGGCCGGGCCTTCGCTCTTCTCGTAGGCCTGGGCATACCAGCGCAGGGCCTCGTCGGTCTGGCCCAGCTTGCGCGCATTGCCGCCCAGCTGGCTCATCAGGTAGTAGGGCGAATGGCTCCTGGCCAGGTTGGCCTTGAGCAGGGCATCACTCTCGGCCCACAGGCCGGCCAGGCCCAGGGCATAGGCGCCGGCGGTGACCACCGCCTGGCGCTCGTAGCCGTCGCTGATCTGCTGGTCGTCACGCGCCACATGGGCACGCACACGCTGCAGCAGGGCCTCGGGCAGCTTGGGCTGGCGCTCGCTGGCCGGCAGGTCGATGCGGGCCAGCGCCACCCGGCTGGTCAGCGCGCCCAGGCGGTCGGCACGCGACAGGCTGGCATCGGCCTCCAGCCGCTGCAGCGCGGCATCGAAGGCCCCGACCACCGCCTGGCGCTCGGCCCCCGCCTCGGGCGCCAGCGCCTTGCCCAGCTCGGCGGCGAAGTTGACCACCACGTCCATCTGCGCACGCGTGGCCACCGGGTCGGCCAGCAGCTTGCGCACCCGTTCACGCAGCGCCGCATCGGGCTTGATGCCCTTGCCGTCGTCGCTCTCGGCCACGGCCTTCAGCAGCAGCCGGGTGGCGGCCTGGGCCTCGCCGGGCGGGCAGGCGCGGGACAGCTGGGCCAGCAGCGCCGGCCGCTCCGCGGCGCTCACCAGCTGGGCCTCGTCGATGTCCCAGCCGTAATAGGCCAGCATGCGCCACTCGGGCCCGCTGACCGGCTTGCCGGCACGTGCATCGGCCAGCACCGCCTTCACCGGCCGGCCGCCGGCCAGGCCCAGCTGCAGCACGGCCATCACCTGGGGCGCATCCACCTCGCCGGGCAGGCGGGTGATCTCGCTGCCGTCGGCGGCCAGCAGCACCATGGTGGGATAGCCCCGCACCTTGAAGCGCGCACCCAGCTGCTGGGCGCCGGGCTGGTCGCCATCGATGTGCACCGCCACGAAGCTCTTGGAGCGCTCGATGAAATCGGCACGGTTGAACAGCGTGGCCTTGAGCTGGTTGCAGGGTGGGCACCACTTGGCGCCCCAGTACAGCAGCAGCGGCTTCTTCTCGGCCCGGGCCTGGGCGAAGGCGCGGCCGATGTCGGCATCGGCGGCGGCGCTGACCCAGGCCACCCCCGCGCTGGGGCTGGCGGCCAGGGCGGCGCCGGGCAGGCTGGCGGCCAGCGGCAGGGCGAGCAACAGGGCCAGCCCGGCACGGCGGGCGAGGGGGGCAACGGCGGCAAGGCGGTGCATGGTCGGCTCCTGGCGGATCGGTGGTCGATTCTCGCCCGCAGCGCATCCGTGGTGTGCACTGCTAGCATGCGCCGCTGTCTTGCCGAGGGCCTTGTTGTGGGCACGCCGTCACTGGATGAACTGACCGATGCCGATCTGGTGCAACAGTGCCGCAGCGGCAGCCAGGCCGCCTGGAACGCCCTGGTGGGCCGCTTCCAGCGCCTGGTCTACACCGTGCCACGCCGCGCCGGCCTGTCCGAGGCGCAGTCGGCCGACGTGTTCCAGACCGTGTTCAGCCGCTTCTTCGAGCACCTGGACCGCATCGACGACCCGGCGCGCACCCGGGCCTGGCTGGTCACCACCGCCAAGCGTGAATCGCTGCGGCTGCTGGAGCAATCACGCCGCCTGGTCGACCTGGCACCCACCGGTGGCGACCACAGCACCGGCGACGACGACAGCGACGCCGGCACCGATCCGCTGCACCGCATCGCCGACGACGCGCCCCTGCCCGAGCAGCTGCTGTCCGACCTGCAGCAGCAGGACCGGCTGCACCGGGCGCTGGCGCGGCTGGATGCGCGCTCACGCCAGCTGCTGGAGCTACTGTTCCTGCAGGACGAGACCCCGGGCTATGCCGAGATCGCGCGCCGCATGAACATGGCCGAGGGCAGCATCGGCCCCACCCGCGCACGCTGCCTGGCGCAGCTGCGCGCCCTGCTGCGGCAGGTGTAAAAAAACTGTATCAGCGCACCCAGCCCACGGTCTGTTGGCCATCCGCCCCTGTTGCCGAGATCGAGTCCGCCATGACACCCAGCCCCTCCGACGCCGATCCGGACGATGCCGACATCGTGCGCAACCTGCGCGCGGGCCGCGCCCTGGAGCGCCCGCCCGATGCGGTGCTGCAGCGCGCCATGGGCATCTGGCGGCCCCGCGGGGCGGCCGCCGTGGGCCAGGCGGTGGCCGCGCTGGTGCAGCGGGTGACGGCGGTGCTGCGCCACGACAGCGCCGGCCTGTCGCCGCTGGCCATGGGCCTGCGCAGCAGCCAGGGTGGCACGCGCCAGCTGCTGTTCTCCGCCGACGGCCACGACATCGACCTGCGCCTGCAGGCCGAGGCGGGCGCCCAGCCCCCGCGCTGGCGCATCGACGGCCAGCTGCTGGGGCCGGTCAGAAGCGGCCGGGTGGCGCTGCGCTGCGGCGACTGGGCCGCCGAGACCGGCTGGAATGCGCTGTGCGAATTCCGCTTCGACGCCGTGCCACCCGGCGCCTGCACCCTGCTGCTGCTGGGCGACGGCTGGGAGATCACGCTCGGCCCGGTCGACCTGCCGCCGCTGGCCGACGCCCCCTGAACCGGCCGTGGCCGAGAGCCCACGCGACCTGGCCCGGCGCCTGGTGGACGCCGCCCCGGCGCCGCTGCCCCAGCCCCTGCCCGCCGAACCCCTGGCCCTGGCCTGGGCGCTGAAGGCCGCCTGCTACGACGCCTGGAGCACCGCCCCGGCCCAGGCCCTGCACTGCGCCCGCCTGCTGCGGCAGCTGCATGACCTGGCCGGCGGCGCCGAGGTTGCGGCGCTGGCCGACCGCGCCGAGATCGGCGCCCTGGCCGATTGGGTGCAGGGCATCGCCCACCTGTGTGAAGGCCGCAGCGCCGACGCCGTGGCCAGCCTGGACGCCGCGCATGCCGGCTTCCACGCCCTGCAGCAGCCCGGGCCGGCGGCCCAGACCCGTGTGCCCCAGGTGATGGCGCTGTCCCTGCTGGGCCGGCACGACGACGCCATGCACTGCGGCCAGGACGCGCTGCAGCAGTTCCTGGCCCTGGGCGACGAGCTGGCCGCCGGCAAGATCGAGGTCAACCTGGGCACGCTGGCCTCGCGCCAGGACCGCCATGCCGAGGCGGCCCGGCTGTTCCGCAGCGCTGCGGTGCGCGGCGCGCGTGCCAGCGACCGCAGCCTGTCCATCCACGCCGACATCGCCCTGGCCAATGCCCTGACCTGGCTGTTCGATTTCGACGAGGCCACACGCATCAACCAGCGCGCCCGCATGCGTGCACAGACCCACGGCCTGGCCGTGGCCGCTGCGCTGGCCGAGGGCGCCATCGGCCGCATCGCCCTGCACCGCGGCCACTACCACGCCGCCCTGCGCGCCCTGGCCGCCGCCAGCCGGGGCTTTGCCCAGGCCGGTGCCAGCCCGCAGCAGTGCATCGAGGCCGAGGCGGCGCTGGCCGACGCCTACAGCGCCGTCAACCTGCTGCCCGAGGCGGTGGCGCTGTACGCCCAGGTGATGGCGCGGGCCGCCGCCATCGACGCCCCGGTGGAGCTGGCGCGCGCCACGCTGGAGTCGGCGCGCGCCCAGGGCCGACTGGGCCACGCCGGTCAGGCCCTGCAAGGCCTGGCCGCGGCGCGTGCGCTGTTCCAGGCCCAGGGCAATGCGGCCTCGGTGGCGCTGACCGACCTGGCCCTGGCCGGCGCGCAGCTGGCCGCGGGCCAGGGCGCAGCGGCGCTGGACAGCGCCCGGCGTGCCGCCGCGGCGCTGGCCGACAGCGGCATCCTGGGCTGGCAGCTGGAGGCCGAGGCCACGGCCGCCGCGGCCGCCGCCGCACTGGGCCAGGCTGACGCAGCGCGCAACGGCTTCCGGCAGGTGCTGGCGCAGGCCGAGGCCCAGGGCCTGCGGGCGGTGGCCCTGGCCTGCCACCGCGGCCTGGGTGCGCTGGCCGCGGCCCAGGGCGAGACCGGCCTGGCGCGCCGGCACCTGCAGCAGGCGCTGGCCCTGATCGACGATGCCCGCGTGGCGCTGCAAGGCGATGCCTTCCGCACCGCCATCGGCGCCGATGCCGAACAGCTGCACGACCAGCTGGTCACCCTGGCGCTGGCCGTCGGCGATGCCCCGGCACAGCTGCTGGCCCTGCTGGAACAGGGCCGCGCGCGGGCCTTGGCGCTGGGCATGCACGACAGCGCCGCCACGCCCGCCGACCCCGCGCTGGACAACCTGCGCCAGCGCCTGCAGTGGGCGCGTGAACAGCAGCGCCTGGCACTGGCCGACGGTGAACACGGCGCGCTGCAGGCCCAGGCCAGCCGCATCAGCGCACTGGAAGAAGCCCTGCTGGAAGCCCACCGCCGGGCCCAGCTGGCCGCGGCGGCGCAGCCGGGCGGAGACGCACTGCCCGCCGGCTTCAGCGCCGCCGCGCTGCAGGCGGCGCTGCCGGCCGACACCGCCCTGGTGGCCTTCCACCGCCTGGGCCAGCGCCTGCTGGCCTGCGTGGTGCGGGCCGACGGTGTGCACCAGGTGCTGAGCGACTGCAGCGGCCTGGACGAGCGCCTGGACGGCCTGCGGTTCCAGATCGACGGCCAGCGCCACGCCAGCCAGGGCCTGCAGGCCCATGCGGCGCAGCTGCTGGCCCGGGTGCAGGCCCATCTGCAGGCCCTGCATGCGCTGGTGTGGGCCGGCGTGGCGCCGCTGGTGCAGGGTGTGGCCCGGCTGGCCCTGGTGCCGCACCGCAGCCTGCACTACCTGCCGTTCGCGGCGCTGCACGACGGCCAGTGCTGGCTGGCCGAGCGCCACGAGATCAGCCTGGCGCCCAGCGCCACGCTGTGGCTGGCCGGGCGCGCCAGGCCGCTGCCACCGCTGCGCCGCGCCCTGGCCCTGGGCCACGGCGGGCCGGGCCTGCCGCAGGTGCCGGCCGAGCTGCGCGCGGTGGCCGCTGCCTTCGGCGACGGGGGCCGGGTGGTCGAGGGCGCGGCCGCCACCCGCCAGGCGCTGCGCGCCGGGCTGCCGGGGATGGACGTGCTGCACCTGGCCTGCCATGGCCAGTTCCGCGCCGACAGCCCCAGCTTCTCG
Organism: Pseudomonadota bacterium; assembly: GCA_040386375.1. Classification (GTDB taxonomy): domain Bacteria; phylum Pseudomonadota; class Gammaproteobacteria; order Burkholderiales; family Burkholderiaceae_C; genus Pseudaquabacterium. The sequence goes on from JAZKFQ010000013.1 coordinate 11,927, forward strand.
TCCCTGACCCTGGCCGATGGCGAGCTCACCCTGCTGGACGCCCAGCAGCTGCCGGTGGCCGGCAAGCTGGTGGCGCTGTCGGCCTGCGAGACCGGGCTGAGCCGGGTGGCCCCGGGCGACGAGCTGCTGGGCCTGGTGCGCGGCTTTCTGCTGGCCGGCGCGCCCACGGTGCTGGCCAGCCTGTGGATGGTGGACGACCAGTCCACCGCCCGGCTGATGCAGGCCTTCTACCAGCGCCTGGCCGCGGGTGAGCGCCCGGCCGCGGCGCTGCGTGCGGCCCAGATGGCACTGGCGGCCAGCGGTGCCCACCCCTTCCACTGGGCGGCGTTCGCCCTGCACGGCCAGGCCTGACGGCCCCCTGCCAACAGGGGGGGTGGCGCGTGGCGCCTGAACCTTGTGGTGTTGTACGGATCGACCGCTGCCCCGGTCTGTGCAGCAAGCCCGGTCTGTCCGGAACCCCAGGAGCCACCATGCCACGCCGATCTTCCCTGCTGCTGCCGACCCTGCTGGCCACCAGCCTGCTCACTGCCTGCGGCGGCGGCGGTGGCGACACCACGGCGGATGCCGCCGACACCCCCACCGACCAGAGCGCCAGCGCACCCCGGCCGCGGCCGGCCGGCACGGCACAGGTCAACCTGGACACCGACCTGGTGGTGCAGCTGCGCCGCGACGTGCAGATCGGCCCGCTGCTGCAGGCCCACCGCCTGACCCAGGTCGACCAGTTCGGCCAGCGGCCCATCTACCAGCTGCGCATCGCCACCGGCGGCAACCTCGACAGCGTGCTGCGCGCCCTGCAGCAAGACCAGCGGGTGCGCTTTGCCGAGCGCCACGTGGCCAGCGCCACGCCCGAAGGGCGGCGCAATTCGGTGTGGCTGATCGGTGGCGACAGCGCCATCTACGCCGCGCAATGGGCGCCGCAGCAGCTGAACCTGCCGGCCGCCCATGCGCTGAGCACCGGCCTGGGCGTGCGGGTGGCGGTGCTGGACACCGGCATCGACAGCCGCCACCCGGCGCTGTCCGGCCGCCTGGCGCGCAACGGCGCCGGCGCGGTGCTGGGCCGCGATTTCGTCGACGACGACCAGGTGGCCGACGAAGGCGGCGGCAGCGGCGACCTGGGCTGGGGCCACGGCACGCATGTGGCCGGCCTGGTGGCGCTGGCCGCGCCCGGCGCGCGCCTGATGCCGGTGCGGGTGCTGGACGCCCGCGGGCGTGGCAACACCTGGGTGCTGGCCGAGGGCCTGGCCTGGGCGGTCGACCCCGACGGCAACCCGGCCACCGACGACGGCGCCCACGTCATCAACCTGAGCCTGGGCACCACCGAACCCACCGAACTGCTGAGCCTGGCGGTGAACCTGGCCACCTGCCAGTTCGACGACGACGACGACGATTTCCAGGACGTGCGCTTCGACGCCGACCGGGCGCGCTGCGCCCGCGGCCATGGCGCCGTGGTGGCCGCGGCCGCCGGCAACTCGGGCAGCGATGTGGAGAAACAGTACCCCGCGGCCGAAGACGTGAAGGGCACGCTGTCGGTGGCGGCCAGCACCAGCGCCCAGCGGGTGGCCAGCTTCTCCAACTGGGGCAGCTGGGTCCGGGTGGCGGCACCGGGCGAGGCCATCGTCAGCACCCTGCCCGGTGGCCGCTGGGGCAGCTGGAGCGGCACCTCCATGGCCGCGCCCCTGGTGGCCGGCAGTGCGGCGCTGCTGCTGGCCACCGTGCCCAAGGACGGCCAGCCCGGCCTGCCCACGCAGCGCCAATGGTCCCTGGAGGACGTGATGAAGCGCCTCACCGACCGCTCGGCCGGGCTGTGCGGCAGCTCGCTGCGCCGCATCGATCCACTGGCCGCGCTGGCCGACCGCCAGGCCGACGACGCGGCCTGCCCCTGAGCGGCAGCCGCTCGCACGTGGCGCCGTCGGGCCCTGTCCGCTGCGTGGGCCTGCGCGCCCGGGCCGGACCTCAGCCGGGGCCGGCCTCGGCCAGGCCCGGCTGGGAATCGTCGTCCACCGGCTCGGGCCTGGCCCGGGCCAGCGCCATCCACACCATGAAGGGCAGGCGCATGGGCCGGCGTGGCGCCGGGCGGGTCACCTCCAGCGCGCCTGCTGCATCGGCCACCAGCAGGCCGTAGGCCGGCGGGATCTCCTCGGGCCGGGCGATGCCGGCGCGGATCACGTACCAGCATTCGGCACTCAACCAGCGGTAGGCCTCACCCTTGGCCGGGCGGCGCAGGTCGGCCAGCAGGTCGGCACGCCGCACCTTGATCTCGTGCGCCACCGGTTCGACGAAGTCTTCCACCGTGGTGTGGCGGATGGAATAGACATCGGGCATGGCCATGGCCCAGCGTGGGTCCGCGTCACCACCGGCCGCGGCCTCGCCGCCCACCCGCGCACGCAGGCTCAGGCCGCGCCACACCACGCGGCCGGCGCGCTGCATGCTGCGTGCCACCTGGGCCACCAGCTGCTCATGGTCATCGCGCGCGGCGCGGTTCTTCTGCAGGGTGTGGTGCAGCAGCTGCAGGCCGGCGTCGGTCACCCGCACCGTCTCGCGGCCCTGGCCATCCTGCTGGCGCTGCAGCAGGCCGGCGGCCAGCAGGTCCAGCTCCAGCATGTCCTGGTAGGGCCAGCCTGCCGACTGCCACACCGCCCGCAGGCGGCGCAGGTGGGCGGTGCTGATGGCGGGCGGCATGGGCGCAAGCCTAGCGCTGCAAGGCCGCGGATTCGAATGCCGCGTTCAAAACCGCTGGCGCCGGCTGCGCCTGCTGCATGCCACCATCTGGCCATGGACACCACCACCACCCTCAGCACCTCCGCCCCGGTCACCACTGCGCGCCGCGTCGAGCGGCTGGTGGCCGGCCAGCCCACCAGCGACGGCGCCGGCGTCAAGCTCACCCGTGTGCTCACCCAGCCGCTGCAGCGCCGGCTCGACCCCTATCTGATGCTCGACGCCTTCGGCTCGGACCAGCCGGGTGACTACATCGCCGGCTTCCCCGACCACCCGCACCGCGGCTTCGAGACCATCACCTACATGCTGGCCGGCCGCATGCGCCACCGCGATTCGGCCGGCAACGAAGGCCTGCTGGGCGACGGCGGCGTGCAGTGGATGACCGCTGGCCGCGGCGTGATCCACAGCGAGCTGCCCGAGCAGACCGAGGGCGTGATGGAAGGCTTCCAGCTGTGGCTGAACCTGGCCGCGGCCGACAAGATGCAGGCCCCGGGCTACCGCGACATCCCCGCCGAGCAGATCCCCGAGTTCACCGCACCGGGGGTGCGTGTGCGGGTGATCGCGGGCGCCAGCCACGGCGTGGCCGGTGCGGTGCAGCGCCCGCGCACCGAGCCGCTCTACCTGGACATCCACCTGGCGGCCGGCGCGCGCGTCGAGCAGGCGCTGCCGGCGGGGCACAACGCCTTCGTCTACGTCTACCGCGGCGCGCTGCAGGTGGGCGAGACGGCGGTGCCGGCGCAGCGCATGGCGGTGCTGGCACAGGACGCAGCGGCCGACGGCGTGGTGCTGCAGGCCGGTGAGGCGCCCGCCCGTGCCCTGCTGATCGCCGGTGCGCCGCTGGGCGAACCCATCGCCCAGTACGGCCCCTTCGTGATGAACACCCGCGCCGAACTGATGGCGGCGGTGGAAGACTTCCAGGCCGGCCGCCTGGCCTGATTCAGTCGACGACCTGCACACCCTTCCAGAAGGCCAGCCGCCCCTTGATGTTGGCGGCGGCCTCGCTGGGCTCGGGGTAGTACCAGACCGCGTCCGGGTTCAGGTCGCCGTTGACCAGCAGGCTGTGGTACCGCGCCTGGCCCTTCCAGGCGCAGGACGTGCGGTGGTTGCTGTGCGCCAGGTAGTCGCGCTTGACCGCGGCTTCCGGGAAGTAGTGGTTGCCTTCCACCACCACGGTGTCGTCGCTCTCGGCGATCACCACGCCGTTCCACATCGCTTTCATCTCGGGTCTCCCGGCCAGCGGCCACTGTGCGTGACCGATGGTACGCCGCAGCCCGTCCAGGGCGCTGGCGCCGGGCCGGCCGCTCAAGAAGGGGGGGCGCACGGCCGATACCAGGCATCTGTTCCCTCTTCTGGCCCGGGCCGCCACGGCCGCCCGGCCAGCGCGCCCGCCGCACGTCGGCAGCAGGCCCCGGCCCCAGGACTCCCATGCCCACACCCTCCCCCACCACCCACACGGCGCAGGCCGTCACTGCCGACCGCCTGATCCTCGGGGCCCTGGTCGCCAGCGGCCTGATCGCTCTGGCGGTCGGCCTGCAGTTCGACCAGACCGGCACCGCCGTGCTGGTGGGCGGCCTGCTGCTGGCGCTGGGTGCCGGCGCCGGTCTGCTGGCACCGGGCAGCATGCTGTCGCGCCTGCTGCTCTCGCTCTGCCTGATGGGCATGACGGCGCTGCACATCCAGCTGGGCCGCGGCACGCTGGAGTTCCACTTCGGTGTGTTCGTCACCCTGGGCGTGCTGCTGGTCTACCAGGACTGGCGGCCCATCGTCGCCGCGGCCGGCCTGATCGCCGTGCACCATGTGCTGTTCGACCGCCTGCAAGCCGCTGGCGCGGGTGTGTACTGCCTGGCCACGCCCGACTTCACCCGCATCGTGGCCCACGCCGGTTATGTGGTGGTGCAGACCGGCTTCGAGATCCACGTGGCGGTGCTGATGCGCCGCCACGCCAACGCCGGCCATGAAGTGGCGGCCATCCTCGGCCACATGGGCCGGGGTGAATCACTGGCGCTGGACGTGGACCAGCTGCAGGCCCGCACACCGCTGGGCCAGGCCCTGCACCAGGCCGTGCTGCGCCTGAACGCGGCCATGGTCAGCGTCAACCGCAGCGCCGGCAGCATTGCGCTGGCCTCGGGCGAGATCGCCAGCGGCAGTGTCGACCTCAGCCAGCGCACCGAGCAGGCGGCCAGCAGCCTGCAGCAGACCGCCAGCGCGATGGTGGAGCTGACGGCCACCGTGCGCCAGAGCGCCGACGCCGCCGACACCGCCAACCAGCTGGCGCAATCCGCCGTGCAGGCGGTGCAGCGCGGTGGTGCGGTGGTGCAGCAGGTGGTGGCCAACATGGCCGACATCAGCAGCTCCAGCCAGCGCATCGGCGACATCATCGGCACCATCGACGGCATCGCCTTCCAGACCAATATCCTGGCGCTGAACGCCGCGGTGGAGGCCGCGCGTGCCGGCGAGCAGGGCCGCGGCTTTGCGGTGGTGGCCGGCGAGGTGCGCAGCCTGGCGCAGCGCAGCGCGGCAGCGGCGCGCGAGATCAAGGCGCTGATCGGCGCCAGCGTCGACAAGGTGGAATCGGGCAGCGCCCTGGTGCAGCAGGCCGGCGGCATGATGGACGACATCGTGGTCGGCATCCGCCGCGTGTCCGAGGTGATCGGCGAGATCAGCGCCGCCACCCACGAGCAGCGCAGCGGCATCGGCCAGGTCAACCAGTCGGTGTGCCAGCTCGACGGCATGACGCAGCAGAACGCGGCGCTGGTGGAGCAATCGGCGGCCGCCGCCGACAACCTGAAGGACCAGGCCGCCCAGCTGGCACGGGTGATCGGCGCCTTCCGCCTGTCGGGCACGCAGGCCTGACAAAAAAAGAGCCGGCACGCAGCCGGCTCGTGAAGTGGCCCTGGATCACAGGGCCGCAGACGGGATGCTCAACTCTGCGGGGCCACCAGCTGCTGGGCGATGGCCTGGGGCGCGGCTTGCAGCCGCTGCGCCAGCTGGGCGGCCTGGTCGGCACCGGCCAGGCCCAGCACGCCGCTGAGCAGCGCGGCCGTCACCACCGCGGCCAGGCCCAGCGACAGGGCTTGTTGCGGCAGGCTGGTGTGCAGGGTGCGGGGGCTGGTCATGGTGGGCTCCTGGTGGAATCGGTGGGTCGATGGCTGCACTCTAGGCGGCCGGGTGCGCCGCCGCCAGCGGCTTGCGACCAAGCGCTGCCGGCGCCGACAAACTGCAGCTGGCGGCGGCCCACCGGCTGTCAACACCGCGTCACACGCCGGCACCAAGCTGGCCGGTCACCACCCCGAGGAGGAGACCCATGATGCGCAACCAAGGCCTGCTGGCACTGGCCACCGGCACCACCATCGGCCTGCTGGCGGCCAGCGCCCAAGCTGCCGGCCCAGCGGCCAGCCCCAGCTGGACCACCCTGGACGGCGCCGCGCCGCTGGTCATCGCCCACCGCGGTGCCTCGGGCTACCGGCCCGAGCACACCCTGGCCAGCTATGCCCTGGCCATCCAGCAGGGTGCCCATGCCATCGAGCCCGACCTGGTGATGACCCGCGACGGCGCCCTGATCGCCCGCCACGAACCCATTCTGGACGGTACCACCGACGTGGCGGCCAAGTTCGGCGCCGACCGCATGCGCACCCGCCTGCTGGACGGCGTGCAGACCACGGCCTACTTCGCCGACACCTTCACCCTGGCCGAAATCAAGACGCTGCAGGCGGTGCAGACCCGCGGCCGCCTGGTGGACTACAGCCGCAACCAGACCGCCTACGACAGCGACCTGAGCATCCCGACGCTGGACGAGGTGATCGCGCTGGCCCAGGCGCAGAGCCAGGCCAGCGGCCGCACGATCAGCATCTACCCCGAGCTCAAGCACAGCAGCTACACCCGGCAGCAGGCCGTGGCCAACGGCTTCTCGGCCAGCCACTTCGAGGACACGCTGGTGGCCAAGCTGCATGCGGCCTATGGCAACACCGTCCAGGCGCCGGTGTTCATCCAGAGCTTCGAGGTGGCCAACCTGCAGTACCTGAACGGCCAGACCGACATCAAGCTGGTGCAGCTGGTGGATGCCGACGACGTGCGCGCCGACGGCAGCCTGTCGCTGGTGGCGCCCTACGACAAGCCCTATGACTTTGCCGCCAGCGGCGACAGCCGCAGTTTTGCCGACCTGCTGACCGCCCAGGGCCTGGCCTTCGTCAAGAGCTATGCCGACGGCATCGGCCCCTGGAAGCCCTACCTGGTGCGCACCGTGGCCGACGGTGTGGACCGCAACGGCGACGGCACGGTCAACCTCGCCGACCGGCGTGTGGACGGCAGCACCGGCGTCATCGAGGCCGCGCATGCCGCCGGCCTGCTGGTGCACACCTGGACCTTCCGCAACGACGCCAGCGGCTACGGCTTTGCCGACCCGCAGGCCGAGATGGCCTACTACATGGGGCTGGGCGTGGACGGTGTGTTCACCGACTTTCCCGACACCGGCGTGGCCGCGCTGCAGGCCGCCGCCGTGCCCGAGCCGCAGACCTGGGCGCTGCTGCTGGGCGGCGTGGCCGCCCTGGCTGCGCTGCGCCGCCGGCGCGGCTGACCGGGGGCGGCCGCAGCGGCCGCTCAGGCGTTCAGCATCTGCGCGGCAGCCGGCACGGCGGCTGACAGCGGCGGCCGCAGCGGCGGCGCCGGCCGGGCATCGTGGCGGGCCAGCGCACCCAGCATCGGCGGCAGCTCGGCCACCAGGCGGGTGATGTCGTCGACCCGCTGCACCCCCAGCTTGGACCGCAGCGCCGCCACCTGGGTGCGCACCGTCGACAGCTTGACACCACGCGCGCGGGCCATGGCGCCGATGCGCACCCCCGCCAGCAGGCTGGACAGCACGGCCCGCTCGGCCGGTGTCAGCGCATACACACGGCCCAGGTGCTGCACCGCCAGGTCGGGGCACAGCCCACGCCGGCCGGTCAGCAGCAGCACCCGCTGCCCACCGTCGCTGTCGCTGCGCAGCGGCTGCACCGCCAGCATCAGGCACTGCGTGCCGTGGCGCAGCGGCACCAGGTGGTGGCTGTGGGTGAAGGCCGCGCCATGCACCGCGCGGCGCAGGGCCAGCAGGCCGGCACCGCCGGCCACGTCCAGCAGGCCGTCGGTGCCCAGGACCAGCACGCCGCCGGCCACCAGCTCGCGGCGCGCGGCCTGGTTGTGCACCAGCAGGCGGCCGCGCGCGTCGCAGACCATCACGCCGGTGTCCAGCGCGTCCAGCGCCGCCAGCAGGGTGTCGCTGCCCATGCCGGGCAGGCTGTCATTGGGGCCGGACATGGGCCAGTTGGGGGTGGTCATGGTGTCACTCCTCGCGGTCGTCTTGGAAAACGTCTTGGAAGTCAGGGGCGGCGGCGGGGCGCCTGAACGGTGGCGCCGGCTGGCATCGCGGCTGTGCTGGTGTGGTCATCTGCAGCTCCTCGGCTGGGTTGACCACACTGTGGCGCCCCGGGGTGGGGCTTGTCCTTTGGCGCGCGCTAAGCGCGCCTTAAACGTTGCTAAGAACGCCTGTCATCCCCCGGCAGCACGACACGCCACCGAGGCGCACGCAATGCGTGCCATCGCCCTTGGCCTACAAGCAGACGCGCCGTTGTCTGCCTCCACAGGCGCAGCGGCATTTTTACGATCGTCGCCAACCCCTCACTGGAGATGACGATGAGCGCTCGCGCCAACAACGCCCTGCATGATGTGCACACCGCAACCAACGACGTCCTGAAGGGCTACCACGAGATGTTGTCGCGTGCGCAGCCTGAGATTCAGCCGGATCTGCGTCGGCTCATCGATCTGCACGAAGGCCATGCCGGTGCGCAGAAGGCCGAACTGGTGCGGTTGCGCGACGCGGAAACGGACGACTCGTCGCTGCAGGGCACGGTGAACAAAATGGTCGTGATCCTGCGCGACTGGCTCTCCAACCTCGACCGGGACGTCCTGCCCGCGGTGCGAGAGGGCGAAGAATCGCTGTGCGCTGAGTACGACAAGGCCCTGCGGCAGAGCGAGGTGGCCGCGCATCCCTCCATCGGCGCCTTGCTGAGGACGCAGCGGGACGCGATCAGTGCTGAGATCGCCCGGCTGCCCAAGGACTGACAGCTCGGCAGCGGCCGGTGGCCGACGACAGCCAGCCATCGCCACCAGGATCAGCCCCCAGCAACCTTGCAAGCGGCCGCAGTGCCTCCATCTGCCCCCCATGGCCACATCACACCATCCCGAAGCCGCACCCTTCACCGGGACCTTCCGCACCGCCATCACCCTGGCCGAGCTGTTGCAGCGTGTGGAGGCGTCGCCGGCCACCATCGGCGCCGAGCAATACCGCCACCTGGTGCTGCACCTGGGCCAGCTGCTGGACAGCCTGCCCCCCGGGCCGGGCCTGCAGCAGCTGCTGGACACCTTTCCCGCGGCGGCCATGGTCTACGAAAACCGGCACTACGGCCATGCCGGCCTGTGCCGGGCGCCGCTGGAGCAATCGCTGAACAGCGAACTGGCCGCGCGCCAGCTGATCGAGAAGGTTCAGGCCACGCGCGCCTGATCGACGGCGCCGGGCAGCACCGCGCCCAGGCGCTGCGCCACCTCGAAGGCCGAGCGCACCGCGCTCTCCAGCAGCGGGATGCCGGTCTGGGCATAACTGCCGCAGAACCACACCCGCCGCCCCGGCTGGGCCTGCAGCTGCAACAGCGCAGCCAGCGCCTGCTGGCTGCGCAGGTCCACCAGCGGCCGCTCGAACCGGGCCTGGCCCAGCACGGCGCCCTCGGCCACCGGGCGCAGCGGGCCCACGGTCTGGAACACGTCGGGCGCGCCGTGCAGCACCGGCTGCACCGCGTTCACCCAGATGCTGGACTCCACCGCACCCGCCGCCGTGTCCACCCACAGGTTGACGGGTGACCAGTCACGCCGGCGCGCCGGCATCAGGCTGGCGTCGCTGTGGGTCAGCACCTGCACCGGCGCGCTGCGGAAGCCGGCCAGCATCGCCGCCTCGTCCGGGCTGGCATCGGCCAGCAGCTGCAGCGCCTGGCTGGCGGAGGTGGCCAGCACCAGCTGGTCGGCCGTGTCGCTGCGGCCGTCTTCCAGCTGCAGCTGCACACCAGCGCCGTCCGGCAGCCGGCGCACCGCGGCGATGCGTGCGCCGCAGCGCAGGTCGGCAATGCCGGCCAGCAGGCGGCGCAGCACGTCGTCGGCACCGTGCAGGGCGCGGTGCACGCTCTGGCGCGCCACGCCCTGGGCCAGGTAGTCGACCACCACCGCCGCCGGGAACTGCGCCGCCTGGGCCAGGCTGCAGGTGCACACCGTGGCGATGGCCGGAAGCAGAAAGCCGTCGACGAAGTCGCGTGGATAGGCCCGCGCCGCCAGCCAGTCGCCGATGGCCACGCCGGCCAACCCACCGGCATGCAGCGCCGCCAGCGCCTCACGCTGGAAGCGCAGCACCCCACCCACGATGCGCCAGGCCGCGGCGCCCAGCAGCCAGTCGGGTGGTGCCAGCACGGCCAGGGACTGGTCGCCCCAGCGCAGGTTGCGGTAGCGGAAGTACAGACTTTCTGCCGCACGCCCCGCCGGCCCCGCCAGCGCCGGGCCGTGGAAGCTGGCGGCATAGCTCACCGGCTCGCTGGGAACGGCCAGGGCCTGGTAGAGCCGGGTCAGCGTGGGGTAGTAGCCGGGGTAGAACACCCGCAGCGGCACGTCCACCCGCACCGGGTTGCCGGCCGCGCCACGCCCGGGCACGGCCACGTTGGCGGCGGTGAAGCCGGGCTGCGCCTGGCGCTCGTACAGCGTGACCTGGTGCGGGCCGCCAGGGCGCCCCAGCAGCCAGGCCGCCGCCAGCCCGCCCAGGCCGGCGCCGATCACCGCGATCTTCATGGGCCGGGTTGTCTGCAGGCTTGCACACCCCATGATCGCAGACGCCGGCGCCTCTCTGCGCTGCAGGCCCGCCAGCCGGGACAATGCCGGATGACCGCATCCCCACCGCCCGACCACACGCCCGTGGGCGCCATCGCCGCGCTGGCGCTGGCGGCCGGGGCCAGCGGCATCTCGCTGCGCCTGGCCGACGCCCTGCTGCCCCGCCTGGCCAGCGAATTCCAGATCACCCTGGGCCAGGCCTCGCTGGTGATCACCGTGTTTGCCGTGGCCTACGGCCTGGCGCAGGCGCTGTTCGGCCCGCTGGGCGACCGCTTCGGCAAGCTGCGCGTCATCACCTGGGCCTGCGTGGCCTCGGCGCTGTCATCCCTGCTCTGCGCGCTGGCGCCGGGCCACGACAGCCTGCTGGCCGCGCGCCTGCTGGCCGGCGGCACGGCCGCGGCGGTGATCCCGCTGTCCATGGCCTGGATCGGCGACAGCGTGCCCTACGAGCGGCGCCAGCCGGTGCTGGCGCGCTTCCTCATCGGCCAGATCACCGGCTTTGCACTGGGGGTGTGGGCCGGTGGCTACACCGCCGAGCACCTGCCCTGGCGCGCGCCGTTCTTCGGCGTGGCGGGCCTGTTTCTGGTGGTGGCTGCCGTGCTGGTGCTGGCCCGCAGGCGCCTGCCGCCGCCGGTGCTGCAGGCGGCCGGCCAGCCCGGTGGTGCACTGGTGACCGTGGCGCGGCAGTTCCGCGCCGTGCTGGCCCAGCCCTGGGCGCGGGTGGTGCTGGTGGTGGTGTTCCTGGAAGGCGCCGTGGTCTACGGGCCGTTTGCCTTCATCGCCGCCCACCTGCACCAGCGCTTCGGCCTGCCGCTGTCCACCGTGGGCGGCCTGGTGATGGGCTTCGCCCTGGGCGGCCTCGGGTTTGCGCTGGGTGCGCGGCTGCTGGTGGCGCGCATGGGCGAGGTGTGGCTGGTGCGCGCCGGCTCCTGGCTGATGGCCGGCGCGCTGGTGGCCATCGCCTTCGCCCCCGCCTGGGGCTGGGCCGTGCCGGCCTGCATGGTGATGGGCCTGGGCTTCTACATGATGCACAACACCTTGCAGACCCAGGCCACGCAGATGGCGCCCGAGCGGCGTGGCACGGCCGTGGCAGCCTTCGCCTGCTGCTTCTTCCTGGGCCAGTCGCTCGGTGTGGGGGTGGCCGGCCTGGTGGTGGACACGGCCGGCACCGGCTGGGTGCTGGCCGCCGGCGCGCTGGGCCTGCTGGGGGTGGCGGCTGCGTTCAACCACCAGCGTGCGCAGCGGCGGCCGGCTGCGGCGGGTGTGGCAGGGGCCGGTGGGCGCTGACCGGATCGCCGCGCCACCGGCCGCCATGCGGCATCAGCGCGGCACCGGGCGCCCACGCGCCCAGGCCTGCAGCCGGTGCCGCCATGCGCGCAGCGCCGGCGGCGGCTGCACATCGGAGATGGCGGCCAGGCGCTCGAGCAAGGCCTGCTGCTCGGCATCGGGCAGATCCGGAAAGCTCGGCACCAGCGTCACCAGGTAGTCGGCACGCTGGCGGCTGCCACGCTGCAGCGGCAGGCCGTGGCCGGGCAAGCGGTAGACCAGGCAGCCGCGGCGCAGCTGCAGCGGCTGCAGCCCGCACGGCGCAGGCACGTTGATCCGGCGCTGCGCCAGCCAGGCAAAGCCGTCGACCGGGAACTCGCCATGCAGCAGGCCGTCGTCGCCGATCTGAAACAAGGCATGCGCCGCCAGTTCGATGCGCAGCGCCAGCCTGCCGTCGAAGCCGCCGCGGTGGCTGCCGCCGCCGTCGGCGGCCAGCTGGTCGCCGTGCCGCAAGCCGGCCGGCAGGCGCACGGTGCAGCGGTAGCGCATGGTCTGTTGCCCGGCGCCAGCGCAGGCCGGGCAGGCTTGCCGCCGCGTGCCGGCGCCGTCACAGTCGCCGCAGGCCGTGGGTGCGGGCGGCCAGGCCACCCACCAGTCGGCGCGCCGGCGGCCGCTGCCGCCACACGATCCGCAGCGCTGCGGCACGCCGCGCACGCCGCTGCTGCCGCAGGCCACGCAGGCCTCGACCAGGCGCCCGCGCAGCACCCGCGTGCAGCCGAGCACGGCATCCTCGATGGCCAGGCGCACGCGGCGCTGCACGACCCGGCCCTCCGCCGCAGCGCCGACGCCGGCCGACACCGAAGCCAGCCGGATGCGCTCATAGGCGCCGTTGATGCGCTGGATCAGCGCCGCTGCCTCGGCCGAAGCGTTGCGGTCTGGGTGCCAGCGCGAGACCATCCTGCGCCAGGCAGCCTTGACCTCGGCATCGCTGGCGCCGGGCGCCAGCCCCAGTTCGATGTAGGCGTCGTCCATGCTCAATCCGATGGCCTTTCACAGCGGTGTGGCGGATTGTCGCGGCTGGGCGCTTGACGCCAGGCGCATGGCGGGCAGGCCGGCCGCGAACGGCGGCGCCTCAGAACTTGTGAACGAACCTCGCCCCTGAGCCGTTGAGCAGCACATGAGTAT
>JAZKFQ010000014.1:0-84861 GCA_040386375.1 Pseudomonadota bacterium
TTCGACATCATGGGCAAGGGCCTGGCCAACCCGGTGGGCACCTTCTGGTCGGTGGTGATGATGCTCGAGCACCTTGGTGAGTTTGAGGCCGCCAAGCAGGTCATGAGCGCCATCGAGCAGGTCACGGCCAATCCGAAGTTGCACACCGGCGACCTCGGTGGCAAGGCCACGACGGCGCAGGTCACGCAGGCGGTCTGCGAACTGCTGACCGCCGGCGCCCAGCGCAAGGCAGCCTGAACCGAACGGCCCCGGCCGCCCCAGGGGGGGCCGGCCAGGGCCGATTCCCCGGTCTTCCGGCGCCACTGGCGCCGAGTCCCGCAACAGCCGCCAAGCGCTGCCGGGTGGGCGAGTCACGCCCGCACATCCATCAGGAGACAAGCCATGCGGCGCTTTTTCGGAAAGCTCTACGTCCAGGTCTTGATCGGCGTGTTCGCCGGGGTGGCATTGGGCTTCTTCGCCCCCGGCCTCGGCAGCGACCTCAAGCCCCTGGGCGACATCTTCATCAAGCTGATCAAGATGGTCTTCGCGCCGATCATCTTCGCCACTGTCGTGCTCGGCATCGCGCGCATGGAGAACATGAAGGAGCTCGGTCGCGTAGGCGCCCGGGCCTTGATCTACTTCGAGGTGCTGTCGACCTTTGCGCTGGTGCTTGGCCTGGTGGTTGTCAACGTCGTTCGGCCGGGCGACGGCATGAACATCGACGCCACGCAGCTGGATGCCAAGGCCATCGCGGGCTACACGGCCACGGCCGCCAAGCCGACCGGGTTCGTCGACTTCATGCTGAACCTCGTGCCGACGAGCATCGTCGACGCGCTGGCCAAGAACGACATCCTGCAGATCCTCGTCTTCGCCACGCTGTTCGGTGTGGCGCTGTCGCACATCGGCCCGCGCGGCAAACCCGTGGTCGACTTCCTGGATGCGTTCACGCACGGCGTGTTCTCGATCGTCGGAATGATCATGCGGCTCGCACCGCTGGCAGCTTTCGGCGCGATGGCCTTCACGGTCGGCAAGTACGGCCTCGGCTCCATCGTCTCCCTCGGCAAGTTGATGGGCACGATGTACATCACCTGCTTCCTGTTCGTCGTCGTTGTGCTCGGCGGCATCGCACGGCTGTCCGGCTTCAGTCTGTGGAAGTTCCTGAAGTACATAAAGGACGAACTGTTCACCGTGCTCGGCACGAGCTCGTCCGAATCGGTGGTGCCACAGCTCATGCGCAAGCTGGAGCACGCCGGCGTTTCCAAACCGGTGGTTGGCCTGGTCGTGCCCTCGGGCCTGACCTTCAATCCCGACGGCCAGTGCATCTACTACACGATGGCCGCGATCTTTATCGCCCAGGCCACTAACACGCCGCTGACGCTCACCGACCAGCTCGTGGTGCTCGGCGTGCTGCTGCTCACCTCGAAGGGGTCCGCGGGCGTCACCGGATCAGGTTTCATCACGCTGGCTGCCACGCTCGCGTCGATGGGCAAGATCCCGGTGGCCGGCATGGTGCTGCTGCTGGGTGTGGACCGCTTCATGTCCGAGGCCCGTGCCATCACCAACACCATCGGCAATGCCGTCGGGACGGTCGCCATCGCACGCTGGGTCGGGTCGGTCGACCGCGAGCGACTCGGTCAGGTACTGGACGGCAAGATCGATCCGGAAGACCTCCACGAGTTGTATGAAGGCGAGGACGCACCGAACAACGTGCAGCCCCTCTCGGCATTACGGGCCGCTGCCTAAAGCAGCCCCGGGAGCGCATCGTGAACACGACCGAGACGTCCGGGCTGATGCGGCGAATGTTCGATGCGGCCATCGCTGCCGCGCAGCCGGCCCTCTGCGTGCCCCGGCATCTGCCAGCCGCGCCGAAGGGCCGCTTGGTGGTCATCGGCGCAGGCAAGGCTTCGGCGTCCATGGCGAGGGCGGTGGAAGACCACTGGCCAGGCCCGCTGTCAGGGCTGGTCGTCACGCGCTATGGCTACGCCGTGCCTTGTCAGCGCATCGAGATCGTCGAGGCGGCCCACCCGGTTCCCGACGCAGCCGGTGAAGCAGCCGCCCGGCGGCTGCTCCAGGTCGTCGAGGGTCTGACGGAGGATGACCTGGTGCTGTGCCTGATCTCGGGCGGCGGCTCATCGCTGTTGCCGCTGGCATTGCCCGGACTCACGCTGGCCGACAAACAGGCGCTCAACAGGGCGCTTCTGGCCAGCGGCGCCAGCATCACCGAGATGAACTGCGTGCGCCGTCACCTGTCGGCCATCAAGGGCGGAAGGCTGGCTGCCGCCTGTGCGCCAGCTCGCGTGTTGAACCTTTTGTTGTCAGATGTTCCCAGCGACGACCCGATCGACATCGCATCGGGGCCCACCGTCGCCGACCCGACCACTTGTGGCGATGCGCTGGACATCCTGCGGCGCTACGGGATCGATGTGCCTCCGCGTGCCCTCGAACTGCTTCAAGGCGGCGAAGGCGAGACCGTAAAACCCGGTGATCCGCGCCTGCCAACGATCGAGACCCGCCTCATCGCGACGCCACAGATGGCCTTGGAGGCGGCGGCTCAGGTAGCGCGTGATGCCGGGCTGACGCCCTACATCCTCGGCGACGCGATCGAAGGGGAGGCACGCGACGTCGCAAAGACGATGGCCGGAATCGCCCTGCAGGTCGCCCGCCGCGGCCAGCCGGTGAAAGCGCCGTGCGTGCTGCTGTCCGGCGGCGAGACCACGGTCACCCTGCGCGGCCGCGGGCGAGGCGGTCGCAATGTCGAATTCCTGCTGTCGCTGGCCATCGCGCTGCGCGGCGAGCCCGGCATCCACGCGCTGGCGGGCGATACCGACGGCGTCGATGGCCAGGAAGAGGTTGCCGGCGCCGTGCTGACACCGGACACGTTGGCGCGCGCTTGGGACCGAGGGATCAAGCCCCGCGAGCGGCTCGACGACAACGACGCGCATGGCTTCTTCGAGGAGCTGGGCGATTCGGTTGTGACCGGTCCGACCCTGACCAACGTGAACGACTTCCGGGCCATCGTCGTCGATGGCCCACCCACCGAATCCTCTGGAGCTTCTCGATGAATCGTCCCTGCAACGCCAAGATCGTCGCCACCCTCGGGCCGGCCAGCGCCGACCGCGCCACCATCGAGGCCCTGGTGAGAGCCGGTGCCGACGTATTCCGGCTGAACTTCAGCCACGGCACGCATGCGGACCATCAGCAGCGCCTGGACGTTATCCGCAGCATCGAGACCGATCTCGGGCGGCCGATCGGCGTGCTGCTCGATTTGCAGGGCCCAAAGCTGCGTGTTGGCACCTTTGCCAACGGGCCGGTGAAGCTGGTCGAAGGGGCAGCGTTCTGCCTGGACCTCGACCGTGACAAGCCGGGCGACGTGCATCGCGCGCCGCTGCCCCATCCGGAGATCTTCGCGGCGCTCAAGCCGGGGGCTGAACTGCTGCTCGACGACGGTCGGCTGCGCTTGAAGGTCGAGAAGTGCGGCAAGGACTTCGCCGAGACGACGGTCGTCAACGGCGGCATGCTGTCGGACCGCAAGGGCGTCAACGTGCCCGGTGTCGTGCTGCCGCTCTCGGCGATGACCGCCAAGGATCGTGCCGACCTGGACTTCGGCCTGACGCTGGGCATCGACTGGATCGCGCTGTCCTTCGTGCAGCGCGCCGCCGACATCGTCGAGGCACAAGCCATCATCCAGGGTCGCGCCGGCATCGTCGCCAAGCTGGAGAAGCCGGCGGCCATCGAATGCCTGGAGGAGATCCTGGCGGTGACCGACGCGGTGATGGTGGCGCGTGGCGATCTGGGTGTCGAGATGCCGGCCGAGCAGGTGCCGGCGATCCAGAAGCGCATCGTCCGCGCTTGCCGCAGGCGTGGGCTGCCGGTCATCGTCGCGACCCAAATGCTCGAGTCGATGGTCAGCGCGCCCGTGCCGACGCGCGCCGAAGCCTCCGACGTGGCCACCGCGATCTACGACGGGGCCGATGCGGTGATGCTGTCCGCCGAGTCGGCGTCGGGCAAGTTCCCGGTCGAGGCGGTGGCCATGATGGACCGGATCATTGCCCAGACCGAGGCCGACCCGCACTACCGCGATGCCATCGACGCGTCCCACACCCAGCCGGCGGCCAACACAGCCGACGCCATCGGCTGGGCGGCGCGCTCGGTCGCCGGCCTGCTCGACGTGGCCGCGATGGTGGCCTACACCAGCTCCGGCTCGTCGGCGCTGCGCATGGCGCGCGAGCGCCCCCGCGCACCCATCATCGGCATGACACCGAAGCGGGAGACGGCCCGCCGCTTGGCACTGGTCTGGGGCGTCAATCCGGTCGTCTGCGAAGACGTCACCAGCGTCGACGACATGACCGCGCGCGCCATCGCCACGGCCCGGGCGCTGAACTTCGCGCAGCCCGGCCAGACCATCGTCATCGCTGCCGGCATGCCCTTCGGCACGCCGGGCTCCACCAACCTGCTGCGCATCGCGCAGATCGACTGAGCTCGCCATGTCCAGCATCCAGCAAATTCGTGGGTACGAGATCTTCGACTCACGCGGCAACCCCACCGTCGCCGCTGAAGTCGTCCTGTCGGATGGCGCACGAGGCTATGCGGCATCGCCGTCGGGAGCCTCCACCGGCTCCCGCGAAGCGATCGAGTTGCGAGACGGCGACCCGAAGCGCTACCTCGGCAAGGGCGTCTTGAAGGCCGTGGGGCACGTCACCGGCGAACTGGCGCAGCTTCTCGTTGGCCAATCCGCGCATGACCAGGCCGCACTCGACCAACTGATGATCAGCCTGGATGGCACGCCGACCAAGGCACGGCTGGGTGCCAACGCGATCCTGGCGGTGTCGCTGGCACTGGCCAAGGCAGCGGCGGCATCGGCGGGACAGCCCCTGTACCGACACCTGGGGCGAGGCGGTCAGCCGCGTCTGCCGCTGCCGATGATGAACATCATCAATGGCGGAGCGCATGCCGACAACAACGTCGACATGCAGGAGTTCATGGTCCTGCCGGTCGGCGCGCCAAGCTTCTCCGAAGCCATGCGCTGGGGCGTGGAGGTCTTCCATGCGCTCAAGGCGCTGCTCAAGAGCCGACGTCTGTCGACCGCGGTCGGCGACGAAGGCGGCTTCGCGCCCGACCTGCCGTCGAACGAAGCTGCCATCGAGGTCATCCTGGCCGCCATCGAGAAGGCGGGGTTCAAGCCGGGTGCGGACATCGCCTTAGGCCTCGACGTGGCGAGCTCGGAGTTTTACGAGGACGGTCGCTACGACCTCGCTTCCGAAGGGAAGCGATTCGACTCGGCCCAGTTCGTCGACTACTTGGCGCGCTGGGTAGATGCCTACCCGATCGTCACGATCGAAGACGGCATGGCCGAGGCTGACTGGGACGGCTGGGAACTGCTCACGGCGCGTCTCGGCAGCCGTGTGCAACTCGTCGGCGACGACCTCTTCGTCACCAACACCGAAATCCTTCGGCAGGGCATAGCCCGCAGCGCAGCCAACTCCATCCTCATCAAGCCGAACCAGATCGGCACGCTGACCGAGACGCTGGCCGCCATCGCGATGGCGGAGGCTGCCGGATTCACGTCGGTCGTCTCGCACCGATCTGGCGAAACCGAGGACACCACCATCGCCGACCTCAGCGTCTGCACAGCTGCCACGCAGATCAAGACCGGCTCGCTGTGCCGCTCGGACCGCATGGCGAAATACAACCGGCTGCTGCTGATCGAGGCGGAACTTGGCAGCGCCGCCAGGTTTGCCGGCCGAGGCGCATTCCGCGCGCTGCAGTAGCAAATCCACAGCCCACGCTCGTTCGGCCAGGGGTCTGACACGCTTCAAGTATTGATTTGAAGTTAATGACGGATTCACTTTGCAGACGATTCGGTGGCCCCTTCGAACCCTAGAGTCCATTCACAGAAGCTCACTGATGCTCAACCGGAGACAAGCATGACCCTGATCCGTAATACCACCCGACGTCACCTGATCCAAGCCCTTGCAGTGGCCGCCACCATGGCCAGCGGCACCGCCCTGGCGCAGGCCTGGCCGAGCAAGCCGATCAGCCTCATCGTCCCGTTCCCGGCGGGCGGTACCACCGACGTGCTCGCGCGGGCACTCGCGGAGAAGCTGCAGCAAAGCCTTGGCCAGCCGGTAATCGTCGAAAGCAAGCCCGGTGCAGGCGCCACCCTCGGTGCCGACTTCGTGGTGAAGTCCAAGCCCGACGGCTACACGCTGCTCGTCGGTGCGGTGCACCACACCATTGCCTCCAGCGTCTACAAGAAGCTGCCCTACGACTTCCAGAAGGATCTGGCGCCGATCACGACGATCGCCCTGGTGCCGAACGTGCTGGTCGTCAATGCCGCCACGCCGGCCAAGAACGTGGCCGAACTGGTGGCGCTGCTGAAGTCGCAACCGGGCAAGCACAACTACGGCTCCAACGGCAACGGCACGGCGCAGCATCTGATCGGCACACAGTTCGAGAACATGACAGGCACAGCGTTCGCCCATATTCCCTACAAAGGAAGTGGCCCGCTCGCAACCGACCTGTTGGGGGGGCAGATCACCATGTCGTTTGACACCGTGACGCCGGTGCTGCCACATATCAAGGCGGGCAAGCTTCGCGCGCTGGCCGTGACGACCGCGAAGCGTTCCTCCGCGCTGCCCGACGTGCCGACGCTGGACGAGGCCGGCCTCAAGGGCTTCGACATCGGCACCTGGTTCGGCGTGCTGGCACCGGCGGCCACGCCTAAGGACGTCCTCGCGCGCCTGAACACCGAGATGGTGAAGATCATCCAGTCGCCGGAGTTCCGCAAGCGCATGGGCGAGATCGGTGCCGAGCCCATCGGCGACAGCGCAGACCAGATGGCGGTCCAGATCAAGAACCAGACCGAAAAGTTTGCCAAGCTGGTCAAGGACGCGAAGGTCGTCATTGAGTGAGGTGGCCATGCTGGCGCCAAGCCAGCATGCCTTGCACTGACATCTCATACAGGCAAATGGTGGGCTTGCCGCGTTTTCGAGCGAATGCCTCGCAGCACACTCCCGTCTTCATGCTGGGGAGCGGTGCCAGGGTGGCCAGCGACTGCTTCTGGCAGCATTGACCGGCAGCTCTGGGTCGACTTGAGACTGTCGTGGCGGGCGGGACCGGCCGTTCGGGCGGCGCGCCCGTACGGTCGCGGCACCAGTGTCAGCTGAACCTCGCATAGCTGCCGCTCGGGACCCCGCCGGTCGCAGAAGTGAATGTCAGCTAATGGCGTTGACCGCGCGTAGTTCCCGAGTCCCGACAGTCCGCAACCGCTGCGCTGCTGCCACCCGCGCCGACGCCGCGAAGTCCGGCGGCGGATCGACAAGGCCGGTTCAAGCCGGCAAGAAGAAGTCGGGCAAGCAGCGCGGAGCGGCTTCGCGCTAAAGTGGAGTCGATGAAACGTAGCCCGGAAACCGCTTGCTCCAGACCTGACGGTACTTCAGACGGTAAATCGCCGGTTCGAGCCCTTGGCTCCCTCGGCTATTGATCATTGAGTGGGAGTGAGCCACCAGCGTCGGGCGGCACCGGGCCAGGCGCGAACAGCCGCGGCTGGCTTCAGCCCCGCAGGCCGCATGACCTACAGCCCCTACAGCCGCTGCGGCGCCGCCCGACGTCGACCGTGAGAGCCCGGTCTCGGCCGACCGTGCCCATCGACCACGCTACCTGGGCGCCGCTGCAGGCGCAGTTCTGAATGGCCGCGGGTCGCAGTGCCCATTGGTGGCGTCGCAGGGCTCGCCCAGCCAGTCGTGCAGGGCGCGCGGGTCACCGTCGATGGCAAGCCGCACCCGTTGCACGCTGGGGAACTGGCGCAGCGTGCGCTCGATCTGCGCGCGCAGCTCCAGCGCGCCGCAGCTGGAGCTGGCGCCGCTGAGCGCGCTGCGCAGATCGTGCAGGTCGACATAGGCCGTGCCGCGTCGGATGACGAGGCGCTTGAGCAGGCCGGCCGTGGCTGGTGAAAAGTGCGAGCGCAGGCCGGCCGCTCGTTCTTCCTCACTGGGCCCGGCGAAGAGCAGCCGCAGCGCCGCCGTGGCCAGCGCGGGCGTGGCCGACAGCTCGCGGCGCACCGCCTGCACACGCGCGCAATCGGCCGTCGTCTGCGGCACCAGGGCGGGGCTGAAGTAGACCTGCACGCTGGCGGCCTGCGCCGGCAGCGTGCAGAGCAGCAGGACGAGGAGGGCGGCTTGCGTCACCCGGGGATGAAGAGCAGGTTGCGGTCGGACGACCAAGTGAGCACCGCATCTTCGTCCAGCGCGGTCTCGAACAGCACGCGTTCGCCCTGCATCACACGCAGGCGCCGGCCCGGCACCGGCATCGCCTCGCCGACGAGCAGCTTCTCCGCCGCCTTCAGCACGATCTCGCAGTAGTCGGCCTCGTTGCCGCCACCGGCCAGCAGCGCGCCGCGGTCGTTCGGGCTGCTGGTCTTGTACTTGTGGCCGACGCTGAAGGCGATCAGTCCACCGTTGGGAAAGAAGCGGCGGATGCTCTCCACGAGGATGCGCGCCAGCTGCTGCTGACCGGCCTCGCTGCGGATGAGGTCGGCCTGTCGCGGGTTGCTGCCGAACAGGGGCTCCAGCAGCAGGGCGGGCATGCTGGTGTACTTGACGTTGCCGTCGCCCCGCCCGTTGAAGCCGCCCACGAGCAGGCCTTGATCGCCGCCCACCTTGTTGCCGAACTGTTCGGAGATGGCCCGCGCGTACCACTGCCCCCAGTTGCGGCTGGTGATCGACGCGTTGGCGCCGACGACCACGCAGCAGTACTCGGCCTGTGTCGCCGTGCTGCTGTTGAAGTGGTGCTCGACATAGGCAACCGCCTTGTCCTCGTTGGCCGCCTGCTGTCGGGCCAGGTAATCACCCTTGTAGAACTTCACGGTGTACATACGCGCTCCTCGCGGTGGATCGGACAGGCAGCAAGTTACGACGGCTCCGCAATGCTGTCACTCCCAAAGCTGTACATGGATTCGCCCGGGATTCGGGCCGGCCAGTCGGGCTGGGTCTGCAATGGCGAGTTGGCTGCCAGCAAGCACGGCCGACCGGGTGTGCGCGCGCCTCGCGACCGGTGTGCTCCCGGGGCGCGCACCATCCTGACGCACGAATGCAGCGGCTTGGTGCACTGCTCGGTCTATCATTTGAACTGACTTGTAGATAAATTGAACTAAACAGTCTTGTTTGCGTCTCAGAAGTTCAACCCCCGCCTGGCGACAGGCACAACCTCTGGAGATGCATGGAATGAACAAGCTGCTGATCGCTTCCGCCCTGAGCCTGGCCGCGCTGGGCGTGCAGGCCAAGGACATCGTCGACACCGCGGTGTCTGCAGGCAACTTCAAGACCCTGGCCACCGCGCTGGGCGCCGCCGGCCTGGTCGACACGCTCAAGGGCAAGGGTCCGTTCACGGTGTTCGCGCCCACCGATGCGGCGTTTGCCAAGGTGCCCAAGGCCGACCTGGACGCGCTGCTGGCCGACAAGGCCAAGCTGACCAAGGTGCTGACCTACCACGTGGTGCCCGGCAAGGTGCTGGCCAAGGACGTCAAGGCCGGCAAGGTCAAGACCGTGCAAGGCAGCGAGATCACGGTCGGCACCACGGGTGGCGTGACGGTGGACGGCGCGATGGTCACGGCCACCGACATCATGGCTGACAACGGCGTGATCCACGTCATCGACAGCGTCATCATGCCGAAGTGATGGCCGCAGGATGGGGCCGGCACCTGCCGCCCATCCTGCGCTGCGAGACCGGGGTGGCCTGCAACGACGCACCTGACGGCACGCGGCCGGATGCAGGTGCGCGGGACCGTGGCGAGCGCATTGACGTCATGTTCATGAAACTACAATGGTTGCATGAAGCGTGACTCCCGCCTGTCCGGTGTCCTGCATTGCCTGCTCCACCTGGCCGAGCTCGACCAGCCAGCCACGTCCGAATGTCTGGCCCAGGTCATGCAAACCAACCCCGTGGTGGTCCGCCGCCTCTTGGCGGGCCTGCGTGATGCTGGCTTCGTGGCCTCGGCCAAGGGACATGGCGGTGGGTGGGTGCTCTCGTGTTCCCTGGACCACATCACGCTGCGCGACATCCACGAGGCGGTCGGCGGGCCGGAGTTGCTCGCCGTGGGGCACCGCGCGGACAGCCCGGGCTGCCTGGTGGAGCAGGCCGTGAACGCAGCGCTGGAGCAGGCTTACCGCGACGCCGAGGCGCTGCTGCTCGCGCGCCTGGGCGCGGTCACCCTGGCCGCGCTGTCACGCGATTTTCACCGCCGGCTCGCCGCCACGGGCCGATCGCTCCAGGAGGCGTCCCATGGCCTTTGACGCCGCCATCGTGGGTGGCCAGCGTCGCGGGCACAAGAACGGCCTGCCGGGCCGGTTCCCGAGGACAGACACGATGAAGGCGACCGCGGTGCCGGCCGCGCGCGCCTTCGTGCACTGAGGCGCCTTCGATGCCCGACCACCACGCCCACTTCCTGGATCCGGTCGCCGTCGCGTCCTACGCCGAGCACACCATGCGCAAGGTCCCGGGGTTGTCTGACCTGCACCGCATGACGGCGCTGCTGCTGGCAGAGCACGTGCCAGGCCCGGCGCAGGTGCTCGTCGTGGGGGCCGGTGGTGGGCTCGAACTCGCGGCCATGGCCGCGGCGCAGCCCGGCTGGCATTTCACCGGTGTCGACCCGTCCCCCGCCATGCTGGACCTGGCGCGCGCGGCCACTGCGGCGCATGCGCCACGGGTGCAGCTCGTGACGGGCACGGTTGACCAGGCGCCTCCCGGGCCCTTCGACGGCGCGACCTGCCTGCTCACCCTGCACTTCATGGACCGTGTCGAGCGTCTGCACACGCTGCGCGAGATGCACCGGCGCATGCGGCCAGGCGCAAGGCTGGTGGTGGCCCACCACGCCCCGCCCGGCCCCGACGCTGCCCGCTGGATGGCGCGCTCGGCCGCCTTCGCCGGGGGCGCCCAGGCAGACGCGGCGAGCGCCGCCACCGCCGGCCGGTTGATGGCCGAGCGCCAGCCCTTGCTCACACCCGCGGAGGACGAGGACCTGCTGCGCACGGCGGGCTTCGAGGACGTTGCGCTGTTCTACGCCGCGTTCTCCTTCCGCGGATGGGTTGCCATCGCCGGCTGAATCCCGAGCCGCTCTCGTGGTTGGAAACGCCCACGGGAACACACGCCGTCCACCCGCCGCGCAAGCGCTGGGGCGACCGCCGCAGGGGGGCCTACCGCGCCCCACGCCAAGGTAGCGACGGGTCGATGCTGGCAGCTTGCGGTCTTGGCCTCAGGGTGGGCGACAGGCCGGCACGCCCGACCGTCAGAGTCCGATCAGCGGCCGTCCCTGCACCGCCTGCGCCAGCGTTGCGGCCCAAAGCCCTGTCCAGGCCAGCGACACGGCCCAGACACCGGCAGTGGCAGCGCCCACACGGCAGGTCGCCAGCATGCAACCGATCAGCGGCAGCACCTGGCCGGCGTGGATGCCGACAAAGTGCGCCACACGCAGATCACCGCCGCTGCGCGACCAGCCCAGCACCGGCAGCCCTTCGGTGACGGGTGGCTGGCCGCCGCCCAGCAGGATGCCGACCGTCGCGCCGAGCGCGAAGGTCAGCACCAGGCCGAGCAGCACCGACAGCCTGTAGGCCGGCGCGACGCCGGGCTGTCCGTGGCGCCAGATCAGGTAGGCCAGCCAGGGCTGGGTTGCGGTCATCGCCAGGGCTGCACCGCCCATCAGCGTGTACAGGGCGCCGTGCACCGCATCGCTGACGTTGTAGTGCGAGGCCTGGCCCAACGCCGCCTGCAGCGTGATGTAGCCGACCTCGAAGCCGCCGGTGGCGATCAGCGTCCACACCAGCGCCGTGAAGCTGCGGCTGCGCCGCGCCTGCGGCAGCAGGTGCGCGGCGAACCACGCCGTCGTCAGCGCCAACAGGGACACCGAGAGCATGAACTTCATCGGCTTGATCCACACATTGACGCCGCGCAGCGTGCGCTCGTCCAGCCCCAGGCCGATGGCAGCCGGCAGCAGCAGCACCAGCAGGATCAGCGCGAAGGCCACCAGGCGCGGTTCACGCTGCCACAGGCTGCGCAGTGCCGCGATGATGGGCGACGGGGCGGCGGGTGTGCCGACCATGGACGGGCGCGTGGGCCGAAGGGTGCGGGCGCTCATGCAGTGGTCCTCCGATGCATGGCGGTGACAGCGGTGAAGGCGGCGAAGGCCAGCAAGCCGGCCGGGCCGAACAGGAAGGTGAGCGCCAGGCAGGGCAGCACCGCCCAGTGCGGCAGGCCGCGCTGGGCGGCCTGCCGCGCGATCCAGGTGCCGACGAACAGGTCGAAGGCCAGGAAATGCAGCCAACCGGCAGCCAGCAGCCCCGGTCGGTCGAACAATTGCCGAACCTCGGCCAGTGAGCCGTAGCCGCCGGCGCCCCAATGGCCCAGCAGCAGTGCCACATAGGCCGCCCCCAACGCCAGCGGCAGAAACCAACCGGTGGCGGCCCAGACGGCAGGCGTCCAGCGGCGCGACGGTGGCGACACGGCCAGCGCCACCCAGCCGAGCAGGGCGAGCGCATTGCCGGCGCGGAAGGCGAGATCGGGGTCCAGCGGGTTCATGCTCATGGGCTTATCTAGACATCGTTCAGATCCAGTGTCGGCAAGAATCTGAACACTGTCAAGTTAGAATTGCAGCATGGCCCACCGTCCTGCTCCCTACCACCACGGCGCGCTGCGCAGCGCCCTGATCGAGGCCACGGAGGCGCTGCTGGCCGACAAGGGCGCTGACGGCTTTTCACTGCGCGAGGTGGCACGCCGCGCCGGCGTTTCCGCGGCGGCACCGGCACACCACTTCGGCGACGCATCCGGTCTGCTCACAGCCGTGGCCGCGCTCGGCTTCGAGGGCCTGACAAAGGCGCTGGAAGCCGGCGATGCGCGTGGCAAGGATGCGCGCGCCGCGCTGCGCGAGCAGGGCATCGCCTACGTGCGCTACGCGATGGACCATCCAGGCCGCTTCAGGCTGATGTTCCGTTCCGGCCAGTTGCAGCAGGATGCTGCGCTGGAACACCAGGGCGCGGCCGCCTTCGAGGTGTTGGCGCGCGGCGTGCGGCGCGCCTTCGGCGTCGCCGATGCAGCGTCGATGACGCCCGAACACTGGAACGCGGTGACGGCGCTGTGGTCACTGGTGCACGGCTACGCGCACCTGGCCATCGCCGGAAAACTGGATCCGCTGTGCCGCGAGCAGGGCCTGGAGCGCTTTGTCGCCGGCAGCCTCCGTCCCATCCTCACGGCGACGATCGCAGGGCTGACACCCGCCGCACCGGTGCGCTGAAGTGGTGCCAGCCGTGCAAGCCAGCGGTCGGGCGCCACACCACGCAAGCCGCATTGCCGAATTGGGTCGAGGCTGTGTGGAAAGCAGCGCCGGAGGACCGACCTGCGCCGAACCTCGAGCCGCTCGGCGCCGCTTCTGAACCTGAGTAGCCAGGTTGGGGACTTCTGGCCTTTGTGTTGACGCCCTCATTGCCTCGATCAACATGCGGCTGATCTACCTGCCCCCCTACAGCCCCGAACTCAACCCAGCCGAGCACTTGTGGGAAGCGGTGCGCGAAGACTGCTTTGCCAACCATGTCTTCGCAGATCTCGATGCAGTCGAAGTGGCACTTACCAAAGCGCTTGTGGCGCTCGAATCGGACCTCCACCGAACCCGATCAATGACCGGGTTCGGCTGGATCACTTCTATATCTTTGAACGCAAGTAAATATCAATGGAGAAGTGAGTACACCGAGTCTGACCGAGACCCCTGTGCCGGAGTCCTTTCGAGAACGAGCCGATCGAGCCACTCGTCGACCTGTGCGGCCGCCAGCGGACGCGACAGGAAGTAGCCCTGTCCCGCCTGGCAGCCCGCCGCCTTCAGGCGTGCCAGCTGCCCGGCGGTCTCGATGCCCTCGGCCATGATCGTCTTGCCCAGCGAGGCGCCCATCATGATGATCGAGCGCACGATGGTGTCGTCGCCCGCTCCGCCCTCCAGGTCGGCCACGAAGCAGCGGTCGAGCTTGAGCCCGTTGACCGGCAGGCTCGACAGGTGCTTGAGCGACGAGTAACCGGTGCCGAAGTCGTCGACGCTGAGACCGATGCCAGACTGGCGCAGCTGCGTCAGTGCCGGCAGCGCACCCTCCAGGCGATTCATCAGCGTGTTCTCGGTCAGCTCCAGCGTCAGGTCGCTCGGCCGCAGCTGGGCCTGGCCGAGCGCCGCATGGACCCGGCCGACCAGATTTGGATGCGCGACGTCGACGCTCGACAGGTTGACGTGGATGTTCAGGCCGGCAAAGCTGGCGTCGCGCCGCTGCCAATGGCGCAGCTGTCGGCAGGCCGTGCCCAGCACGAAGTCGCTCAGCGCCACCATCAAGCCGGCTTCCTCGGCCACCGGAATGAACGCCGCGGGCTCGATTTCGCCGAGTTCCGGGTGCTGCCAGCGCGCCAGCGCCTCGAATCCGGTGACGCGGCTGTCGCTCAGATCGAACATGGGCTGATAGTCCACCGTGATCTGCCCGGCGGCCATCGCCACGCGCAGGTCGCCTTCCAGCCGCATGCGATGCGACACCTCGATGTGCAGCGCCGAGTCGAACAGCGCGTAGCGCGCCTTGCCGGAGGCCTTTGCCTTGTACATCGCGGTGTCGGCATCGCGCAGCATGTCGGCCGGCGCCGAATAGCCGTTGCCGCTGAACGTGATGCCGATGCTCACGCTGGTGGAGATGTCGGTGCCGGCAATGCGGAACGGCCTCTTCAGCGCCTCCAGCAGGCGCCCGGCCAAGTCGACCGCATAGCGCTCGCACTCCAGGTCCTCGGCCAGGATCGCGAACTCGTCGCCGCCCAGTCGTGCCACCGCGTCGCCCGGGCGCAGCTGCTGCTGGATGCGCCGGGCCACCGCCACCAGGAACTCGTCGCCCACCGCATGCCCCAGGCTGTCGTTGATGAGCTTGAAGCGGTCGAAGTCCAGGAACATGAGGCCGAAGGGCTTGCCCTGGTTCGACTGCGTCCTGGCCAGGGTGTGGGACAGCACCTGCTGGAAGCGATAGCGGTTGGGCAGGCCGGTCAGGCTGTCGTGAAAGGCAATGTGGCGCAGTTCGGCCTCGGCATGGCGTCGAGCCGTGATGTCCTGGATCTGCAGGATCAGGCACGGTGTCTCGGGCGTGAACTCGGCGAACCGGGTGCCGTGGATGGCGGCCCAGAGTTCGGCGCCGTCGCGGTGCCGAAGCCGCACCTCGGCGGCGAACGATTCGTCCTCGCAGTCCTGCAGGCGCTGCACATGCGCCAGCAGGGTGGCGGCGCCTTCGGCGTCGACGAAGTCGCTCAGCGGGCTCGCGTCGAGCGCCCCTTCGCCGGCGAAGCCCAGCAAGTCGCACAGCGCCGCATTGGCCTGCAGCACGCGGGCGTCGAGCGTCACCAGCGCCATGCCGATGGCGGCGTCCGAGAAGGCGCTGTGGAAGCGCTTCTCGCTGGCCTGCAGCGCGCGCACATGCGTCGCGGCGATGCGTGCCTCGCGCTCGGCGGCGTCGAGCCGGCTCCGCCTGGCCGCTTCGTCGACCTCCTGCTGGCGGAAGTAGTAGTGCATCGCCACCAGCAGCAGCGCGATGATGGGCGCGGCCGCGAACAGCACGCCCAGGCCCGATTGCTGCGAACTCAGGAACAGCAGGCAGGCGATGGACGCGCTGGCCGCCGAGGTGAGGCCGATCCAGCCGAAATTGCCGATCAGCTCGCGCGGTTCTGGCCAGCTGCCGCGCTTGAGGTGGAACACCGCAGTCGTCAGCAGCGTGTTGAGCAGGAAGTAGAGCATCGCACCGGCCAGGGTGGCCAGCAGGGCCCACCCCGGACTGGCCAGCCCGCGCTGCTGCAGCCAGTGCAGGCCCGACGCCAGCGCCGAGCCGACGCCGTACATCGCGATGCAGGCCATCGCCGGGCTGGCCAGGCGGCTGGTCCATCGCTTGGAGGTCCGCCACGAGCCCAGCAGCCCCTCGGCCGCAGCGGCCACCGAGGCGGCCGCCGGCCCGTGCAGCAGCAGCAGCAGGAAGATGAAGATCTCGCCCGCCGTGAAGGCATTCTTCCAGTGCGGGACGCGCACCGGAAACAGCCCGGCCAGCATCGCCAGCGCCACACCGGACAGCACCACCAGCAGGTCCGCGGCCGGCAGCGCCAGGGTCTGGCGCAGCGCGATGGCCAGCACCCAGGCCCCCGACACCACCACGCACCACCAATAGACCGCCGCCTTGCGGTTGTAGTCGGGCATCAGCGCCCAGTAGGGGCGGGCCCACCAGGCGGGTTGCGCCGGCGCGGCAGCGACGATCGCTTCGACGGGGGGCGGTGTCATGCCGGGCACCCTTGCGTTGGCACGGCCGACACGGCGTGCGTGAGCGGGTACGGCGGACAGGCGTCCGGGGCTGGAAGTCGCGTCTCGCACGCCGGCGCCGCGGGGCGGACCGCCCTGGTGGCGGCATCGGCCGCCGGCGCACCTGGCAGCATGGCGTCGACCTGCGCCGTGCTCAGCGGCCGCGCCAGCAGGAAGCCCTGGGCATAGCCGCAACCCAGCGCGCGCAGGCGATCGAGCTGGGCCGTCGTCTCGATGCCCTCGGCGATCACGCGCTTGCCCAGCGCGTGCCCGAGCTGGATCACGGCGCGCACGATCTCGGACTCCACCGACACCCCGTCGAGCTTGTCGACAAACGACTTGTCGATCTTCAGGCTGTTGATCGGCAGCGTCGACAGGTGGCTCAGCGACGAGTAGCCGGTGCCGAAGTCGTCCACGCTCAAGCCCACGCCGATCTCGCGCAGCTGCTGCAGCGTGCGGCTGCCCATCTCCAGCTGCTGCATCAGCGCGGTCTCGGTGATCTCCAGCGTCAGGCAGCTCGCCGGCAGCCGGTGCTGTACCAGCGTGTCGCGCACCAGTTCGGCAAAGCCGGTCTCGCACAGGTCCTGCCCGGCGATGTTGACGTTGACGAACAGCGCGTCTGCGCCTGTGGACTGCCCACGCCAGACCTGCAGCTGCCGGCAGGCCTGCTGCAAGGCCCAGCGGGTGAGTTGAACGATCAGGCCCGATGCCTCGGCCACCGGAATGAACTCGGCCGGCGAGACCATGCCGCGCAGCGGATGCGTCCAGCGCGCCAGGGCCTCGAAGCCCACCAGGCGCTGCGGCTCGATGGCGAACAACGGCTGGTAGGCCAGCGTCAGCTGGCCCTCGTCGAGCGCATGGCGCAGGTCGTTCTCGATCTGCAGCAGCTGACTGGCGCGCTCGTGCAGCGTGGGGTCGAACAGCGCATGGCGCGCCTTGCCGTCGGCCCTGGCCTTGGACATCGCCAGGCCAGCGTCGCGCAACGCGTCGTCGGCGTTTTCGTAGCCGACATCGCTGAAGGTGATGCCGATGCTGGCACCGGTGTGCACCTCGGTGTCGTTGACCCGCACCGGCACGCTGAAGGCCTTCTGCAGGCGCTCGGCCAGTGCAATGGCCTGCTGTGTGCCGCTGCCCTGGTGCAGGGCGAGCAGGCC
Organism: Pseudomonadota bacterium; assembly: GCA_040386375.1. GTDB lineage: Bacteria > Pseudomonadota > Gammaproteobacteria > Burkholderiales > Burkholderiaceae_C > Pseudaquabacterium. Next base: position 17,464 of record JAZKFQ010000014.1, read on the forward strand.
GAAGTCGTCGCCTTCGAGCCTTGCCAACACGTCGTTGGGCCGCATCAGGCCTCGCAGGCGGCGCGCCACCGCGACCAGGAACTGATCGCCCGCGCCGCGGCCCAGGCTGTCGCTGAGCTGCTTGAAGCGGTCGAAGCTGAGGTGCAGCACCGAGAACGGCTGCCGCGGGTCGGCGCGATGCGCGTCGATCGCCTGCGCCACGCTGTCTTGCAGGCGGCTGCGGTTGGCCAGGCTGGTCAGGTTGTCGTGGTAGGCCAGGTGCTGCAACCGCGCTTCGGCCAGGTGCCGGGCCGTCACGTCGAAGGCCTGCACGATCAGGTGCGACTCGGTCATCGCCTCCGGCGCGAAGGTGCTGCAGTGCACCGACGCCCAGACTTCCCGGCCCGAGACATCGCGACAGCGCCACTCGCGCTGGAAGCTCGCCGCCTCGCTGCCGCGCAGGCGCCGCATCAACAGATCGAGTTCGGGCGCCGCCGCGCCGTCGACGATGTCGGCCAGATTCGAGCCGAGCAGCGCACCGGCGTGCTGCCCGAGCAGCGCGCACATGGCGGCATTGACCTGCGTCAGGCGGCCATCCAGCGCCACCAGCGCCATGCCGATGGCGGCGTTCTCGAACGCACTCTGGAAGCGCCGATCGCTCAGCTCGAGTGCGCGCAGGTGCTGCGCCGCCGTCGCCGCCTCGCGCTCGGCATGGACCGCGCGCTCGCGGCTGACCCGCTCGGCGGCATCGCGCTCGGTCGCCTCCTGCTGGGCGAAGTACACCCGCAGCGAGGTCACGAACATGCCGATCATCGGCACGGCGACCAGCACCGTCGTGATGCCGAACTGGCTGAACGCGAAGTACAGCACGCCCGCGATCGAGGCGCTGGCGAAGTAGCCCATGCCGAGCCAGCCGAAGGTGGTCAGCCATTCGGCGCGGGTCGGCGCGCGCTGGCGCTTCAGGTAGATGACGGTCGTGACCAGGGTCGGCCCGACGACGAAGTAGACCATCGCGAACAGCAGCGTGGCGACGAACACGGCGCCCTCGCCGGGCATGCCGAACTGCTGCAGGTGCGCGGCCAGCCAGGCGTAGACATGGCCGCAGGCCAGCATCGCCACGGCCGCGGCCGCCGGTCCGGCGATGCGGCTCGACCAGCGGCCCGACGTGCGCCAGGCACAGGCGGCGGCCTCGGCCGTGGCGGCCATCACCGCCGCGAACGGACCGTGCAGCAGCAGCAGCAGGAAGATGAAGATGTCGCCCGCGGCGAACGAGGTCTTGGTCTTGGGCACGCGCAGCGGAAACAGGCCGACGATGCTGGCGATCACGCAGGCCCCGAGGATCTGCCACAGCGCCTGTGCCGGCATCGCTGCCAGCGCGTGGGCCGACACCCCCAGCGCCGCGGCACCCGCCAGCGCCAGCAGCCACCAGTAGACCGTGGCCGCCGGGTTGTAGTCGGGCAGCAGGCCGCGCGCGGCGCCCGGTGGAGGGGCCCGCGGGTCGGTCCTGCTGGGGACGGCCTGGGGTGTGATCATTGCGGCTCCGGGGATGTTCGACCACCGGCGGGCAGGTCGATCGCAAACATGCCCCTGTTTCGGCATCCTGGGTGCGGACTTGAGGCGGGGCCCGCGCGGGCCCCGCTTCGGCGCCGACGATCGTCAAGCGATCACGGCTCGCCCAGCAGGCTGGTGTCGTCGCCGCTGAGCGTGCTGGTCTGGCCCGACTCGCTGATGACCACCCCTTCGGAGATCACCACGCCTTCGCTGATGACCACACCCTCGGAGATCACCACGCCCTCGCTGATCACCACGCCTTCGGAGATGACCACGCCTTCGCTGATCACCACGCCCTCGGAGATCACCACGCCTTCGCTGATCACCACGCCGCTGCCGCTGGCCAGCCAGGCCGAGAGGGTGGACAGCGGCAGGAAGGCGCCGGACTTGCCGATCCAGGAACTGGTGGCCATCAGCGAGTTGGCCGAGACCACGCCCGCGGTCACCAGCGTCTGGTTGCCTGCCGCCGCCTCGACGATGCTGCGGACGTAGGTGTTGGCTGGCACGCCGGTGGTCGCGGGCCAGTAGCTCACCGTGCGCCGCTTGGCGACGTCGCGCACCCAGGTGATGCGCGGGTCGTAGATCGGCTGGTACTGCGTGAACAGCGCGCTTCCGCTGAGCACGTGGCTGCCGCCGGCGGTGACGATGCGGCTCCAGTTGAAGCTCTGGCCGTTGAGCGTGGTGCTCGGCACCGGCATGGTCTTGCCAGCAGCCAGCAGGTTCGCGCCTGCGGTGATCGTGCCGGCCTGCACCGCACCCGCCACATCCGTGCGCAATGCCTGTGCCAGCCGCACCGCGCCTTCGACGTTGAGCAGGCCCGCGCCCTGCTGCAGCAGGCTGGCGCCGGCGATCGGCTGCGCGCTGTACTGCAGGATGGCCTTGAGCAGCGGCGGCGTCAGGCCCGGGTTGGCCTGCAGCAGCACCGCCACGGCGCCGGCCACCGCGGGCGCGGCGACCGAGGTGCCCGACAGCATCATCACCGACTTGCCACCGGCCAGCCACGCATCGGGCACTCCGCTGGTCAGCGCCCCATTCTTCTGCGGCAGCAGCGCCCAGGAGTTCATGTTGCCGTTGGCCACCGACATCGCGCTGACCATCTTGTTGCCCGGCGCCACCAGGTCGGGCTTGAGCAGGTTGTCGATGCGGCGCACGCCTGTGGCGTCGACGAACGACCCCCGCGTCGGTCCGCGCGAGCTGAAGAAGTTGACGCTGTCGTCGCTGCGCGCGGCCGTGCCCTTGATGTTGGCCGAGCCCACCGTGATCACCGACGGGTCGTGGCCCGGCGAGCTGATGGTGCCGAAGCGCTCGGCGCCGGTGCTGCTGAGCCCGAAGTTGCCCGCCGCCACCACCACCGTGATGCCGGCGGCGCTGGCACTGCGCACCGCGCGCGCCAGCGGGTCGGTCTGCCAGCTCTCGGTGGAGTCGGCCGCCAGGCTCAGGTTCATCACGCGGATGTTCAGCGCGCGGCCGTGGTAGATCACCCAGTCGATGCCGGCCAGCACGTCGGACATCTGGCCGTAGCCCTGCTGGTCGAGCACCTTGACGTCGTAGACGCTGGCGCCCGGCGCGATGCCCGTGGTGTCGTTCGCCTTGACCAGGTCGCGCGCCGCCGCCACCCCGGCCACGTGCGTGCCGTGGCCATAGGCGTCAGACCAGTCGGTGGCCCAGTTGTCGATGCGGTTGAGGTAGGCGGTCAGGGTCGGGCTGCCGGGGTACAGCGCAGCCGACTGGTCAATGCCCGGCGTCCAGTCCCTGGCGCCCGTGGCCGTGGCGTCGCCGACCTTGAGGAAGTTCACGCTCTTGCGCACCCGCGTGACGCCCACTGCATCGTCGAACAGCTTGTGCTTGTGCAGCACGCCCGAGTCGAGCACCGCGATGCCGACACCGGCGCCGTCCAGCCCCGTGTAGCCCAGGCTGGTCAGCCCGCCGCGCATGCGCACCGCGGTGGCGCCCGAGGACTGCTCGAGCAGGCTGGTGTTGACCGTGGTCGCGGTGCGCGCCGTCATGCGGTTCGGCGACAGGCCCTGCACGTCGCTGCGTGCCGCGATGGCCGCCACCTGGCTGGCCGGCAGCAGCACCGACAGCGCGGCCACCGAGGTGTAGCGGAAGTAGACCGAGCCGCCGGCGGCGAGCACGGCGCTGCGCAGGCTGCCCAGGTCCGGATCGGCGCTGGGGGCGCCGATCACGATGACCTTGACGTAGCGCACGCCGTTGACGTCCTTGCTCCAGCTCAGCTTGGTCGCCTTCGAGCCGTCGATCGCGGCCTTCAGGTCGGCGGCCACCTTGGTGCTGCTGGTCTTGCTGGTCGAGGACGTTGCCAGGCTGGTCGTGCTCAGACTGGTGGAACCGGCGGTCTTGGCTGCCAGGGCCGTACCGCTGCCCAGGCCGACCACGACGGCGGCGAGGGCACCGAGTCCGGCCAGCCGCAGCAGCGTGTGCCGCGTGGTGTCGATGATGCGTGAGGGAGTCATGATGTCTGTTCGAAGTTGCAGCGACGGAAGCGGGCCGATCGACGGGTCGCCGTCGCTCATTGCTCGCCCAGTGCCAGGCCCTCGCTGAGCACCACGCCCTCGCTGAGCACGACGCCTTCGCTCATCACGATGCCCTCGCTCATCACGATGCCTTCGCTCATCACGATGCCCTCGCTCATCACGATGCCCTCGCTCATCACGATGCCTTCGCTCATCACGATGCCCTCGCTCATCACGATGCCCTCGGACATCACGATGCCCTCGCTCATCACGATGCCGCTGCCGCTGACGAACCAGCCCGAGACCGTGGCCGTCGGCGTGAACAGGCCCGTCTTGGTGATCGACGAACCGCTGCCGAACAGCGAGTTGCCGCTGACCACGCCCGCGGTCACCAGCGGCTGCGGCGCCATCGACACGTCGGCGAAGCTGCGCGGGAAGGTGTTGGCCGGGATGCCCGTGCCCGACCACCAGGTCACCGCGCGCTTGCGCACGATGCCGTTGGACCAGACCAGGCTCGGGTCGTAGATCGGCTGGAACTTCGAGAACAGCGCGGTGCCGGAGAGCACGTTGCTGCCGCCGGCGAAGACGACGCGGCCCCAGTTGAAGCTGCTGCCGTTGATGGTGCTCGTCTGCGCCGGGAAGGCGGTGGCCAGCAGGTTGGTGCCGGCGACGATGCTGCCGTTGGCGATGCCCTGCGCGATGTCGGTGCGCAGCGCCTTGGCCAGCGTCACCGCGCCGCTGACGTTGAGCAGGCCGGCACCTTGCTGCAGCAGGTTGTAGTTGGGCAGCGGCTGCGCCGTGTACTGCAGGATCGCCTTGATCAGCGGCGGCGTCAGCCCGGGGTTGGCCTGCAGCAGCAGCGCGGCGGCGCCGGCCACGACCGGGGCCGAGATCGACGTGCCGCTCATGAACATCACCGACTCGCGGTAGGTCTGGTTGACGCCGGTGGCGGCCACCAGGTCGCTGAAGTGGCTGCTGGCCAGGCTGTTCCAGGTCCAGTTCGTCGTCGACGCCTTGGTCGAGGCGGCGCCGATCATCTTGTTGCCGTGGGCCACCAGGTCGGGCTTGATCAGGTTGTCGACGATGCGCACGCCGGAGGTGTCGACGTAACCGCTGCGCGTCGGGCCGCGCGAGCTGAAGTTGTTGACGCCGTCGTCGGTGCGGCCGCTGGTGCCCTTGAAGTTGACCGAACCGACGGTGATCGCGCTGGGTTCGTTGCCCGGCGCCGAGACGGTGCCGTAGGCCTCCTGACCGAGCGCGTTGGTGCCGAAGTTGCCCGCGGCCACCACCACGGTGATGCCCATCGCGGTGGCGCTGCGCACGGCGCGGCACAGCGGGTCGAGCTGCCAGCTGTCGGTCGACGCCGCGGCGATGCTCAGGTTCATCACCCGGATGTTGTATTCCCCGGCGTGGAACATCACCCACTGGATGCCTTCGAGCGCATCGGACAGGGTGCCCACGCCGTTGGCGTCAAGCACCTTGACGTCGTAGAGGTTGGCGTTGGGCGCGATACCCGAGGTGTCGGGCGAGTAGTCGAAGGTGCCGGCGCGGCCGGCAGCCATCGACGCCACGTGCGTGCCGTGGCCGTAGGGGTCGATCGTGGAGCTCGCGCTGCCTTCGACCACGCTCTCGTAAGTCGCGAGCGCCGTTGATCCGGGCTGCAGCGAAGTCGTGGTCGCGTCGGTGCCCGCGGTCCAGTTCACCAACGATGTCTTGAGCATCTGCACGTTTTTCACGACCCGGCTCGCGCCGCCGGCGTTGAGGAAGATCTCGTGGTTCTTCATCACGCCCGAGTCGACGACGGCGATGCCCACGCCGGTACCGTCCAGGCCGGTGTAGGCGTTCTTGCCCGAGTAGGTGCGCACGTTGGAAGCCAGCGCGCCGGACATCAGTTCCAGCGTGCTCGACGTGCGCTGGATGACGCGGTTGGGCACCACGTAGTCGACATCGCTGCGCGCCGCGATCGTGTTGATGGCGCTGGCCGGCAGCGTGGCCGTGACCATGCGCAGCCCCGGCATGCGCACGTGGATGGACCCGCCGGCGGCCTTGACCGCGTTGCGCAGCGTCGTCATGTCGACCTCGCTGGTCTTGGCGGTGATCACCACCTGCAGCTGGCGCACCCTGTTCACGTCCCTGGCCCAGCGCGCCTGCGGTGTGGTGCGGGCTGACACAGCCAGCGCCAGGTCTCGGGCGACCTTGTCTTTCTTGACCTTGACCGGCGCGGCCGTGGCCACGATCGGCAGCGAGGCGGCCAGCAGCATGGCGGCGCCGAACTTGAACAACGTTCGGCGGCCGGGCAGCGCGAGGCGCTCGATCAGCACGATGAAGCGGGACGGGGAAGACATGGTCGGATTCCTTTCCGGTGGGCGGTGACTGACTCGGTGGGCCGCTGCGCTGCCCCTAATTCAAGGGGTTGACTCGGCGCCACTTCGTTGTGACTGATTGTTCGCTGCGGCCCGGCTCGACACACACCGCCCCAGCGAACAAGGGGGGTCAATCCGGTGCAATTCCACGCACCGAACGGGTGCCGTTTCTGGCAGCAAAAAGTCCCCCGCATCGTCTTCGGCAGCAGGGCCGAAAACTTGAGGCCGCGGCGCGCGTTGCGCCGCTGATCGCGCGCTCGGCGTCGGGGCGGGGGCGCTGGCGCAAGCCGCGCTTGTCATCGTGCGACCGATCCGCCATCCGATGCAGCACACCGAATCCAGAGAACGCAGCGCCGAAGTCCTGCGCGCCGCGCTGGCGCTGATGGGCCAGCACGACGCTGCCTTCAACCCACTGGCCTTCGCGGTGTTCTACGAGCATGTGGCAGGGATCAACGCCCGGCTGAGCCAGGCGATCGAGGCCAGCCTGCGCACCGAACCCCGACTCGGCGATGCCACCATCGCGCGGCTGTACCGCGAGCATGTCAACGACCGCGACGAGGCCGCGCTGCAGCAGGCCAGCGGCCAGCTCGAGCGGCTGATGTCGGGCATGGTCGACCGCGCGGCGCTGACGGGCGAGCGGGCCAGCCTGTTCGGCCAGACGCTGGGCAGCCTCAAGGAGGCGCCGCGCACCCAGGCGTCGCCGGGGCTCGAGCCGGCGATCAACCGGGCGCTCGACGGCACGACCGAGATGAAGCAGCTGGCCGCCGAACTGCAGCGCCAGCTGGAGGCCGGCGGCCAGGAGATCGAACGGCTGCGCAATGACCTGAGCCGTGCGCGCGACGAAGCCCTGTTCGATGCGCTGACGCGCGGCCTGAACCGCCGGGGCTTCGATCAGAAGCGCGCCGAGATGCTCGCCCGGGTGCCCGCGGCGGGCCGTTCACATGGCCTGGTGATGTTCGACATCGGTCGCTTCAAGGCCGTCAACGACACCTACGGCCATGTCATGGGCGACCGGGTGCTCCAGGCCGTGGCCGAGGTGCTGCGAGCCAGCCTGTCGGATCCGTCGCAATGCGTGGCGCGCTACGGCGGCGAGGAGTTCGCGATGCTGCTGCCCGATTGCGACCGCGTGGTCGCGTTGCCGCTGGCCGAGACGAGTCGCGTTCGCGTCAAGGCGCTGCGGGTTCGCGACCGGCGCACCCAGAACGTCATGCTCACGGTGACCCTCTCTGCGGGCGTGGCGTTCCTGCAGCCGGGCGAGGATGCCCAGCGCCTGACCATGCGCGCCGATCAGGCGCTGTACGCCGCCAAGCAAGCCGGGCGCGATCGCGTGAAGAGCGCGTAGGGCGCTGGCGGCGGGCCCGACGTTGCCGTGGCTGAGCTCACGGTGGTCATTGCGCTCCTCGGTGCGCAACGGCCGCTTGCGGTTCGATCATGCACCGACCTCCGAGTCGGCAGGCCCGCGCCGGTCTTGAGGCGCGGGCCTGCCGACTCGGGCAACAGCAGATCGGTAGCGTTACACGGTTCACCCAACAGGCTGGTGTCGTCGGCACTGAGCGTGCCGGTCTGGCCCGACTCGCTGATGACCACCCCCTCGGAGATCACCACGCCCTCGGAGATGACCACCCCCTGCTGATCACCACGCCGCTGCTGCTGGCCAGTAGCTCACCTGGCAGCGCTTTGCGGCGTTGCGCACCCAGGTCAGGCAGCTGTCGTAGATCGGCGGGAACTTGGTGAACAGGGCTGCACCGCTGAGCACATGGCTGCCGCCGGCGTTGACGATGCGGCCCTAGTTGAAGGTCTGGCCGTTGAGGGTGGAGTTGGGCGTCGGCACAGCCTGGCCGGGGCCAGAAGGCTGGCGCCGGCGACCGGCTGCGCGCTGTACTGCAGGATGGCCTTGATCAGCGGCGGCGTCAGGCCCGGGTTGGCCTGCAGCAGCAGCGCGGCAGCGGCGGGCGCGGCAACCGGGGGTGGCAGCTGATGTAGGGGCGGTCGTCGTGCGGGCGCTTGGTGCAGTTGTGCGTGAGCGCCTTGAGCAGCGCGACGCCGATCCGTAGCGCGGCCGTGGCCTCGACGGGCAGCCGTGAGGCTGGCGCTACAACCGCGAGTTCGGCCTGCCCAAGGACAAGGCGCAGAACCACTTCACCGAACCTGGCAGCCGCGCTGTGAAGCGCACCGACGGGGACGCGCGCCGCAGGATCGTGGGCGACATCCTCGGAGAATGGGCCCTTTCGAGCGGCGGTCGGCCTATGGCGGCTGCGCTCTGAAGGCAGTCACTGGCGCGGCGGCTTTTTCGGCTGATCGGATGTGTGCAACGCTGCGACGCGATCCGATCCATCCCGCCACCTGACAATCAGTGCGGCCAGGGTTTCCTGAATTCAGCCACTGCGACAGGCTCCATCGCTGCGCTTCGCAACACCGTGATGCTGACAGGGACTGTTTGCCCCTCCGGTCGACCCGCTGAACAGCGGTCACAGCGGCTTGCTGCTTGCGCAGTCTGCCGGTCCAGCACGAAAGCGCTGTGGCGGGCCTGCCGTGTGTGCACAAGGTCTCGCGGGGCTGACCGGGCCGCCTGAACGGATTGCCTGATGCAGCAATGTGTCAGCCACCGCCGCCAGATCGCCAGCCGGCCACGCAAAACGGGACAGTCTGCCCGCTTCCGCTTGATGCGGCGCCTCGGGACACTGACAGCACTCCACAGCCCAGCCAGCCTGCCATGTCCAGCACCCGCTACCCCCAGACCGTCTACCTCAGCGCCCAGCATCTGATCCAGCTGGTGCGCCGCAAGGGCCTGTCGGCCTGCATCGCCGGCGTGGCCGAGCGCATCGAGGCCGACTACCTGCGCTGGAATGAATTCGACAAGACGGCCCGCGTGGCCAGCCACTCGGATGTCGGCGTGATCGAGCTGATGCCCATCGCCGATGCTGCGCAGTTCGCCTTCAAGTACGTCAACGGCCACCCCGGCAACCACCGCCACGGCCTGCCCACGGTGATGGCCTTCGGCGTGCTGGCCGACGTGGCCACCGGCGCGCCGCGCCTGCTGTCCGAGCTGACGCTGACCACCGCCATCCGCACCGCTGCGATGTCGGCGCTGGCCGCCCGCGTGCTGGCCCGGCCGCACAGCCGCCGCATGGCGCTGATCGGCAACGGTGCGCAGAGCGAGTTCCAGGCGCTGGCCTTCCGCGACCTGGTGGGCATCCAGGACCTGCGGCTGTTCGACACCGACCCCGCTGCCAGCGCCAAGCTGGCGGCCAACCTGGTGGGCCAGGGCCTGCAGGTGCGGATCTGCGCGAGCACCGCCGAGGCGGTGCGGGGCGCCGACATCGTGACCACCGTGACGGCCGACAAGGCCAACGCCACGGTCTTGACGCCGGACATGATCGAGCCCGGCATGCATGTGAATGCGGTGGGCGGCGACTGCCCGGGCAAGACGGAGCTGCACCGGGGGGTGCTGGAAGCGGCGGCCGTGTTCGTCGAGTTCGAGCCGCAGACCCGCATCGAGGGCGACATCCAGCAGATGCCGGCTGACTTCCCCGTGACCGAGTTCTGGCGTGTGCTGGCCCGCACGGCGCCGGGCCGCCGCAGCGCTGACCAGGTCACGGTGTTCGATTCAGTGGGCTTCGCACTGGAGGACTATTCGGCGCTGACCTTCATGCGTGATGCCGCGGCCGAGCTGGGCATTGGCGAGACCGTCGAACTGGTGCCCGAGGCGGCGGATCCGAAGAACCTGTTCGGTGTGCTGCGCGACCAGCCCAAGATGGCCTGACGCTGGGCCTGCACACCCGCATCGCCGACCACTGGGCCGCGCCCGGCGTGGCCTTCGACGCGGTGCTGTACCACGGTGCGCCGCCATCGTGGCTGGCAACGGCCGCAGCGCTGGCCAGTCAGTCCTCGGTCGGCGCCAACAGGCCGAGCAGCTGCCGTGCCTGCTGCGCCGTGGCGACGGGACGGCCGTGCTCGGCGCACAGCTGCACCAGCTGGCGCACCAGGGCCGCGTTGGACGGCGCCAGCGTGTCGCGGTCCAGGCGCACGTTGTCTTCCATGCCGGTGCGGCAGTGGCCGCCCAGTTCCAGTGACCAGCGCGCCAGCGTCAGCTGGTCGCGGCCGATGCCGGCGCCGGTCCAGGTGGCATCCGGCGCCAGGCGCTGCAGCGTGCGCACGTAGAACGCCAGCACCTCGCGGTCGGCCGGCATCGCGTTGCGGATGCCCATCACGAACTGCACATGCAGCGGGCCGCGGATGAAGCCCTGCTGCTGCAGACGTGCGGCCTGGAAGAGCATCGACAGGTCGAAGGCCTCGATCTCCGGCTTGATGCCGTGCTCGCGCATCTCGGTGGCCAGCCACTCGACCAGGTCGGGCGGATTGTCGTAGACGCGGGTGGGGAAGTTGACCGAGCCGGTGGCCAGCGAGCCCATGTCGGGCTTCAGCGCCAGGTGCGCGCCGCGCTCGCGGCCGGCGCCGGAGCGGCCGCCGGTGGAGAACTGCACGATCATGCCCGGGCAGTGCTGGCGGATGCCGTCGAGCACCTGCGCAAAGCGCTCGGGTGACGAGGTGGCAGTGCCGTCGTCGTTGCGCACATGCAGGTGCACCAGGGTGGCGCCGGCCTCGAAGGCTTCGTGCGTCGATTCGATCTGTTCCGCGACGGTGATGGGCACCGCGGGGTTGTCGCGCTTCTGCGGCAGCGAGCCGGTGACGGCGACGGTGATGATGCAGGCTTGGGTCATGCTGGGTGTCTCTGTTGGGGGTGCCGCGCCGGGTGAACATGCCGCGGCGTGCGGTGGTGGGTTCAGCGCTGCGGGGCCTGTAGCCAGCTCATTCGGCCCGGGCACCGGCGGTGGCCAGCGGAGCGGCGCTGGCACCTGCACCGGCAGCAGCAGCGGCCGCGTTGCGCACGGCGGTGGCCTGCACCGTGGCCGAGCGGCGGTGCTGGATCATCGCCACCGCCAGCGCGGCCAGCGCTGCGGGGATGGCGATGGCGACGAAGTTCAGCTGCAGCGGCAGCGCCATGGCCACCAGCATGCCGATCACGATGGGCGCCAGGATCGCCCCGCTGCGGCCCACGCCGGAGGCGATGCCGATGCCGGTGGAGCGGATGGCCATGGGGTAGAACTGGCCGGCGTAGGCGTAGGTGACGATCTGCGTGCCGATGGTGGATGCACCGGCCAGGCCCACCACCACGAACAGCGCCTCGGTGGGCATGGGCACGCCCAGCAGCGTGATCGACACCGCCGCCAGCCCGTACATCGAGAACAGCACCCATTTGATGTTGAAGCGGTCGGCCAGCCAGCCGCCGCCGATGGCACCCACCATGCCGCCGAAGTTCAGCGTCAGCACGAAGGTGAGCGCCGAGCCCAGCGTGTAGCCGGCACCGGCCATCAGCTTGGTCAGCCACGAGCTGAGCGCGTAGACCATGAACAGGCACATGAAGAACGCGACCCAGAACATCAGCGTGCTGAAGCTGCGACCGTCCTGGAACAGGTGGCGCACCGGGGCGCTGGCGGACTGCTCGACAGCCGGCAGCACAAAGCGGTCGGCGGCGGTCGGCTGCAGGCGCGGATCCAGCTTGCCGAGGATGGCCTTCAGCTCGTCATGCCGGCCCTGCTTGAGCAGGAAGGGCATGGACTCGGGCAGCGACTTCAGGATGAAGGGGATCAGCAGCACCGGCAGCGCCGCGGCGAGGAACACCGATTGCCAGCCGTGGCTCTCGATCAGGCCCTTGCCCAGCACGGCGGCCAGCATGCCGCCCACCGCGTAGCCGCTGAACATCAGCGTGACCAGGGTGGCGCGCAGGCGGCGCGGCGAATACTCGGTCATCTGCGCAACGACGTTGGGCATCACGCCGCCGATGCCCAGGCCGGCCAGGAAGCGGGTGGCGCTGAACAGCACCGGGTCGTCGGTGAGGCCGGCGGCGGCGGTGAAGACGCTGAACAGCGCGATGCAGATCACGATCGCCCAGCGGCGGCCGATGCGGTCGGCGATGGTGCCGAGGAAGATGGCACCGAACATCATGCCGAACAGTGCCGAGCTGACCATGAAGCCGGCCTGGGTCGGGTCGACGCCCATCTGCTTCATGATCGACGGCAGCGCGATGCCGGCCACCGCCAGGTCATAGCCGTCGAAGATGATGATGAGGGCGCACCAGAACAGCACGAGGCCGTGGTAGCGGGTGAAGGGGGCTTCGTCGGCGATCTTGTGGATGTCGATCTGTCGCATGGCTGTCTCCTGGAACATCGTGTTGTGTGTGAGGTGCGCGGGTGCTGGTGCGGCGGGTCAGCCCAGGTCGCCACCGCCCACCGGCAGCGTGACGCCGGTGATGTAGCTGGCCTCGTCGGAGGCCAGGAACAGGATCGCGGCGGCCTGTTCGTCGATGGATCCGTAGCGCTTCATCAGGCTGGACTGCAGCGTCTGGTCGACGATCTGCTGGTACCAGGCCTGTTCCTGCGCGCTGGGCTGCTCGGTGTTGCGCGGGATGCGCCGCGGCGGCGCCTCGGTGCCGCCGGGGGCGGTGGCGTTGACGCGGATGCCGCGCTCGGCGTTCTCGAACGCGAGGCAGGCGGTGAGCGCATTGACGCCGCCCTTGGCCGCGCCGTAGGGCACGCGGTTGACACCGCGGGTGGCGATCGACGAGACGTTGACGATCGCGCCGCTGCCCTGCTTCAGCATCTGCGGCAGCGCCGCATGGCAGCACCACAGCGTGGGAAACAGCGAGCGGCGCACCTCGGCCTCGATCTCGTGTTCGCGGTAATGATCGAAGGGCTTGGCCCAGATCGTGCCGCCGACGTTGTTGACCAGGATGTCCAGCCGGCCGAAGCGCGCCACGGCTTCGGCCATCACCCGCTCGGCATCGGCGTTGCGCTCGAGGTCGGCGGTCAGCGTCAGCAGGCGCTCGGCGGCGCCGGGCAGGCTGGCCAGTTCATGGACGATGTCGGCGCGGTCGACCGCGGCAACGCGGCTGCCTTCGGCCAGCAGGCGTTCGACGACGCGCCGGCCGATGCCCTGGGCCGCGCCGGTGACCACGGCCACCTTGTGGTTGAAACGTGCAGTCATGGGAGGGTCCTCAGGCGCTGGCAGCGAACTTCTCGTGGTGGAAGTTCGCGGGTTGCACACCGCAATCGCGGATGAACTGGCTGACGGCCTCCACCATCGGCGGCGGGCCGCAGAGGTAGATGTCCACATCGCCGTCGTTCAGATGGGCCGGCGTGATGTGGTGGGTGACGTAGCCCTTGTTGGGGTGGCTACTCTCCGGGCTGGCGACGCAGGCGGCGTAGCTGAAGTTCGGGATGCGGCGGGCGAAGTCGGCCAGCCGGTCGAGTTCGACCAGGTCGGCGTCCAGGGTCACGCCGTAAATCAGGTGCAGCGGCTGCGGGCTGCCGTCGCGGGCGATCTTCTCCAGCATCGCGGTGAACGGCGCCAGGCCGGTGCCGCCGGCCAGCAGCAGCAGCGGGCGCTGGATGTCGCGCAGGTAGAAGGTGCCCAGCGGGCCGGTCAGCGTCATGCTGTCGCCGGGCTGGGCCGCACCGGTGAGCCAGCCGCTCATGCGGCCGCCTGGCACGTTGCGGATCAGGAAGGACACGGCGCCGTCCTGCACCAGCGAGCTGAACGAATAGGCGCGGGTCTCGCTGCTGCCGGGCACCTGCAGGTTCACGTACTGGCCTGGCAGGAAGGCGAGCTGGTCCAGCGCGGCGCCCTGCAGGGTCAGCAGGATGGTGCTGGGCGAGAGCTGGCGCACCGCCTGCACCGTCGCCTGCACCGCCGCCTGCGGCGTGCGGCACACCGACGACGAGGCGGGCACGGCCACCACGCAATCGCTCTGTGCGCGCATCTGGCAGGTCAGCACGAAGCCCTGCGCGGCTTCGGCTGCACTGAGCGCGTCCTCGATGTACTCGCCCAGTTCGAACCGGCCCGATTCGGCGCGGCACTTGCAGGTGCCGCAGGCGCCGTCGCGGCAGTCCAGCGGGATGTTGACGCCCTGGCGGTAGGCGGCGTCGGCCACTGTCTCGGTCGGGTTGGCGGCGATGAAGCGGGTCACGCCGTCCTCGAAGCGGAAGGCAATCTGGTGGGGCATGGTGGGTCTCCTCCATGCGGCGGCGGGGCCCTGCCGGTGCAGGGCCCGCGCAGGCCGCGTGGGTCAGATGTGGTAGACGTCCAGGACGTGGTGGATGTAGTCGTTCTTCAGCACCACGTGCTTGCGCCGGATGAGCGGCGCACCGCTGCTCAGGTCCAGCGTGTAGTGGCTGGTGCCGAAGTAGCTGTCCACCGTCTGGTAGCGGTAGCTCAGGGTGTGCCAGTTGAAGCGCAGTTCCAGCTGCTCACCCTGCTGCGACACGATCTCGACGTTGTGGATGTTGTGGCCGGTGCGTGGCTCGGGCATCGATGCCGCCGAGCGTTCGGTCTTGATGCGGAACACCCGGTCTTCCAGCCCGCCCTTGTTGGCGTAGTAGATCAGCGAGATCTCGCGTTGCGGGTCGGTGGTCAGCTGGTCGTCGTCGTCCCAGGACGGCATCCAGAACTCCACGGCCGGGTGGTAGCAGGCCAGCCAGTCGTCCCACTGGCGGTCGTCCAGCAGCCGGGCTTCGCGGTACAGGAAGGCCTGCACCTGTTCGATGGTCATCATCATGTGTCTCCTTCGGCGCGGTCAGTGGTCGCAGGCGTGCTGGTGGCCGCACACCGGGTGCTCGACGCCGGCCGCCTCACGGGCCTCCTCGGTGGCGACGGCGCGCTGCATGGTCTCCAGCCAGTAGCGGTGCTGCACCGTGTACAGGCCCTCGTCCTCGGTCTTCACGCCCGACAGCGTCGGCTGCAGGCCGATCTCCCTGGCGGCGGCATCGGCGCCGGCCACCCACTGGGTGGCGCCGCGGCACATGTCGTTCCAGGGCAGGGCGATGCCGGCATAGCCCTGCTGGCAGGCGCGGAACTCCTCCAGATCGTCGGGCGTGGCCATGCCGGTGGCGTTGAAGAAGTCCTCGTACTGGCGGATGCGCCGGGCACGCGCTTCGGGCGCCTCGCCCTTGGGTGCGATGCAGTAGATGGTCACCTCGGTCTTGTTCACGCTGATCGGGCGCAGCACGCGGATCTGCGAGCTGAACTGGTCCATCAGGTAGACGTTGGGGTACAGGCACAGGTTGCGCGAGTGGCCGATCATCCAGTCGGCCCGGGCGGGGCCGAACTGCGCGGCCAGCTGGTCGCGGATGGGGTAGGCCGGCCGGTCCTCGGGGTTGGCCCACTTGGTCCACAGCAGCATGTGGCCGTGCTCGAAGGCATAGAAGCCGCCGCCCTGCTTGGCCCAGCTGCCGGCGTCCATGGCCTTGATGCTGTCGCCGGCTGCGGCCTGCTTGCGCTGGTTGGTGGTGGCGGCGTAGTTCCAGTGCACCGAGCTGACGTGGTAGCCGTCGGCGCCGTTTTCGGCCTGCAGCTTCCAGTTGCCGTCGAAGGTGTAGGTCGACGCGCCGCGCAGCACTTCCAGGCCGTCGGGCGACTGGTCGACGATCATGTCGATGATCTTGGTCGATTCGCCCAGGAACTCCACCAGCGGTGGCACGTCGGGGTTCAGGCTGCCGAAGAGGAAGCCGCGGTAACTCTCGAAGCGGGCGACCTTCTTCAGGTCGTGGCTGCCGTCCTGGTTGAAGGTGGCGGGGTAGCCGGCGCCGCTGGCGTCCTTCACCTTCAGCAGCTTGCCGCTGTTGTTGAAGGTCCAGCCGTGGAAGGTGCAGGTGAAGCTGGTCTTGTTGCCCTTCTTGTGGCGGCACAGCGTGGCGCCGCGGTGCGAGCAGGCATTGATGATGGCGTTCAGCTCGCCCGCCTTGTTGCGGGTGATCACGATCGGCTGGCGGCCGATCTGCGTGGTCAGGTAGTCGTTGGGGTTGGGGATCTGGCTCTCGTGGGCCAGGTAGATCCAGTTGCCCTCGAAGATGTGCTTCATCTCCAGGTCGAACAGGGCTTCGTCGGTGAAGGCGCTGCGGTGCAGGCGGTAGACGTGCTGGTCGGCGTCCTCCACCAGCATGCCGGCAAGGCGTTGCTTGACGGCGGCCAGGGATGCGGAAGTGCTCATGCGTGTCTCCATGCCTGCGGGTCGGCAGGCGTCGGGCGATGTCGGGGCAAGGCTTCGCCCAGCCCGGTGCGCGTGCTGCGCCCGGGTGGGGAGGCTCTTGTGGGGGAAGGGGCGCCGCGTCCCGCGGCGCCGGGCTCAGCCGGTCAGGCGGCGGCGCGCGGGCGGTCGAAGTCGGTGGCCGGCGCGTCGGCCTTCTCGGCGTGCAGCGTGAAGTCGAACCTGATCTCGTAGAACGGCTTGTCGACGTTCAGCGCATTCATCGCGGCGCGGTCGTTGTTGGTGAAGACCTTGGGCACCAGGCCGTCACGGGTGCCGAACGCAAAGTCGTCCCACAGGTGCGGATCGTTCTCGATGTTGATCTGCGTGGTCAGCTTGCGGTGGCCCGGGGCGCTGACGAAGAAGTGGATGTGCGCCGGGCGGTGGCCGTGGCGGCCCAGCTGCTGCAGCAGGCGGTCGGTGGCGCCGCCCGGGGGGCAGCTGTAGCCCACCGGCATCACGCTGCGGAACTTGTAGCGGCCCTGGGCGTCGGCCACGATGGTGCGGCGCAGGTTGAAGGCGCTCTGCGTGGTGTCGAAGTAGGAGTAGCCGCCCTTGTCGTTGGCATGCCAGACCTCGACCTGGGCGCCGGCCACCGGCTGGCCGTCCGCGCTGCGCACCACGCCCTGCATCACCACCACCTCGCCGGGGGTGTTGCCGTCGTCCAGGCGGGCCTCGGCCTGCACCACCGGCGCGCCCGCCACGTACAGCGGACCTTCGATGGTGCGCGGCGTGCCGCCCTGCAGGCCGGCGCGGGCCTCGGCCTCGTCCAGGCGCAGGTCCAGGAAATGCTCCAGGCCGATGCCCGGGGCGATCAGGCCCAGCTCGCCGTTGCGGCCGGCTTCGGCGAAGTAGTCCAGGCCGGACCAGAACTCCTCGGCCGTGATGTCCAGGTCTTCGATGGCGATCATCAGGTCGCGCACCAGGCGGCGGGTGATGGCCTTGATGCGCGGGTTGCCCTCGCCGACCACGCCGGTGGTCTCGAAGCGGTCCAGCAGCTGGTCGATGGTCTTGGTGTCCATGGTTGTCTCCTCGGTGGGATGGGGGTGAAAAAGGGGGCGGGATCAGCGGTCGTCGTCGTGCACCGACGAGGGGTGGCGGCACAGGGCCGTCACCTCGATCTGCATGAAGGGGAACAGCGGCAGGGTCGACAGGATCTGGTGCAGTTCGTCGACGTTGGCCACGTCGAAGACGCTGACATTGGCGTAGCGGCCGGCCACGCGCCACAGGTGGCGCCAGGTGCCGCTGCGCTGCAGGTCCTGGGCGCGCTCGCGCTCGGTCTTCTTCAGCGCGTCGGCGCGCTCGGCGGGCATGTCGTGCGGCAGGCGCACGTCCATCTGGACCTGGAACAGCATGGGTGTCTCCTCGTTGTGGGTGAAAGGCGTGGGGCTCAGCGGTCGCGGCGCAGGCGCGCGACCTTGTCCTCGTCGATGTCGATGCCCAGGCCGGGCTTGGCGGGGATCTGCAGCGCGAAGTCGCGGTAGAACAGCGGCTCGCGCAGGATCTCCTCGGTCAGCAGCAGCGGGCCGAACAGCTCGGTGCCCCAGGCCAGGTCGTGGAAGGTGGCAAACAGCTGTGCCGAGGCCATGGTGCCCACCGCGCCCTCGAGCATGGTGCCGCCGTACAGCGCGATGTTGGCGGCCTGGGCGATGCCCGCCACCTGCTGCGCGCCGCGCAGCCCGCCCGACTGGTTGATCTTGACCGCGAAGATGTCGGCCGCGCCCAGGCTGGCCACCTCGAAGGCGTCGCGCGGGCCGTGCAGCGCCTCGTCGGCCATCACCGGGATGATGTTGGCCTGCGTCAGCCGCTGCAGGCCCAGCTTGTCGTGGGCGGCGATGGGCTGCTCGACCATGGCGATGCCGGCATCGGCCAGCTGGCGCATGCCGTCCAGCGCCTGCGTCACCGACCAGGCCTGGTTGGCGTCGATGCGCACGCTGGCCAGGTCGCCCAGGGCGCGCTTGATCGCCGCCACATGGGCCACATCGTCCTGCACCGAGCGCAGGCCGATCTTCAGCTTGAAGATGTTGTGGCGGCCCAGTTCCAGCACGCGCTGGGCCTCGGCGATGTCGCGCTGGGTGTCGCCGCTGGCCAGGGTCCAGGCCACCGGGATGCTGTCGCGCACCCGGCCGCCGAACAGCTCGCTCAGCGGCACGCCCAGGCGCCGCGCCTGGTTGTCGTACAGCGCCGTCTCCAGCGCACACTTGGCGAAGCGGTTGCCCTGGATGCGGCCGCTCAGCATGGCCATCAAGCGAGCCACGCTGCGTGGGTCTTCGCCCACCAGCAGCGGCGCCATGTAGGTGTCGAGGTTGGTCTTGATGCTTTCGGGGCTTTCCTCGCCGTAGGCCAGGCCGCCGATGGTGGTGCCTTCGCCCCAGCCGACGATGCCGTCGCTGGTGGCGATGCGCACCAGCACCAGGGTCTGGTGGTGCATCGTGGCGACAGACAGTTTGTGCGGCCGGATGGTGGGCACGTCCACCAGCAAGGTCTCGACCGACAGGATTTCCAGTTTGGAGGGCATGGGCGCAATGGTTGGAAGGCGGGGCCGGGCCGGGTTGTCGACCGCGGGGCCTGGGGGTGTCTGGGAGTCCGGGAACCGGGTTTCCGGAGGTCTGGAATGGAGCGAATCGTAGAAACTCGCTGGCGCCGCGTCCAAGACGCTTTTAGACTTGATTAATACTTTGAAGGTATGGGATGGAACTGCGACACCTGCGCTACTTCGTCGCCGTGGCCGACGAGCAGAGCTTCACCCGCGCCGCCGAGCGGCTGCACATCTCGCAGCCGCCGCTGAGCCGCCAGATCCAGGATCTGGAGGAGGAGCTGGGCACGCCGCTGTTCGAGCGCGGCTCACGCCCGCTGAAGCTCAACGAGCCGGGGCGCTTCTTCTACAGCCATGCCACGCGGCTGCTGGAGCAGGCGGCGCAGGCGGCACGCGCCACGCGGCGTGTGGCGCGCATGGAGCGGCGGCTGGTGATCGGCTTCGTCGCGTCGACGATGTACGGCGCGCTGCCGCGGCTGGTGCGGCTGTTCCGCGCCGAGTTGCCGCAGGTGGAGATCGCGCTGGAGGAGATGTCGACGCTGGACCAGACCGAGGCCCTGAAGGCGGGCCGCATCGATGTGGGTTTCGGCCGCGTGCGGCTGGACGACCCGAGCATCCAGCGCGAGGTGCTGCGTGAGGAGCGCCTGGTCGTCGCCATACCTATGGAGCATAGTCTGGCGATTTCAGGCAAACCCATAATTCTCGCGGCACTCGAGAATCACGATATTCTGGTTTACCCTAGGCGCCCTCGGCCGAGTTATGCCGACCAGGTGTTGTCGCTGTTTCGTGACCAGGGCCTGCAGCCCGCTGCGGTGCATGAGGTGCAGGAAATCCAGACCGCGCTGGGCCTGGTGGCGGCAGGTGTGGGCATCTGCGTGGTGCCCACCGGCGTGAGCCGGCTGCGCACCGACGAGGTGGTCTACCGCCCGCTGAGCGATCCGCAGGCGGTGTCGCCCATCATCATGAGCACGCGCCTGCACGGCCGCAACGACGACATCGTGGTGCTGCGCCGGCTGATTGACCGCATCTATGCCGAGCAGGCCGAGGCACGTGCGCGCACCGAAGGGGGCGCGGAGGCGCCCGTCGACCAAGCCGTTTAGGCGGGCAGCGTGCTGCGCAGCCAGTCGTCCAGCGCGCTGCGGAAGGCGGCCGGTTGCTCCAGCACGCTCAGGTGCGAGGCGTCGGGCAGCACCACCAGCCGGGCGCCGGGGATGGCCTGGGCGATCGTGCGTGCCATGGCGGGCGGCGTGCCCAGGTCCAGTGCACCGGCCACGACCAGCGTGGGCACCGCGATGCCCGGCAGGCGGGCCGTGGTGTCGACACCGGAAATCGCGTGGCAGCAGGCGATGTAGCCCGGGGCATCGCAGGCCAGCACCCGGGCGCGCCAGTGCGCCACCGTCTGCGGCTGTTCGGCATGGAAGCCGGCGTGGAACCAGCGCTGCAGCGCCGCATCGACGATGCTCTCCAGCCCGCCCTGGGTGATGCCGGCGATGCGTTGCGCCCAGCCGGCCTGGGCCTCGGCCGAATAGCCCGAGCTGGTGTTGGCCAGCACCAGCGCCCGCAGCTTGCCGGGATGTCGCAGTGCCAGTTCCTGGCCGACCATGCCGCCCATCGACAGGCCGATCCACACCACCGGGCCCAGCGCCAGCTCGTCGATCAGCCGCGCCGCGTCGTCGGCCAGATCGGCCATCGTGTACGGGCCGGCCGGCGCCTCGCTGCCGCCGTGGCCGCGCTGGTTGTAGCGCACCACACGCGCGTGCTGTGCCAGGTGGCCGGCCAGTTCGTCCCACATGTGCAGGTCGCAGCCCAGCGCATGCGACAGCACGAAGCTCAGGCGCGCCGGGCCGCCGTCCTGCGGGCCCTGCACCTGGTGGCGCAGCCGGGGGCTGCTGGCGGTGAGTTGGGCTTGGTTGTTCAGCATGGCCGTGCTCACACCCGCTCCAGCACCACGGCGATGCCTTGGCCCACGCCCACGCACATCGTGCACAGCGCATAGCGGCCGCCGTTGCGGTGCAGCTGGTTCACCGCGGTGGTCACCAGGCGCGCGCCGCTGGCGCCCAGCGGATGGCCCAGCGCGATCGCGCCACCCCAGGGGTTCACCCGCGGGTCGTCGTCGCGCAGGCCCAGTTCGCGCAGCACCGCCAGGCCCTGCGCGGCGAAGGCCTCGTTGAGTTCGATCACGTCCATCTGTTCCAGCGACAGGCCAGTCCATGCCATCAGCTTGCGCGTGGCCGGCACCGGGCCGATGCCCATGATGCGCGGCGCCACACCCGCCGTCGCCATGCCCACCACGCGGGCGCGCGGCGTCAGGCCCTGGCGCGCGGCGCCGGCCTCGGAGGCCAGCAGCAGGGCACAGGCGCCGTCGTTGACGCCCGAGGCATTGCCCGCGGTGACGCTGCCGTCGGGCCGCACCACGCCCTTGAGCCTGGCCAGCGCCTCCAGGCTGGTCTGGCGCGGGTGCTCATCCCTGGCCACCAGCAGCGGGTCGCCTTTCTTCTGCGGCACGCTCACCGGCGTGATCTCGGCATCGAACCAGCCCGCCTCCTGCGCGGCCACGGCCTTCAGCTGGCTGGCCAGCGCCATGCGGTCCTGGGCGGCGCGCTCGATGCCGAACTGCTGCGCCACGTTCTCGGCGGTCTCGGGCATGGCGTCGACACCGTGCTGTTCCTTCATCAGCCGGTTGACGAAGCGCCAGCCGATGGTGGTGTCGTAGACCGCGTTGCTGCGGCTGAAGGCCGACTCGGCCTTGGGCATCACGAACGGCGCACGGCTCATGCTCTCGACACCGCCGGCGACCATCAGCTCGGCCTCGCCGGCCTTGATGGCGCGGGCCGCGGTGCCCACGGCGTCCATGCCCGATCCGCACAGCCGGTTCACCGTGCTGCCCGGCAAGGCCGTCGGCAGGCCGGCCAGCAGCAATGCCATGCGCGCGACGTTGCGGTTGTCCTCGCCGGCCTGGTTGGCGCAGCCGTAGACCACGTCGCTGACCGCCTCCCAGTCGAGCGACGGGTGGCGCGCGGCCAGCGCACGCAGCGGCACGGCGCCGAGATCGTCGGCGCGCACCGAGGACAGGCTGCCGCCGTAGCGGCCGAAGGGTGTGCGCAGGGCATCGCAGATGAAGGCGTGTCGGGTCATGGTGGTCTCCAGGAAGATGGGGGCTGGTCAGGCGGCTTGCAGCCTGACGCCGGGTGTGAGCGACTGCAGCGCGGCCAGGGTCAGGCCCGGGGCCAGGTCGACCACGGTGGCGGTGCCGCCCGCCAGGTCGATCACCGCCAGGTCGCTGTAGAGGCGGCTGACGCAGGCCAGGCCGGTCAGCGGGTAGGTGCAGGCGGGCACCAGCTTGGCCTCGCCGCCCTTGGTGAGGTAGTCCATCATCACCAGCGTCTTCTTGGCGCCGATGGCCAGGTCCATCGCGCCGCCCACGGCCGGAATGGCATCGGGCGCGCCGGTGTGCCAGTTCGCCAGGTCGCCGCCGGCCGACACCTGGAAGGCGCCCAGCACGCAGATGTCGAGGTGGCCGCCACGCATCATCGCGAAGCTGTCGGCATGGTGGAAGAAGCAGCCGCCGGCCAGCAGGGTGACCGGCTGCTTGCCGGCGTTGATCAGGTCGAAGTCCTCGTCGCCGGGCGCGGGCGCCGGGCCCATGCCGATGACGCCGTTCTCGGAGTGCAGCACCACCTCCTTGTCGGCGCCGAGGTGGTTGGCCACCGCGGTGGGCGCGCCGATGCCCAGGTTGACGACGGCGCCGTCGGGGATGTCCTGGGCCACGCGGCGGGCGATCTGGTCGCGGGTCCAGCGGGTGACGCCGGCCAGGGGGTGGTTGGTGTTGGTGGGCATGGTCGGGTTCTCGGGTTCTCGGGTGCTCGTGATCAGGCGGCCTGCTTGAAGCCGCCGGCCGACGTGGCCGTGCGGGCGATGCACACCACACGCTGCACGAACAGCCCCGGCGTGACCACGCTCTCGGGGTCCAGCCCGCCCAGTTCGGCGATCTCATGCACCGTGGCCACGGTGGTCTTCGCGGCCATCGCCATCACCGGGCCGAAGTTGCGTGCGGTCATGCGGTAGGTCAGGTTGCCCCAGCGGTCGCCGCGCTCGGCCTTGATCAGCGCGAAGTCGGCGTGGATCGGCGACTCCAGCACATACAGGCGGCCGTCGATCAGGCGCGTCTCCTTGCCCTGGGCCAGCAGCGTGCCGGCGCCGGTGGGCGTGAAAAAGCCGCCGATGCCAGCGCCGGCGGCGCGGATGCGCTCGGCCAGGTTGCCCTGCGGCACCAGTTCCAGCTCGATCTGCCCGGCGCGGTACAGCGCGTCGAAATGGTGGCTGTCGGCCTGGCGCGGGAACGAGCAGATGATCTTGCGCACCCGCTTGAGCGACAGCAGCCGCGCCAGCCCGGTGTCGCCGTTGCCGGCGTTGTTGTTGACGATCACCAGCTGGCGCGCGCCGGTGTCGATCAGCGCATCGATCAGTTCATTCGGCAGCCCGGCGGTGCCGAAGCCGCCGATCATCACGGTGGCGCCGTCGCGCACGTCGGCCAGCGCGGCCGCGGCGGAGGCAAAGGTCTTGTCGATCATGTCAAAGCCTGCGGACGGTGCGGGGTGGACGCCAGGCACGCCGTCCCCGCGCTGCCGCCATGTGTAAAATGTTCTATATACAAACATGTGTTCGCATATAGAATTCATGAGGTGCGCAGCCTAAGCATCCCGGCGCCTGCTGTCAAGGCGGCGGATGTGCAGGCCTGCGCTGCAGATGGAGGTCCGATGCCCCCGACCGATCACGATCCCAAGCCCGCCGCCGCCGACCCGTTGAAGCCCAGCGACAGCTACGTCCAGTCCTTCGCGCGCGGGCTGGAGGTGCTGCGCAGCTTCGGCGCCAACGCGCCGGCGCAGACCCTCAGCGAGACCGCCGAGCGGGTGGGCCTGACCCGGGCCGGCGCGCGCCGCATCCTGCTGACGCTGCAGACCCTGGGCTATGTCGAACAGGATGGCCGGCAGTTCCGCCTGACGCCCAAGGTGCTGGAACTGGGTTTCGCCTACCTCAGCGCCCAGCCCTGGTGGCACCAGGCGCAGCCGCTGATGGAGGAACTGACGCAGCAGACGCGGGAATCGACCTCGGCGTCGGTGCTCGACGGCGACCAGATCGTCTACATGCTGCGCGTGCCGGCGCACAAGATCATGTCGATCAACCTGGGCATCGGCTCGCGGCTGCCGGCGCACTGCACGTCGATGGGCCGCGTGCTGCTGGCCAGCCTGCCCGAGGACGAGCGCATCCGCCGCGTGCAGGCGATGGACCTGGCGCCGCTGACGCCGAAGACGGTCACCGACGTGGACAAGCTGCTGCGCACGCTGGCGCAGGTGCGGCGCCAGGGCTGGGCGCTGGTCAACGAGGAGCTGGAACTGGGGCTGATGTCGCTGGCCGTGCCGCTGTGCGACCGCGCGGGCCGGGTGGTGGCGGCGATCAATGTCAGCAGCCGGCCGCAGCAGCAGCCGGCGGCCGAGATGCAGCGGCGCTACCTGCCGCTGCTGCAGGGCGTGGCCGAACGCCTGGGCAGCCTGCTGCCACGCTGAGTGGGCAAGCCCCAACGCTGATCTGCAGGCGCGCGCAAGCATCGAACAGTTCCCGCCACGATGAACTCTCGATGAGGCCTTGATGACATGCTGTTCCTAGCATGGTCGAAGCGGCATCGGCCAGCCGAACCGCATCCATCCACACCGTCTTGTCAGGAGCCGCCACATGTCGCATCACCTCACCGCACGCCTTTGCACCGCAGCCGGCGCTGCCGCCCTCATGGCCGCCGCCGCCGCATCCCAGGCGGCCGTCGTCGACGTCACCGTCACGGTGCAGAACCTTGCGCCGGGCAACAGCATTGCCTTCGCGCCCTTGCACGCTGGTTTCAGCAGCGGCACCTTCGATGCCTTCAACATCGGTGGTGTTGCCACGGGCCCGATCATCTCCGTGGCCGAAGGTGGTGCCGGCGATGTGTGGCAAGCGGCGTTTGCCGCGGCCGACCCCGGCGCCGTGCGCGGCACCATCGGCGGCCTGCTGCTGCCGGGCGCGGCCAGCAGCCAGACGTTCCGGGTCGACACCAGCCTGAACCCGTTCTTCAGCTTCGCGGCGATGGCGGTGCCGAGCAACGACTTCTTCATCGGCAACGACAACCCCTCGGCGTACCGCCTGTTCGATGCCGGCGGCAGCCTGCTGGTCCCGTCGATCACGGTGGGCGCTGCGGCCATCTGGGATGCCGGCTCCGAAGTCTTCGACCCGGCCGCGGCGGCATTCGTCGGCAGCAACGACCTGCGGCGTGCGCAGAACTCGGTGGTGGCCTTCAATTTCGCCGAGCTGGCCGGCTTCAACGGCCTGACCACGGGCGCCGGCACCACCTTCAACAGCGCGCTGACCGCCGACAGCGAGGTCTACCGCATCGGCTTCAGCGTGACAGCGGTGCCGGAACCCGGCAGCTATGCGCTGATGGCGGCGGGCCTGATGGCCATGGGATTCCTGGCGCGCCGCCGCCGCCCTGGCACAGCGCATGGCGTTGGCGCCACGGTCTGAGCGGTCTTGCACACGCTCTGGTCCAATCGGCCACCGCTTCCACACCAAGGGGGCAGCGGCCGCCCATGAACGAGCACCTGTTGCTGGTCGAAGACGACGACGCCATCGCGCTGGCCTTGCGCCTGCACCTCGAGGGCGCGGGCTACCGCCTGCGCCGCGAGGCAGATGGGCAGCAGGCGATGGCGGCCATCGACCGGCAGCGCTTCGACCTGGTTCTGCTGGACCTGATGCTGCCGGGCGCCGACGGCTGGGAGGTCTGCCGCCACCTGCGCGCACGGCATGCCGACACGCCGGTCATCATGCTCAGTGCACGCTCGGCCGAGGCGCACCGCGTGCTGGGGCTGGAACTGGGCGCCGACGACTATGTGGCCAAGCCGTTCTCGATGCTCGAACTGGTGGCGCGCATCCGTGCGCTGCTGCGGCGCGTCGAGCAGTTGCGCTCGACCACGGCATCACGCCAGGAATTCAGCTTCGGCCCCTTCAGGCTCGACACGGTCAGGCGCGAGTTGCTCTGCGATGACACGCCAGTGCCACTGACGCTGCGCGAGTTCGACCTGCTGCACTTCCTGCTGAAACATCCGGGCCGACCGTTCAGCCGCGGCGAGCTGCTGCAGCGCGTCTGGGGCGATGGCTTCGACGGCTACGAACACACCGTCAATTCGCACATCAACCGTCTGCGCAGCCGCATCGAGGACAACCCACGCGAGCCCAGACGCGTGGTCACCGTCTGGGGTGTGGGCTACCGCTTCGACCCCGAACCCGCGCCGTGATGCGCCAGCGCTCTTTCACCACCCGGCTGTCCTTGGCGCTGGCCTTGCTGCTGCTGGCTTATGGTGCCTTCGTGGCCTTGCTCGGGCGGCAGGTGGCGGCAGAACAGGAGCAGGAGTCGCAGCAGCGCTTGTCTCATGGTCTGGCCCGGCACATCGTCGGCCACTGGCCCGAGATCACCTCGCCCAACCGCGACGAGGCCGACAGCTCGGCGCGCCGCGCGCTGCTGTCGATGCTGATGACGGTGAACCCTGGTGTGCAGGTCTACCTGCTGGACGCCGAGGGCCGCGTGCAGCACTACATTGGTGAACCGGGCATGGTGCGGCAGCACCAGGTCGACCTTGCGGTGATCCGCGCCTTTCTGGCCGGCGCCGAACTGCCTCTGCGCGGCACCGATCCCATGGGCGCGGGTGTTGCGCGCATCTTCAGTGCGGCGATGTTTCCGGTGCGGGCCGGCGATCCGCGCCCGCCCGGCTACCTGTACATCGTGCTCGACAGCCCGGCACGCGATGCGGTGGCGGCACAGGTCGGGGCTGGGCGGCTGTGGTGGGGTGCCGCCGTGGCTGCCGCCATCGGTCTGCTGGTGACGTTTCTGCTGGGCTGGTTCACCTTCCGGCGCCTGAGCTTGCCGCTGCACCGGCTGGCACAGGGCCTGCGCAGCTACAACCGCGTCGGCTCCTCCCGGCCGGCGGCCGACGACCCGGGTACTGGCGCCGACGCCGTGTCTCAGCCTGCCGGCGGCGACGAGGTGCGCGCCCTGGCCGATGCCTTTGCGGACATGAAGCACCGCATCGAAGCGCATGCTGCGCGCGAGCAGCGGCAGGTGACAGACCACCGCGAGATGATGGCCAGCGTGGCACACGACCTGCGCACGCCGCTGACGGCACTGCACGGCCATCTGGAGGTGCTGGCCAGCACGGCGGCCGCGGACCAGGGCCGCCGCGGCGCGGTGCTGCAGGCGGCCCTGGCGCAGAGCCGCAAGGTCAGTCGTTTGTCGCAGCAGCTGTTCGAGCTGGCTGCGCTTCAGTCGACCGAACAGGTGCTGCACCGCGAGCGCTTCAGCCTGGACGACCTGGTCACCGACGCAGTGCAGAAGTTCGAGCTCAGCGACACGCCTGCCCTCGTCACCTTGCAGGGCGTGCCACCGGGCCGGCTGGAACTCGACGGCGATCTGCAGTTGATCGAACGTGCACTGACGAACCTGATCGACAACGCGGTGCGCCACGCGCCCGGCAACCAGGCCGTGCGTGTGAGCCTGCGCCGAGAAGGCGCGCAGGCGGAGATCCTGATTGAAGACGCGGGGCCAGGCTTGCCGGAAGAACTGCACCAGCGCCTGGACCAAGGCCTGTCCTTGCGCGACCCGCCCATCAAGCGCAGCAGCGGCGGCATCGGCGGTCTGGGCCTGGCGATAGCGCAACGCGTGGCCGTGTTGCACGGTGGCAGCCTGCGGCCCCTGCCGGCGCCGCGTGGCGGCACGCGCCTGTGCCTGGTGCTGCCGCTGGCGGCTTGAAGCCGCTGGCGCGGCTCAGGCGCCCAGCCGCACGACATGGCCAGCGGCAAGACCAGCAGACCCGCATGCACCGCAAGCTGGGCTGCAGGAGAGCACCCAAGACCCGCGCCTGACCTTCAAAGCCGGCCAGGCGTGCAGCATCGGTTGTGCGTGCACGGCGAGAGAAGAACGGGTTGAGCCGGCTGCGCGTGGTCGCTCAGCCAGGCTGGTCGGCGCCATGCGCCTGTGCGGGCTGCTCACCTTCGGCTTGCGGGCCCAGCGCATCACCGCTCATCCTGCGCAACGCCACCCGGCCGAGCAGCTCGAACAGCATGGCGCGCTCGGCCGCGGAGAAGGGCTGCAGCAGGTTGGACTCCATGTGCCTCGCCACCGCCCAGGCCTTGTCGAGCAAGGCCCGGCCCGACGCGGTCAACCGCAGGTGGCGGCTTCTGCGGTCGTCCTCGGACGGCTCGCGCACCACCAGGTTCCGGGCCACGCTGCGGTCCACGATCACGGTCAGGTTGGAAGGCGCAATGCCCAGCGCCTCGGCCAAGGTCTTCAGCGTGACATCGGCGTTCGACCCGATCAGCGTCAGGATCGTGAAGTCGACCTCGCGCAAGTCCAGCGGGCCGCCGAGGTGTCCGTCGTACACGATCGACGCCGTCACCAGCGCCTGTGCGAGGTTGTAGCCCAGCAGGGTGCGCATCTGCGCGTGATCCAGGCCGCCGAGATCGGTGACCTGTCCGCGTTCCCGGGGCCCGGCCCCGGTGCGCGCCGACTTGGCGGCCGCCGGGGGCCGTCGGCGCGGTCTGGGACTTTGTACATGAGACATATGCAAGAGGGGCAAGACATGGAAGGCAATTCCATGCCGATTGTCCCCGTATCAGCTGGGCCTTGATGGCATCCTGGCCAGGGATTTCACTAGCAATTTGCTTGTCATTCATAAGTACATTGATGCGTCGGTTACACCGAAAGCGACCGTCCAACCCCACGAGGAGACACGAATGCCCAGGCCCTTCTTCGGCCATGCTGCGCTGGTCATGTCCACCGCCACAGGCCTGTTGCTGGCCGCCTGCGGGGGAGGCGACGACGCGGGTCCCGCCCTGCCGCAACTGACGCCCGCCACCGGCGCCGCCGTGTCCAGCTGCGCCACGTTGGCATCGGGTTTTGCATTCGCCAACACGACCATCGCCTCGGCCGAGGCGGTGCCCGCCGGCACCTTGACCTGGGGCGGCGCACCGGTCGCCGCGCACTGCCTCGTCAAGGGCGAGATGTTCCGCCGCACCAGCACGATGGACGGGAATTCCTACGCCATCATGTTCGAGATGCGGCTGCCGCAGGCCTGGAACGGGCGCTTCTTCTACCAGGCCAACGGCGGCGCCGACGGCGTGGTGCAGACCGCGCTGGGCGGCGGTGGCGCGAACCCGACCCCGGCGCTGACCCAGGGCTTTGCCGTCATCAGTTCCGATGCCGGCCACCAGGGCCAGGGCAATCTCGCCTTCGGCGTCGACACCGAGGCGCGGCTCGACTACGGCTACCAGGCCGTGGCCAAGCTGACCCCCATGGCCAAGGCGCTGATCAAGTCCGCCTACGGCAAGGCGCCGGACCGCTCCTACTTCGGCGGCTGTTCCAACGGCGGGCGCCACACCTTCGTGGCCATGACACGCATGCCCGAGGAGTACGACGGCTACCTGGCCGGCGCGCCCGGCTACCGGCTCCCGCTGGCGGCCATCGCCAACCAGTTCGGCGCCCAGCGCTACGCGTCGGTCGCGACCAACCCGGCCGACCTGAGCACGGCGTTCACGTCGGCCGAGCGGGCCATGGTCTCGGCGACGGTGGTGGCCAAGTGCGACGCACTGGACGGCGCCACCGACGGCATGGTCCAGGACGTCAGCGCCTGCCAGGCCGCATTCGATTTCCAGCGCGATGTGCCGACCTGCACCGGTGCGCGTGATGGCAGCTGTCTCAGCGCGGCGCAGAAGACCGCCATCGCGCCCATCTTCTCCGGCGCCACCGACGCACGTGGCAACAAGTTCTACGCCAGCTTCCCGTTCGATGCCGGGCACAACGCGGCCGACTCGTCGTTCTGGGAATTCTTCGTGCCGACCGTCATCGACCCGGGTGCGACGGCGCTGATCTGGAGCACGCCGCCGGCTGACCCCGCCAGCTTCAACCCCGCGACGTTTGCGCTGACGACGCCGATCGACAACATGCTGGCCAGCGTGTCGGCCAGCAATGCCACCTACACCGAATCCGGTCTGTCGCTGATGCAGCCGGTCGAGCCGACCAGGCTCGACCGGCTCAAGAACCGCGGCGCGAAGCTGATGGTCTACCACGGTGTCAGCGACCCGATCTTCTCGGTCAACGACACCACCACCTGGTACGAGGGCCTGCGTGCCAACAACGGCGGCGACGCCACGAACTTTGCGCGCTACTACCGCGTCCCGGGCATGTCGCACTGCGGCGTCGGGCCTTCCACCGACCAGTTCGACATGCTGTCGGCACTGGTGGACTGGGTCGAGAAGGGCCAGGCGCCGGGCAGCCTGATTGCGCAGGCCCGCGGTGCCGGCAACGCCCTGGGCGTGAACCCGGATGTGCCGGCCGGCTGGTCGGCCACGCGCACGCGGCCGCTGTGCCCCTATCCTCAGGTCGCCCGGCTGAAGCCCGGCTTCACCGATCTGGAGAGCGCCAGCAGTTTCCAGTGCCAGTAGCGGCACCGCGATCCAGGTTGTCATCCCCCCAGCCCACCAGGCACCGCCTGTTCTGCCCATGACCGAAGACACCCTCGCCGCACGCCTGCAGCCGCTGATCGACCACCCGCTGCACCAGCAGTTGGGCATGCACGAGGTCCGCAGCCAGGATGGTGCAGGTCATCTGGCCATCGTCGTGAACGCGCACAGCTGCAGCCCCGCCGGCGGGCTGCATGGCGGTGTGGTCTACCTGCTCAGCGACGTCTGCGCGATGGTGGGCCTGCTGAGCCGCTTGCCGGCCGGCGCCCATGCTGTCACCCACGACATCCAGGTGTCGGTGATGCGCTCGGCCGCGCTGGGCGCGCATGTGTGTTTCGATTCCCACATCGTGCAGCTGGGCCGGCGCCTGTGCTTCTGCGAGGTGGTGGTGCGCAGCGGCGACCGCACGCTGGCCACCGCCAAGGTCACCAAGAGCCTGCTGCAGCCCTGAGCATCTGCGGCGCGCCGGCCCAAGGGCTCAAACCGCCTCGCCGTCGCAGAAGGTGGGCCCCGAGCGGGCGCGCTTGGCACAGAACATCGCTGCATCGGCACGGGCGATCAGGGTGTCGCCGCCCGCCGTGCCATCGTGCACGGCGATGCCGATGCTGGGCCGCACATGCAGGCGCAGGTGGCCCAGGGCGATCGGCGCCGAGATTGCGTCGTACAAGGCGGTGGCCAGGCCCTTGAGCCGCGCGCGTCCGGGCACGCCGGTCAGCACACAGGCGAACTCGTCGCCGCCGAGCCGTGCCACCCAGTCGCTGTCGCGCACGGCATGCGCCAGGCGTGCAGCCACGATCTTCAGCAAGGCGTCGCCGATGGCATGGCCATGGCTGTCGTTGACCGGCTTGAAGCCGTCGAGGTCCAGCACCAGCACCGCCAGCGCGCCGTCGTGCCCGGCCAGCCGCAGCGCATCGTCGAGCCGGCTGCGGAAGAAGGCGCGGTTGGGCAGTGCCGTGAGGCTGTCATGCAGCGCGCTGTGGCGGGCCCGGCGTTCCTGCCGCCGTGACACCGCCAGCGCTGCCTGGGTGGCCACCAGCAGGGCCTGCGCCCCGGCCAGCTGCTGGGCCACGTCGGCATGCGCCTGGCGCTCGGTCTGCAGCAGCCCGTGCAGGCAGGCCAGCGCCTGGGCGGCCTGCGCACGCTCGCCGGTCGGGTCCGGCCGGCTGGACAGCTGGGCGGTCACCGCATCGAACATCAGGTTCCAGTCGTCGACCGAGGCCTGTGCCGGCCCCGGTGTCGACATCGGGGCCGGGGTGGGCGCCGCCACCACGGTGAAGCGGCGCAGCAGCGCGGTGACGGCATGGCTCTGGCTCATCGATGTGTTCCCCTGGTGTGCAAGGCCGCGTCGGGGACCGACGGGCGGCAGATCGTGGCCATGGCGGCATAACACTCGCAGCTGCGCTGCTCGATGCCGCTGCGGTCGAGCACCGAGATGCGCCCGCGGCTGTAGTGGATGAGCCCGGCACGCTGCAGCCGCAGCGCGCCAGCGGTGACGCCCTCGCGGCGCACGCCCAGCAGCTGCGCGATGCGGTCATGCGTCATCAGCAGCTCGTGGCCACGCAGCCGGTCCAGGCTCAGCAGCAGCCAGCGGCACAGCTGCTGGTCCAGCGAGTGGTGGCGGGTGCAGGCCACCGTCTGCGCCATCTGGGCCAGCAGCGTCTGCGTGTAGCGCAGCAGCACCTGGGCCACGTCGGGCGAGCGTGCAAACGCCGCGGCCAGCGCCTGGGCCGGCAGGCGCAGTGCCCAGCCTGCGGTGTGCACCACGGCACTGCCCCATGCCGCGCCACCGCCGAGGTAGGCGCTGACGCCGACCACGCCCTCCCGGCCGACCGCGGCGGCCTCCACGCTGTCTCCATCCTCCATCACCGACAACAGCGAGACGATGCCCGTCGTCGGGAAGTGCACATGGGTCAGCGGCACGCCCGGCTCGCCGAGCACCTGGCCGAGCCGCAGCTCCGTGTGGTCCAGCTGCGGCTGCAGCTGGCACCACTCGGCATCGGGCCAGGCGTGCAGCAGCCGGTTGAAGCGCAGATCCGGTCCTGGGAGCAAATGCATTTGCGGTGGTGGATCATCGGTGGGGAGAGGGCCGGTGCACGGCCAGGGACCAAGACCTGGCAAGGCGCCGGTGCCGGCCGAATGTAGGGCTGCTGCGGCGGTGCGCCTGTGTCGTTTGACACAGCGAGGCGCCACCGTGCCAACCGCTGCCGGCCGGGGGCTTCAGCCGCTGATCTGCTGCGCCGCGAGTGCGGCCACCAGGTCGCGCAGCCGTCCTTCCACCCGGGCACCGATGGCTTCGAGGTCCGCCGCCGGTGCCAGCCCGGCGCGGGCCATGCGTTCCAGCACCTCGAGGTCGGCCGCCATGGCCAGCGCACCCACGCTGGCGCAGGCGCCGCGCAGTGAATGGGCCGCGGCTGCCATCTGCTGGCGCTGCTGCGCCTGCCCGGCCTGCAGCAGGGGCGCGCAGCCCTGGCCGTAGAGCAGGGTGAAGCGCCCCAGCACACGCTCCAGCATGGCCTCGTCGCCGCCGGTGCTGCGCAGGGCGGTGTCGAGGTCCAGGTCGGCCACGGCCTGCAGGCGTGCACGCAGCGTCGGCGCCGGGCTGGTGCCTGCCTGCGCCGGCGCGTCAGCGGGCGCACGCCGCGGCAGCCAGCGCAGCAGCGTGGCGTGCAGGCGGCCCGGGTCCACCGGTTTGGCCAGGTGGTCGTTCATGCCCGCCAGCAGTGCCTCGGCACGGTCTTCGGCAAAGGCATTGGCCGTCATCGCCACGATGGGCAGCGCGCCGCCACGCTGGCGCCGGATCGCGCGTGTGGCCGCCAGCCCGTCCATGCCCGGCATCTGCACGTCCATCAGCACCAGGTCGTAGTGGCGGGTGGTGGCCAGCTGCACCG
This sequence comes from Pseudomonadota bacterium, assembly GCA_040386375.1. GTDB lineage: Bacteria > Pseudomonadota > Gammaproteobacteria > Burkholderiales > Burkholderiaceae_C > Pseudaquabacterium. The sequence continues at coordinate 50,868 of JAZKFQ010000014.1, forward strand.
CCCGCTCGCCGTCGGTGGCCGTGTCCACCCGCAGCCCCACGCGCTGCAGCAGTTCCACCGCGATCTCCTGGTTGATCGGGTTGTCTTCCACCAGCAGGATCTGCTGGCCGCCGTGGTGGCGGCGCAGGGCCTGCTCGTCGCGCTGCGGGTCGGCCATGGCGCCCGGCGGCAGCGGCTGGCGCCGCAGCACCCGGGCCAGGGTGTCGTGCAGCGCCGAGGCGGTCACCGGCTTGACCAGCACCGCCTCGAACGCCGCCGCCTTGGCCTCGCGCCACATCTGGGCTTCGTCGAAGGCCGTCATCAGTACCGCCGGTGGCAGGCCGTCGCCCATCAGCGCACGCAGGCGCTGCAGGGTCTGCGCACCGTCCAGCGGTTCCATGCGCCAGTCGATGAACAGGATGTCGACACTCTCGCCCTGGCGCGCCTGCTGCGCCAGGTGGTCGATCGCCGCCTGGCCGCTGGCCAGCGACACCACCTCCAGCCCGAAGCTGCGCAGCCGCTCCTGCAGCGGCCCGATCGATTCCGGCAGGTCGTCGACCAGCAGGGCGCGCAGGCCCTGGAACGAGGGCGCGGCCGCCGTGCTGCCGGCTTCGGCCGCCCGGCCCAGGCGGGCGGTGAACCAGAAGGTGCTGCCCTGGCCGGGTGTGCTGTCGACCCCGATGGTGCCGCCCATCAGGCGGGCCAGGTGGCGCGTGATGGCCAGCCCCAGGCCGGTGCCGCCATAGCGCCGCGTGGTCGATGCGTCGGCCTGCTCGAAGGCCTCGAACAGGCGTTCGCGCTGCGTGGCCTCGATGCCCTCGCCGGTGTCGGTGACGGCGAAGCGCACCAGCTGGTGGGCGCCGTCGGCGGCCATCAGCTCCATGCGCAGGCGCACCCAGCCGCGTGTGGTGAACTTCACCGCGTTGGCCATCAGGTTCACCAGGGCCTGCGTCAGGCGCGTGGGGTCGCCACGCAGGCGGCTGGCCACGCCGTCGGTGTCCAGCACCAGTTCCAGCCCCTTGTCGCGGGCCCGCTGGCCCACCAGGTCGACCACCCGCGACAGCAGTTCGTCGACGGAGAACTCCACGTCCTCGATGTGCATGGCGCCGGCCTCGATCTTGGACAGGTCGAGCACGTCGTTGACGATGTTCAGCAGCAGCTGGCAGGCGGCGTCGATCTTGCCCAGGCGTTCACGCTGCAGCGTGTCCTGGCTGTCGCGCGACAACAGGTGGGCCAGGCCGATGATGGCGTTCATCGGCGTGCGGATCTCGTGGCTCATGTTGGCCAGGAAGGCGCTCTTGGCGCGCGCCGAGGCTTCGGCACGGTCCAGCGCCAGGCTCAGCTGCCCGTTGAGTGCGCTCAGCTGCCGCTGGGCGTCCTTGAGTGCGCTCACGTCGGTGCCCAGCACCACGAAGCCGTGCACCTGCCCGTCGCGCTGGTCGGGGAAGAAGTACACCAGGCGCGCGCCGATGCTGCCGTCGGCGTTGCGCTCGTCGCGCTCGAAGGTCTGGGCCTGGCCGGCCAGTGCGCCGGTGATCTGGGGCCACATGGCCTGCTCGCGGGCTTCGCCCAGGGCCTGGCGCGAGCTGGCGCCGACCACCTGCTCGGGCGGCAGGCCCAGCCACTGGCAGAAGTGCACATTCGCGAAGCGGCACACCAGGGTCCGGTCCCAGTAGGCCACACGCGCCGGCAGGCTGTCGGCCATCAGCCGCAGGAAGCGCTCGGCCTCGCCCAGCGCCGCGCCCAGCGATTCGGCGCGCTGGCGCGCGGCCACCACCTCGGAGATGTCGGTGGCCACCTGCAGGCAGCCGTCGACCTCGCCCTGGCGCAGGCGGGGTGCGGAGTGCACCCACTGGTGATGCAGGCTGCCGTCGGCGGCCGTGCAGGGCAGTTCGGCCTCGACCGTGGCGCCCGCCAGGGCCAGCCCCGGGTCGGGCCAGTCGGGCTCCTGCGCGGCGCGCAGCGCATCACGCGGCTGGCCGGTGGCGGCGTCGCGCTGCAGGTCACGGGCCAGCAGGTAGGCCTTGTTGGCCCAGCGCAGGCGCTGCCCGCGGTCCCAGTACACCAGCTGCGTGGGCAGGGCGTCCAGCAGGTCGTGGGCCAGTTCCTCGATCTCGCGGCGTGCGGCTTCGGCCGATGCCGCGCGCTGCTCGCGCTCTATGCGCTCGCGCGCGATGCCGGTGAAATCGCTGACGTACCCATGCCACAGCGTGCTGCCGTCGGGCCCGCCACGCGGCAGGGCGCGCCAGCCGAACACCATCTGCGGCACCGGCGCCAGGGCGCTGGCGCGGCAGCCGTGCGCCCACAGCTGGCCCGCCGCCGCAGCCTGCTGGCGTGCGGCCAGCCAGCCCGGCAGATCGTCGGGATGCAGGCGCGCCAGCAGCGCCTGGTCGCTGTCGGCCACCTGCTCCGGCGTCAGCCCGAACAGGTTGAGCAGGGCGGCACTGGCATAGCTGAAGCGCCCGCGGCCCTGGGCGTCGACCACGTACTCGAACAGGGCCGCGGGCGAGGCGTCGGCGGCATGGCGCACACGCAGCAGCTCGGCGTCCACGGCATGCCCGTCACGGGGTGGGGCCAGCGCCAGCCAGATCGGACCGTCGCCCTGGCGCAGCGGGCTGCGGCCGGCATGGGCCTGGGCCACGACCTCCCGGCCACCCGCCAGCCGCATGGGCAGGCTGAGGTCGCGCACCGCGCCGTCGGTGCGGATGCCGGGCAGCAGATGGGTGTGCAGCACCATGCGGCCCAGCCGTGTCAGCCAGGTGTCCAGCGCCTGCCCGGGCAGCGTGGCCAGGTCGGCCCCCAGGAACTCGGCCGCCGCGGCGTTGGCCTGCTCCACCGTGCCGTCGGGCTGCAGTTGCAGCAGGGGCAGCGGCAGCGCCGCGCTCAGCTCAGACCACATCGCGCTGCAGGTGGCTGCGGATCGCGTCGATGGTGCGCTGGGGCTGGGTCAGGTGCGGGCAATGCCCGTGCCCGTCCAGTTCGACCAGGGTGCTGCGCCGCAGCTGCCGGTGCAGGTAGCGCCCCACCTCGATCGGCACGATGGCATCGTGCCGGCAATGCAGCAGCAGGGCGGGCGTGTCCAGGCTGGCCAGGCGGCTGCGCAGGTCCACGCCGAACACCAGACGCCCGAAGCGCCGCGCGATCAGCGGGTCCAGCCGCCGCAGCCCGGCGCCGAACCCGTCCACCAGCTCGGCCGGTGCGCCCTGGCCGACCGCCAGCGGGGCCAGGGTGCGCGACCAGGCGATCTGGTCGTTTTCCAGCAGGTCCAGCAGGTGCTCGATCTCGGCTGCCGAGAAGCCGCCGGTGTAGCCCGGTGGCTCGTCCACGAAGCGCGGCGACATGCCGATGAGCACCAGCCGGGCAAAGCGTTCCGGCGCCGCGATGGCGGCCAGCACGCCGATCATCGCGCCGGCGGAGTGGCCGACCAGCACCACGTCGTGCAGGTCCAGCGCCTGCAGAATGTCCAGCAGGTCTTGTGCATAACCGTCGAGCGACGCGTGGCGCTCGGCGGTGTAGGCCCGGGGATGGGCCTGTCCGCAGCCGGCATGGTCGAACAGCAGCACCCGGTGGGTGGCGGCGAAGGCGGGCGCCACGGCGCTCCAGATGCGCTGGTCGGTGCCGAAGCCGTGGGCGAACACCAGCGTGGGGCCAGCGCTCCCCTGGGTCGTCACATGGTGCCGGGTCAGGGGATCGAGGGCCATGGGCATGGAGGTGGGCGCGCGGCGGGCGGGCCATTGTGGGTGCCACGCCAGGCGGCAGGTTGAGGAAGGACAAGCTCGGCAAGCAGGCCGCATGCACGGCCCGCATGGCGCCGATGCTGCCACAGCCACCGGCACGGCCGGCTGCGCAGCGGCCCCCGTCCTTGCCTGCGCGCAGGATGCCGCACCGCCCGGCGGTGCTGGCCCGGCGCGCCACCACGCGCCTCGGCGCAGTGGTACAAGCAGTGACGTTGAACCCTGTGCGAGTCATCCCTGCCGCCGCCCGCCTGCCGGACTCGCCTCGCTCTGACCTGGCATGCCCGCGGCCACACTCCTGATCGTCGACGACAACCCCGAGAACCTCACCGTGCTCGGCGGCATCCTGCAGTCCGAGTTCCGAGGCTGTGGAGCCGTTCAGGACTTGGCACGCGAACACACGGCGGGACGGTCCGCGGTGCGTGGAGTGGCCGCCGCGCCTCGCGTGCCAAGCCCTGCCCGGCCCCGCACCCTCGGCCTTGCCATCGACCAGCGGCGTCCTGCCGGCAAGCGCCAGCCACCGTGCTGCCTCGGCAGGCGGGTGGCCTGTCTTCCGCAGTCCACACCTGCTGGTGCAAGCCCGAGGTCGTGGGGTCGGGCAGGGCCTGGTGCGCGAGGCGCGGCGGTGCACTCTTGCAGGCGATGATCCGGGACGCGTGTTCGCGCGCCAGGCCCTGAACGGCCCCACGGCCTCGGCCTGGCCGCCACGGTGATGGAAGGGGGAAGGTCAATGCGGGCACCTTGGGTTCTTTCACAACTCCCACGCGCTGTGCAGCGCACGGCAGGCCCGCTCACGCTGGTGATGGCGCTGGTGGGCTGTGCGTCGGCGCCGCCGCCTCTCGCACAGCGTGCGGATGCGCTGATGCAGGCGCTGGCGCAGCGCCAGCTGTTCCAGGGCGCGGTGGTCATGGGCCGTGGTGGCCGGATCGAGTACGCCGCGGGTTTCGGTCTGGCGGATGTCGCGCAGCAGCGGCCCTTCACGCCCGACACCCCGACGGACGGCGGCTCCATGGCCAAGACCTTCACCGCGGCGGCACTGCTGCTGCTGGCCGACGAGGGGCGCATCGGCCTGGAGACACCGGTGCGCGATGTGCTCCCGGGCTACCCCCACGGTGCGACGCGCATCCGCCACCTGCTGGCGCATTCGGCAGGCCTGTTCGACTACGATTGGCTGGACGCGCGCATCGGCCCGCAGCAGGCGCGCAGCAACGCCGACCACCTGGCCCTGCTGGCGCGTGACGCACCGGCACCGAAGTTCGCACCTGGCAGCGCCTTCAGCTACGACAACCTGGCCTACGACGTGGCCGCGATGGTGATCGAACGCAGCAGCGGGCTGTCGTACGCCGACTTCATCGCGCAGCGCTTCTTCCGGCCGCTGCAGATGGCGGCGTTCGTGCGGCCTGCACGCTTTGCAGACTGGCCGGGGCCGCGCACCCAGGGCTACCGGCGCAGCGCCGAGGGCTGGAAGGACCACGATGCCCACGACGGGGAAGGCTTCCACGGCGGTTCCAACATCTACCTGTCGGCGCGTGACCTGTTCCGCTGGGTCGCCGGTTACCAGGCGGTTGTCGGCCCGGCGGTGCACCAGGCGGCGCTGGCGCCGGCACGGCTGGACGACGGGCGCAGCACCGGCATCACGCTGGGCAGCTGGTACAGCGCGGGCGGCGGCCAGCGGCGCTACTACACCGGCAGCCACAACGGCTTCTTCTGCTTCGGCCATGTCGACGAGGCCAGCGGCATCACCATCGCCTGGGTGGCCAACAGCGCACCGCCGTCCTGGCTGCAGCCTGCACTGTCGCGCGCGCTGTTGGCGGTGGCCGACGGGCGCACGCCCGAGCCGCTGGTGGCGCCACCCGCCGCAGACGCATCGGTCGACCCTTCCGGCACCTACCGGGTCAGCGGTGTGGGCGAGGTGGTGCTGCGCCGGGAAGGGCCGCAACTGCGGCTGCGTCTGCAGGGGGTCGAGTACCAGGGCTTCCCGGTTGCGCGCGGTGTGCACTATGTGCCGGGGCTGGATGTGTACCTGCGGTTCGCGGCCACGCCCCAGGGGCTGGTGTCGCTGGGCTGGGACTCGGTCTTCGTCCAGGTGCCGTCGGCGCCCCGGCTGGTGCCGGGCACCGATCGCTAGCGCGGCCCGCATGCCACGCCGGCCCGCGCTGGTTTAGGCTGGTGCCATGCACGATGCCGCCGACAAGCTCTACCGGCAGCAGGGCCGGCGTGTCTTCTCCACCCTGGTGCGGCTGCTGGGCAGTTTTGACCGGGCCGAGGAGGCGCTGCACGATGCCTTCCTCGCCGCGGCCGAACAGTGGCCGGCCCAGGGCCTGCCAGCCAACCCGGTGGCCTGGCTGGTGTCGGCCGGGCGCTTCAAGGCCATCGACCGGCTGCGCCGCGAGCGGCGCTTCACGCCCTGGGACGAAGGCCTGGCCGAGAGCCTGGCCGATCCGTCACCCGGCTGGGAGCAGGTGGCCGATGCCGCCGGCGAGATCGCCGACGACCGCCTGCGCCTGGTCTTCACCTGCTGCCACCCCAGCCTGTCGGAGCCGGCACGCATCGCGCTGACGCTGCGCGAGGTCTGCGGGCTCACCACCGAGGCCATCGCCGCCGCCTGCCTGGTGCCCACGCCCACGCTGGCCCAGCGCATCGTGCGCGCCAAGGCCAAGATCAGCGCCGCCCGCATCCCCTACGAGGTGCCGGGCCCCGCCGAACTGCCGGCGCGCCTGGCCGCGGTGCTGCGGGTGGTCTACCTGGTGTTCAACGAGGGCCATGCGGCGCTGGACAGCGCGCTGGCCGACGAGGCCATCCGCCTCGCGCGGCTGCTGCTGCAACTGCTGCCCGAGCCCGAGGTGCGGGGCCTGCTGGCCCTGTTGCTGCTGACCGATGCCCGCCGCGCCGCGCGCCGCAGTGCCGACGGTGCCCTGGTGCCGCTGGATGCGCAGGACCGCAGCCTCTGGGATGCCGCGCAGCTGGGCGAGGGCTGTGCCCTGGCCGAGGCCGCGCTGCGCCAGCCCGGCTTCGGCGCCTATGCCTTGCAGGCCGCCATCGCCGCCGTGCATGCCGAGGCGCCGAGTGCCGCGGCCACCGACTGGCCGCAGATCGTGGGCCTCTACGACGCCCTGCTGCGCACCGAGCCCAGCCCGGTGATCGCCCTGAACCGCGCCGTGGCGGTGGCCATGCGCGACGGCCCCGAGGCCGGCCTGGCCCTGCTGCGCCCGCTGCTGCCCCTGCTGGAGGCTTATCCGGCGGCACCGGCCGCCGCGGCCGACCTGTGCCGCCGTGCCGGCCTGCTGGACGAGGCGCGCGGGCACTACCGGGCGGCGGTGGCGCTGGCGCGGCAGGCGCCGGAGCGTGCCTACCTGGCGGCGCAGCTCGCCGCGCTCGGGCCTTGACGAAGAATTTCTGCGTGCGCCGGTCGAAATCCGCCCCGGCCATTCGTCCAGTGTGTGCCGGCCCACCGGTGCCACCCCCACCCAGAACCCAGGAGATGCCCGTGTCCACCACCCTGACTCCCTACCTCAGCTTCGACGGCAAGACCCGCGAGGCCTTCGGCTTCTACGCCCAGGCCCTGGGCGCCAAGATCGAGGCCATGCTGAGTTATGCCGACATGCCTGCGCCGCCGGCCGGTGCGGCTGGTGCAGATGAGGGCTGCGCCGGCGGCCCGCCGCCCGGCGGCGACGGCGTCATGCACGCCTGCCTCAGCCTGCCCGGCGGCGCCATGCTGATGGCCGGCGACACCCCGCCCGGCATGCCCTTCGAGGGCATGAAGGGCGTGATGCTGGCCCTGCAGTTCGACACCGTGGCCCAGGCCGAGCAGGCCTGGGCGGCGCTGCTGGACGGCGGCCAGGTCACCATGCCCATGGCCCCCACCTTCTGGGCCAAGACCTTCGGCATGCTGACCGACCGCTTCGGCGTGAGCTGGGCCGTCAACGGCGAACCCATCCCCTTGGCCTGACCCACCAGGAGCCACCCATGTCCGATCCCCGCGACCTCGTCCTCAGCCGCGACATCGCCGCCACGCCTGCCCAGCTGTACCGCTGCTGGACCGACCCGGCGCTGATCCCGCGCTGGTTCTGCCCGCCGCCCTGGGGGGTGAGCCATGCCGAGCTGGATGTGCGCCCCGGCGGCGCCAACCTGATCGTGATGCGTGGCCCCGAGGGCCAGGAGATGCCCAACCGGGGGGTCTACCTCGAGGTGGAGCCCAACCGCCGCCTGGTGGTCACCGATGCCTACAGCCGTGCCTGGGAGCCGTCGGACAAGCCCTTCATGACCCTGGTGCTGAGCTTCGACGACCTGGGCGACGGCCGCACCCGCTACACCGCCGTGGCCCGGCACTGGACGGCGGCCGACAAGCAGTCGCACGAGGAGATGGGCTTCCACCAGGGCTGGGGCATCGCCACCGACCAGCTCGCCGCCCTGGCGGTGACGCTGTGAAATACCTCTGCCTGGTCTACCTGGACGCCGCGCACTGGAACGCCTGCCCCGACCCTGTGTGCGCCGACTACGCCCAGCAACTGGCCGAGCGTGGCCACATGCTGGCCGCCGAGCCGCTGCACGCCACCCACACCGCCACCACGGTGCGGGTGCGCAACGGCGAGCTCACGCTGTTCGACGGCCCGTTCGCCGAAACCCGCGAGATGCTGGCCGGCTTCTACCTGGTCGACGCCAAGGACCTGAACGAGGCGATCCAGATCGCCGCCGGCATTCCGCCGGCCCAGCACGGCAGCATCGAGGTGCGGCCGGTGCGCACGCTGCAGGTGGCGCCCGACTGAGAAGCTGCCCCCTGCGCTGCGCCCGGTGGGCGCAGCGCGCGCAAGCCGTGGCCTGGTGCACATGCGCGCCGGGTTCCGGCCGTTCCGGCACGGCGCGCCGGCCCACGGCGGTTAGGATCCAAGCGCGTCTGCCGAGACGCCAGCCCAGGGTTCCAGTCCAGGCCCCAGTGCTGCATGGCTGCTGTCAGGCATGGTCAGTGCAGTTCAGAACTGTGGAGCGGGTTTGCGCATGGACACCGTCGTCAGCTTGCTGGGCCGCAATGGCTTTCTTCCCCATGGTGTGTGCTTCACCTGGTCACCCTGGCTGTTGTGGACCATGGTGGTGGCCAACGGGGTGATCGCCGCGGCGTACTTCTCGATCCCGGTGGCCATCGGCAGCTATGTGCGGCGGCGGCCCGAGGCCGGCGCACACGGCCTGGCCGGGCTGTTCTGCGCCTTCATCTTCGCCTGCGGCCTCACGCATGTGATGCACATCTGGACCATCTGGCAGCCCGATTACGCGCTGCAGGCGCTGGCCCTGGTCATCACCGCGGTGGTCTCGCTGGTGACCGCGGTGGCGCTGTGGCCGCTGATTCCCAGGGCCCTGAAGATCCCCTCGGTGCAGCAGCTGCAGCAGGTGATCGGCTCGCTGGAATCCGAGATCGGCCGGCGCCGCAGCGCCGAAGACCAGCTGGTGGCCATCCAGCAGAGCCTGGCGGTGACGCTGGCCAGCATCGACGCCGGCTTCATCGCCACCGACCGCGCCGGCCTGGTCACCCACATGAACGCGGTGGCCGAGCTGGTCACCGGCTGGTCGCAGAACGAGGCGCTGGGCCAGGCGCTGTGGACGGTGTTCGTGCGCGAAGATCAGCCATCGCCCGGCCCGAGCGGCAACCCGGTGGACCAGATGCTGGCCCAGGGCACCACCGTGGCCAGCGTGCAGCACCTGGTGGCGCTGTCGCGCAGCGGTGCCGGCACGCCGCTGGAGCTGAAGGCCGCGCTGACCCGCGGCGACGATGGCCAGATCATCGGCCTGGCCATGGTGTTCCGCGACATGTCGCGCCTGCGTGTGGCCGAGGCCGAATCGCAGCGGCTGGCGGCGATCGTGGCCTCCTCGTCCGACGCCATCATCGGCAAGACCTTGGACGGGCGCATCACCAGCTGGAACGGGGCGGCGCAGGCCATCTTCGGCCACAGCGCGGCCGAGGCCATCGGTCAGCCGGTGCAGATGCTGATCCCGCCGGAGCTGCAGCACGAGGAGATGCGCATCCTGGCCAACCTGGCCCATGGCGACCCGGTGCCGCCCTTCGACACCGTGCGCCTCACCCGCAGCGGTGAACGGCTGGAGGTGTCGATCTCGATCTCGCCCATCCGCGACGGCGCCGGGCGGGTGGTGGGCGCCTCGAAGATCGCGCGGGATGTCTCCCGCCAGCGGCGCGCCGAGGCGGCGCTGCGCGACAGCGAGGAGCGGCTGCGCTTCACGCTGGAGGCCGCGCACATCGGCGACTGGACGCTGGACCTGGCCACCGGCGTGATGCAGCATTCACTGCGCCACGACCGCTGCTTCGGCCACAGCACGCTGCAGGCCGCGTGGAACTTCGACACCTTCATCGCCCACGTGCACCCCGACGACCGCGACGAGGTGTCGCAGACCCTGCATGTGGCGGTGACCGAGCTGCGCGACTGGCGGGTGCAGTGCCGGGTGGTCTGGCCCGATGGCAGCGTGCACTGGATCAGCAAGCATGGCAGCGTGCAGCGCAAGGACGGGCGTGCCACCCGCATGCTGGGCATCGTCAGCGAGATCACCGAGCAGCGCCAGGCCGAGGACGCGCGCCTCACCGCGCAGCGGCTGGAGGCGGAGAACCGCCAGATCCAGGAGGCCAACCGGCTCAAGAGCCAGTTCCTGGCCAACATGTCGCACGAGCTGCGCACGCCGCTGAATGCGGTGATCGGCTTTGCCGATCTGCTGCACGCCGGCCTGGTGAAGCCCGACTCGCCCAAGCACCAGGAATTCCTGGGCCACATCGGCAACAGCGGGCGCCACCTGCTGCAGCTGATCAACGATGTGCTGGACCTGTCCAAGGTGGAGTCGGGCAAGTTCGAGTTCTTCCCCGAGCCGGTGCAGCTGCCGCAGCTGCTGGACGAGGTGCTGGGCATCCTGCACACCGCGGTGCAGCGCAAGGCCATCCACATCAGCACCGAGATCGCTGACGGCCTGGGCGACCTGGTGCTGGACCCGGCGCGGCTCAAGCAGGTGTTCTACAACTACCTGTCCAACGCCATCAAGTTCACGCCCGCCGGGGGCCATGTGACGCTGCGCGCGCTGGCCGAGGGGCCCGACCACTTCCGCGTCGAGGTCGAGGACACCGGCATCGGCATCGCAGCAGCCGACCTGCCGCGTCTGTTCACCGAATTCCTGCAGCTGGACGCCGGCTACAGCAAGCAGCACCAGGGCACCGGCCTGGGCCTGGCGCTGACACGCCGGCTGGTGCAGGCCCAGGGCGGCCAGGTGGGGGTGCGCAGCACGCCGGGCGTGGGCAGCTGCTTCAGCGTGGTGCTGAACCGGGTGCACGGTGTGGATGCCCGGCGTGCTGCCGCCGCCACACCCGGCGAGCCGGTGCGTGGGGTGGAACGTGTGCTGGTGATCGCGCATGACCAGCACCACCAGACCCGGCTGGTGGCGGCCTGGTCGGAGGCCGGCTTCGTGGTCGATGCGGCGGCCGACGGCCCGCATGCGCTGCGCCGCGCGCACGACACCGCCTATGCCGCCCTGTCGCTGGACCTGCGCCTGCCCGACCAGCCCGGGCTGGGCCTGCTGGCCGACATCCGCAGCCGCGGCGCCAGCCAGGCGGCGCCGGTGCTGAGCCTCAGCGTTCCGGTCGGCCAGGACAGCCGTGCCGCCTTCGCCATTGCCGACGTGCTGTGCAAGCCGCTGCGCAGCGACGAGCTGTGGTCGGCGATGGCCGGCCTGCGCCAACAGGCGGGCAGCCGTGCCAAGGTGGTGGTGGTCGACGACGACCCGGCCGCGCTGGACCTGATGCAGGCCACGCTGCAGAGCATGGGCATCGCCGCCCTGTGCTTCCAGGACGGGCGCAGCGCGCTGGCGCAACTCGACCAGCTGCGGCCCGACGCCATGGTGCTCGACCTGATGATGCCGGGCTTCGACGGCTTCCAGGTGCTGGACGCGCTGCAGCGGCTGCCCGCCTGGCAGCAGCTGCCGGTGTTCATCTGGACCAGCATGCTGCTGACCGACGAGGAGTACGCGCTGCTGGCGCGGTCGGCCCGGGCCATCCTGCGCAAGGGCGGTGGCAGCCTGGAGGCTGTGCTCGACAGCGTGCGCCGCTGGCGCCCGCTGGCCGTGCCGGCCGCGGACCCCTCATGAGCGCCACCGGGCCCAGCGCCACCGGGCCCAGCGCCGCCGGCGCGCGTGTGCTGATCGTCGATGACAACGAGCTGAACATCGCGCTGGCCCAGGTGGTGCTGCAGGCCGAGGGCTTCGAGGTGGAGACCGCGCCCGACGCCCTGGTGGCGCAGCAGCGGGTGGCCAGCTTCCGGCCGGACCTGATCCTGATGGACATCCAGATGCCCGGCATGGACGGCCTGCAGCTGACCCAGCTGCTCAAGGCCGACGCCACCACGCGCCACATCCACGTGGTGGCCTTCACCGCATTCGCGATGCGTGGTGACGAGGCCAGGCTGCGCGCCGCAGGCTGCGACAGCTACCTGAGCAAACCCATCGACGTGATGCGTTTCGGCGCCCAGGTGCGCGCCTGCCTGGGCCAGGTGGCAGACCCGGACGGCGCCGCCACCGGGCCGCTGGGCTGAACCGTGCCGCTCAGGCGCGTGGGTCGCCCTGCGCCACCATCGCCTCCCACTCGCGCATGCCGATCAGCCCGCCGGCGCTGTCGGCCAGGCCCTGGTCACGCGCCGGCAGCACGCCCTGAATGGCATCGATGCGCTTCCAGCCCGGGATGGGCGCGGCGCCGGTCTGCACATCGGGCACATAGCGTGAACCGGCCAGGCGCTGGAACCGCGGGATGTAGCGCGGGCAGTTGGTGATCAGCGCGGTGATGGCCACCCGCACGGCGAACTGCGCACCCGGCCACAGGCCGACGACGGCCGGGTCGTCGGTCAGCTGGGCGCTGCCCTGCACCCGCAGCCGCGCCGGTGTCTCGAAGTTCATGAACAGCAGGCCCACCTGCGCCGTGGCGGCGATGTTGCCCATGGAGTAGTACATGCCGTTGCCATCGAAGCAGGGGAACAGCAGGCTGCGGTCGTCGGGCATCTGCACGAAGCCCGGCGCGCCGCCCTTGAAGCTGACGGTGGGGCAGCCCTGCGGGTCCACCGTGCTGAGCCAGAACATCTCCTGCGCGGCGATGAAGGCGCGGTCGGCGCTGGTGAGTGCATCGTGCACGATCACCTGCAGCTCGGCCGCGGCCAGGGCGCTGGTGTCGAAGCGGCGCTGCAGCGCCAGCGCTGCGTCGGTGTAGGCGAAGCCGGCCATCACAGGGCCTCGGCGCCGTCGGTGCTGCGCAGCACCACGCGCTCACGCGGGGTCTTGTCCAGCAGCAGGCGGGTGACGTCGGGCCGGGAATAGTGGCCCGCCGGGTCGGCCGCGGCCTTGGCCAGGGCGATCATGCCCAGGTCGATGTCGGCGTACACCAGGCCCTCCTGGCCCTCGGGCAGCGGCTGGGAGATCAGCTGGCCGTCGGGCGCATAGATGCCGCTGAAGCCACCCCCTTCCAGCAGCAGCTGGCGCTTGACCGGATCGTCGCCGCACAGCTGCTGCACCATCCCGGGCGAGACGGTGGCGCAGGGCGCCAGCACAAAGCACTGGCCCTCCACCGCGTAAATGCGGCTGGCGGCGGTGTTGACCTCGGCACCCAGCGCATAGGCGCCGCCGCGGTAGAGCGAGAAGCTGGGCCAGGCGGCGATGTGCACCTGCTCGTTCTGCGCATACATCGCGTACTTGGAGAGTGGCTGCAGATGCTCCCAGCAGCACAGCGCGCCCACCCGGCCCAGCGGTGTGTCGTGCACGGCCAGGTCAGAGCCATCACCCTCGCCGAAGATGGTGCGCTCCACATGCGTGGGCTTGAGCTTGCGGCGCATGGCCACGGTGGCGCCGTCGGCGCCGATGATCCACTGGCCCATGTAGAGGCTGCCGCCGGCCTTCTCGCTGTGGCCCATCACCACCATGATGCGGTGCTCCCTGGCCGCGTCGGCCAGGCGCTGGGCCTGCGGCGAGCCGGCCACCAGCGAATGGTCGTGGTAGCGCTGGATGAACTGCATGCCCCAGGCCGGTGAATCCAGCCAGATGAACCAGGGGTAGCCCGGCAGCCAGGTCTCGGGGAAGGCGATCAGCTGGGCACCGGCGCCGGCGGCCTCGGCGATCAGGGCGATGGCCTTGTCGATGCCGGCGTCCAGATCGAGGAACACCGGCGCGGCCTGCACGGCGGCGGCGCGGAACTGGGGGTGGCTGACGGGCATGGGGGCTCCTGGTAGAAGGGGGCAAGAAGGGGACAGGCCGATGCTAGGCAGCGGCGCCGCGGCTGGCTTGTCTGGCCGTGGCGCCAGGTTTGACTGCCAGCCGCAGCACGGGCCGGCCACGGGCGGCCACCGTTGTGTCGGCGCCGGTGCTCCGCTACCCTGCAGCGCATGCGCCAGACCCTCAGCACCGCCAGCATCGCCCCGGGCCAGCGCCTGGCCTACTGGTCCGACCTGGTCTGCCACACCTATGTGCAGCTGGACTGCGCCGCCGCGGCAGGCGCCAGCAGCATCGATGGCGAGATCGTCTGCGACACCCTGGCCAGCCTGCAGCTGACGCGGGTGACGGCCTCGGCCCAGGTGGTGCGCCGCACCGCCGCCCAGATCCAGCGCGCCAGCGAGGATTTTTTCCTGGTCAGCATCCAGACTCGCGGTGCCGGCGTGGTGCAGCAGGATGGCCGCGCCGCCCGCCTGGCGCCGGGCGACTTTGCGCTGTACGACAGCACCCGGCCCTACAGCCTGCACTTCGACGGCGATTTCCAGCAGATCGTGCTGCGCCTGCCCGGGCCCACGCTGCGCACGGCGCTGCGCCACACGCCCGAGCTCACCGCCAGCACCGTCAGCGGCGCGCGTGGTGCCGGCCATCTGATGATCGGCATGATCCGCACGCTGGCGGCCGACATCCACACCCTGGCGCCCGAATCGGCCCATGCGGTGGCCGAGAGCGTCACCCAGATCCTGGTGGCCGGCCTGTCGGCACTGCCGGCGGCGCGCCAGGCGCCGGTGAGCCAGCGCACCGCCTGGCACCGGGCGCAGATCAAGGCCTGCATCCGCGCCCGGCTGCGTGAACCCGACCTCAGCGTGGCCGGCATCGCTGCGCAGCTGGGGCTGTCGCCCAGCACCATGCACCGCGCCTGGCAGGGCGAGGCCTGCTCCATCGCCGAATGGATCTGGGCCCAGCGCCTGGACGCCGCCCGGCGCGAGCTGTGCGACCCTGGCCAGCGCGGGCGCAGCGTCAGCGCCATCGCCTTCTCCTGGGGCTTCAACGACGCGGCGCACTTCAGCCGCGCCTTCCGCGCCCGCTTCGGCTGCGCGGCGCGGGATCTGCGGGGTGCCGGGACGTCGTGAGAGCGCCCGCGCCTGTCGCGGGGGGTGTTGCTGTGGGGGGCCGGGGCACCGCGTTCCATCACCGTGGCGGCAAGGCCGAGGCCGTGGGGTCGTTCAGGGACTGGCGTGCGAACACGCGTCCCAGATCGCCGCCCGCAAGAGGGCACCGCCGCGCCTCGCCCACCAGCCCCTGCCCGACCCCACGACCTCGGCCTTGCATCAGCAGGTGTGGCCTGCTGAGAACAGAACCCCTGCCTGCCGCGCAGGCACGGTGGCTGGCGCTTGCCGGCAGTGCGCCGCTGGTTGATGGCAAGGTCGGGGTTGTGGGGCCGGGCAGGGCTTGGCACGCGAGGCGCGGCGGCCAACCCTCGCAAAGCGGACCGCACCGACGTGTGTTCGCGTGCCAAGTCCTGAACGGCCCCACAGCCTCGGCCTTGCGGCCGCGGTCGTGGCATGCAGACACCCGGTGCAGGGTGCTGCCACTGCCATGCGCACACAGTCAACAGCCTGCCGCAAGCGGGGTTCACTGGAAGGGGTTGGCGGTGGCAAACCACAGGCCGATGCCGGTGGCGATGATGAACGCGCCGTCGGTCACGCCCACGGCCAGGAAGAACTTGGTCTGCAGCTCGGGCATCAGCTCGGGCTGGCGGGCGCTGGCTTCCAGCATCTTCATCGATGCCAGGCCGATGCCGATGCACGAGCCCAGCGCGGGCACGCCGATCAACAGGGCCACGGCCAGGGGCAGCAGGTCGGGGGAGGACATGGTGGGTTTCCTTTCGGGTGGTTGCTGCCGCCAGTCTGGCCGCCAGGCCGCACCGAAGCGATGACCTGCCAGGTAATCGCCGCGCGGCCGCCAACGGCCGAGCATGGCGGCTCCCATCCACCCCAGGAGCCTCCCATGTCCGACCTCAGCCACCTGATCGACGCCCACCTCGCCGCCTATGCCGACCCCGATGCCACACGCCGCGCCGCGGCGGTGCAGCGCATCTGGGCCGACGATGGCCAGCTGGTCGACCCACCGCTGGCGGCCACCGGCCATGCCGGCATCGTGCAGCAGGCCGGCCAGCTGCTGGCGCAGTTTCCCGGCCACCGCTTTGTGCGCTGCAGCGGCATCGACCACCACCACGGCATGGCGCGCTATGCCTGGCAGCTGCGTGGCCCGGAAGGTGCGCTGGTGCTGGAGGGCATCGACATCGCCCAGGTGGATGCCCAGGGCCGGCTGCAGCAGGTGACCGGCTTCTTCGGGCCCCTGCCCACGCTGGAAGCGGCGCTGGCGGCATGATGTGCGCATGCCCCACACCGCCCCCACCGCCCGACCCGGCCAGCCGCCTGGCGTGGGCGAGATCCTGCGCGACTGGCGCAGCCGCCGCCGCCGCAGCCAGATGGACCTGGCGCTGCACGTGGGGGTGTCGACCCGGCACCTGAGCTTCATCGAGACCGGCCGCGCCCGGCCCAGCCCGGCCATGCTGGAAGCCCTGGCCGGCGCGCTGGAGGTGCCGCTGCGCGAGCGCAACCGCCTGCTGCTGGCCGCGGGCTACGCCCCGCGCTATGCCGCCCGCACGCTGGACGATGCCGGCATGCACCAGGTGCGCAGCGCGCTGGACCGCCTGCTGCGTGCCCATGCGCCCAACCCCGGCCTGGTGCTGGACCGGCAGTGGAACGTGGTGCTGGCCAACAGCCCTGCGCTGGCGCTGGCAGCCTTGCTGCCCGATGCGCTGACGCAGCCCAGCTTCAACGTCTTCCGCGCCAGCCTGCACCCGCAGGGCCTGGCCGCGCTGACCGAGAACTTTGCCGACTGGGCCGGCTACCTGCTGCACACCCTGCGCCGTGCCATCACCAGCAGCGGCGATGTGGCGCTGGCGGCGCTGGAGCAGGAGGTGCTGGCCTACCCCAACGTGGCGGCCCTGGTGGCCGGCAGGGCGGCCGGCACCCCGGCCGACGCACCGGCCGAGGCGCCGCTGCTGGTGCCCTGCGTGTTGCGCCTGCCGCAGGGCAGGCTGGCCATGTTCACCACGCTGACCACCTTCGGCACACCCCGCGACATCACGCTGGACGAGCTGAGCATCGAGCTGTTCTACCCGGCCGATGCCAGCAGCGAGGCCTTGCTGCGCGCGCTGGCGGTGTGAGCGCCTGCCGCGTGGTCAGCGGCCGCACAATGCGGCCCTTCCGCCGCCACCCAGGAGCCGCCCACCATGCCTGCCACCGTGTTGATCAGCGAGGTGGGCCCGCGTGACGGCCTGCAGAGCGTGGCGGCCTGCATGCCGCTGGCGCACAAGCTGGCCTGGGTGACGGCCCTGCATGCCGCCGGCCTGCGCGAGATCGAGGTCGGCTCCTTCGTGCCTGCTGCGCGCCTGCCGCAGATGGCCGGCACGGCCGAGGTGGTGGCCCACGCCACCACCTTGCCCGGCCTCACGGTGATGGCCCTGGTGCCCAACCTGCAGGGCGCATCGGCGGCGCTGGCCGCGGGTGTGCACAAGCTCACCGTGCCGGTGTCGGCCAGCGCTGCGCATTCCCTGGCCAATGTGCGCAAGACACGCGCGCAGATGGTCGACGAGCTGCGCCGCATCGCTGCGCTGCGTGATGAACGGGCGCCACGGGTGAAGCTGGAGGTGGGCCTGTCCACCGCCTTCGGCTGCACGCTGCAGGGCGTGGTGCCGGAGGACGAGGTGATCGACCTGGCCGTGCAGGTGCTGGCCGCCGGGGCCGACGAGGTGGGCCTGTCCGACACCACCGGCATGGCCAACCCGGCCCAGGTGCGGCGGCTGTTCCGGCGGCTGCAGGCCGCGGTGGGCGACCGGGCCGGCGCCGCCCACCTGCACAACACCCGCGGCCTGGGCCTGGCGAACTGCCTGGCGGCCCTGGACGTGGGCGTCACCAGCTTCGACAGCTCGCAGGCCGGCCTGGGCGGTTGCCCGTATGCGCCCGGTGCCTCGGGCAATGTGGTCACCGAGGACCTGGTGTTCCTGTTCGAGAGCATGGGCCTGCACACCGGGGTGGACCTGCACCGCCTGGTGGCCGCGCGGGCGGTGCTGCAGCAGGGCCTGCCGGGCGAGCCGCTGCACGGCATGCTGCCCGAAGCCGGGCTGCCGCCGGGCTTCGTCTATGCCGATGGGCGGGTGGCCGACCCAGCGCCCTGGCGCCGGGTGGCCGATGGGGCGCTGGCATGACGCCGGACCAGGGCTTGCCCCTGCGTGGCATCCGCGTGGTGGAGTTCACCCACATGGTGATGGGCCCCACCTGCGGCATGGTGCTGGCCGACCTGGGCGCCGAGGTGGTCAAGGTCGAGCCGCTGGCCGGCGACAGCACGCGCCGCCTGCTGGGCTCCGGCGCCGGCTTCTTCGGCATGTTCAACCGCAACAAGCAGAGCCTGGCGCTGGACCTGGCCGACCCGCGCGGCCGCGAGATCGTGCTCAAGCTGCTGGCCGGCGCCGACGTGTTCAGCGAGAACTTCAAGGCCGGCACCATGGACCGGCTGGGCCTGGGTGCGGCGGTGCTGCAGCGGCTGAACCCGAGCCTGGTCACGGTGGCGCACAAGGGCTTTCTGCCCGGGCCGTATGAACACCGCACGGCGCTGGACGAGGTGGTGCAGATGATGGGTGGCCTGGCCTACATGACCGGCCCCGAGGGCCGGCCGCTGCGTGCGGGCAGCAGCGTCAACGACATCATGGGCGGCCTGTTCGGCGCCATCGGCGTGCTGGCCGCCCTGCACCAGCGCGACAAGGCCGAGGGCGGCACCGGCCGCGGGCGCGCGGTGCAGAGCGCGCTGTTCGAGAACAACGTGCTGCTGGTGGCCCAGCACATGCTGCAGGCGGCGGTGACCGGCCAGAACCCCGCGCCCATGCCCAGCCGCATCAGCGCCTGGGGCGTGTACGACGTGTTCAGCGTGGCCGGTGGGGAGCAGGTGTTCCTGGCCGCGGTGAGCGACACGCAGTGGGCCCTGCTGTGCGCCGAGTTCGGCTGGCCCGAGCTCGCCACCGATGCCCGCCTGGCCAGCAACAACCACCGTGTGCGGGCGCGCGATTGGCTGCTGCCGCTGCTGCGTGAACGCTTCGCCGCGTTCAGCGCGTCGGCACTGATGCAGCGCTTCGAGCGCATCGGCCTGCCTTATGCGCCCATCACCCGGCCGCAGGACCTGTTCGACGACCCCCACCTGCTGGCCACCGGCGGCCTGGCGGCGGTGACGCTGCCGGCCGATGCCAGCGGCGCCGGCCGGCCGGTGGCCACGCGCATGCCGCTGCTGCCGATCACACTGGACGGCGAGCGCCTGCCGCTGCGCTGCGGGCCACCGGGGCTGGGGGCCCACAGCCGGTCGGTGCTGCAGGGGCTGGGGTATGCCGATGCGGAGATCGACGCACTGTGCAGTGCCGGGGTGGTGGGTGTGGCGCCGGTGGAGGCGCAGTGCTGACCCGGCTGGTGCGGGTGGTCAGGCCGCAGGGTGCACGTCGAATTGCTGGACCACCCCTTGCCACCAACCTGTGCTGACTTGAACCTCGACGAAGTGGCCCGCGGTGATGCTGCCGATGGCGTGGCGCCAGAAGGCCGATGCCGGGAGGTTCGCCGGCATCTGGCCGACCTCCCAGGGGCCCGGATGGCTGCGCAGCACATGGTGGGCAAACGCCAGGCCCACGCCGGTCCGGCGGTGGCGCTTGAGGATGAAGAACTGCTCCATCCATGACCCGGCCTGGCGTGTGACCCGGGCCGGTGCAACCAGCGCAAAGCCGAGATATTGCGGACCGGCCAGCGCCACATGCGCATGGAACCGTTCATCGTGCCGGTAGGGGTCGAGGTCGTAGCCGTACCGGGCCTGGTGGTCCGTGTCCTGGTGCCAGATGTCGGACAAGTCATGCTGGTACAGCTCCAGCATCTGCTGCAAGGCCGGGTCGTCATCGGGCGTGGCGATCCGGAAGGTGGGTGTGGTCATTCGAAGCTCCGCTGGCCAGGCTGGTGCGGCGGGTCGGCCACCAGCCTGCGGCTGTGGTCTTGGCCTGGGCGTGGTGACCCCGGCGGCGGGTTTGCACCGTCCGCACCGCCGTGTGGCAGGCCTGGCGCCGGCGGCACCAGGCCCGGCGCCCAGCCCTCGGGCTGCACCACCTGGGCCACCGCCGGGTCGGCCATGTAGTGCGGGCTCATGATCTGCACCCCGTTCTCGTTGAACACATCCTGGATGTGGCCGTGCAACTGGCCCATGGCCTCGGCGCGGCGCTGCGGGGCGCTGCGGCTGCTCTGGGCGCACAGCCGGTACTCCACGTAGAAATCCGACAGCGCGGTCTGCACCACATAGGGCGCCGGGTCGTCGGCCACGCCGGGCGCGCGGCGTGCCGCTTCCAGCAGCATGGCATGCACCTGGCGCCAGGGCGTGGCGTAGCCGATGGTCACCGCGGTGTGCAGCACGAACTGGCCGTCGGCCACCAGGCGCGAGAAGTTGCGCACCGGCTGGCTGAACACCACCGCATTGGGCAGGCTCACTTCCTCGCCCAGGCCGGTGTGGATCTTGGTGGCGAACATGCCCACCGCCGTCACCGTGCCCTCGGTGTCGCCGATCTTCACGTACTCGCCGCTGCGCAGCGTGCGTGAATACATCAGGCTCAGCCCGGCGATGACCTGGCCCACCACGCTGCTGGCGCCCAGCGACAGCATCAGCCCCGCCAGCACCGACACGCCCTTGAAGGCCTCGCTGTCGGCGCCGGGCAGGAAGGGGTAGGCGATGGCCAGCGCAAACAGCCAGACCACCGCATTGACCACCCGGCGCGTGGGCCCGGCGGTGTCGCGGTCCAGCCAGCTGACGGCGATGTGGCCCAGTTCCACGCGCCGCATGAAACCGGCGTTGGCGCGGGTGAGCTGGCGTGCGATCACCGCCACCAGCACCGCCGTCACCAGCCCCGGCATCGCTGCGCCCACCGCCAGCGCGCCGCCCTGCAGCAGGCCCAGCAACCACTGGGTGGAGCGCTCGGCCCAGGGCCGGGTGGCGGCAAACTGGCCCAGCACGAAGGTGGCCCACAGGTCCAGCAGCAGCAGGGCCAGCAGCCAGCTCAGCAGCTGGGTGCCGCCGCGCAGCAGGCGGTTGCCATGGTGGGCATAGGTGCTGGCCAGGCCCTGGCCGGGGTGGGCCTGCTGCCAGCGCTGCAGCCACGACGCAGCACGCGCCATCAGCCAGCGGCGCAGGGCCCACAGCAGGTGCAGGGCGGCATAGGCCAGGCCGCTGGCCAGCAGCGACAGCGCCAGGCCCTGGCCGATTTCAACGCTGTTGGCGGGCAAGGCAAACGGCACTGCAGACGCTCCTGGCGGGGCGACGGCTGCCCCCTGCAGCACGATGTTAGCGGGCCAATCAGCCGATCAACCAGCCGGCCACCCGGGTGGCTACAGCTGCTGCGTGGCCGTGGGCACGCCCAGCAGCAGGCGGCCGCTGAGCTCGAAGGTGGCGTCGCCCACCATCATGTGCTGGGTGGCCACCTGCACATTGCGCAGCGCACGCTGCAGCGGCGATGCCGCGAACACCGCGCCGCCGCCGGCCAGGGTGTAGAGCCGCGCCACCACCTCGGCCGCGGTGTGGGTGGCGTGGCTGGCGGCCAGGCGCAGGTCGCGGCGGCAGGCCAGCGGCAGCTCGCCGGGCTGCTGGGCGGCCTGCCAGGCGGCGTCCGCGCTGGCCAGCAGGTAGCAGCGGGCCGCCTGCAGACTGGCCTCGGCATGGGCCACGGCGTCCTGCACCGTGGCGCGTGCGGCCAGCGGCCGGGTGCCTGCCTGCGGCACGCTGCGGCTGGCCTCGTCGATGAAATGCTGCAGGGCCTCGCGCGCCACGCCGGTGGCCACCGCGGCGATGGCCATCGCCAGCAGGCCGAACACCGGAAAGCGGTAGAGCGGGGTCTGCAGCCGCGGCCCGTCCAGCAGGCAGGCGCTGTGCGACAGCGGCACGAAGGCCTCTCGGGCCTCGAACTCGCCGCTGCCGGTGCCGCACAGGCCGAAGGCGTCCCAGTTGTCGGCCAGGTGCACCTGGCTGCGGTCCAGCACCACGCTGAGGATGCGTGGCGAACCGTCGGCCATCAGCGTGGGCTGGCCGTCGGGGCCGATCAGCAGGCAGCCGGCGGTCACCAGGTCGGCATTGCGGGCGCCCGAGCCCCAGGCCCAGCGGCCGCTGACGCGCAGCCCGTCGACCCCGTGGTGGCTGGCCGGCACGGCGCGCCCGCGTGGCGCAAACACGCCGGCCAGCTTGAGCTGCGGGCGCTGGAACAAGGCGCTGGCCGCGTCGGCTGGCAGATAGGCCGCCAGCAGGGCGGCGGTGCAGCTGATGAAGCAGCACCAGGCGCTGGCGGCATCGGCCCGCGCCAGCTGCTCGACCACCAGGTAGAAGCTGGCCGGCGGCGCCTCATGCCCGCCCAGGGCCTGCGGCGTGAGCATGCGGTAGAGGCCGGCGTCGGCCAGCAGGTCGGCCACGTCCTGCGGCAGGGCGCGCTGGGCCTCGATGTCGCGGCTGCGGCCGGCCAGGGCCAGGCCGGCGCGGGCGGCCGCCTGCATCAGGGCCTGGTGCTGGGGGGTGCGGGTGGCGGCGGTGGCAACGGGCATGGTGGGCATCTGCAGTGGCTGCCGGGCCATGATGCCCTGCCGCCCGGGCCGCCGCCAGGGTGGCACACCCGGTGCCGGCTTCAGGCCGACGCGCCGGCCAGCAGGGTTTCCAGCGCCTGCGTCTGCACGCCGAAGAAGGCCTTCAGCGCGGCCAGTTCCTCGCGCAGCTGCTGCTGGCGTGCCGGCGGCAGGGGCGTGGCCCGGCGCACCGCCAGCAGCATGCGGTTCTTGCTGGTCTGTTCGGGCGAGATGAACTCGAACACCCGGCTGTCGTAGCCGGCCAGTTCCAGCAGCCCGGCGCGCAGCGCATCGGTCAGCATCTCGGCCTGCGTGGCCTGGTGGATGCCGTGGCGCAGCAGCGGCGCCAGCACCGCCGGGCTGCGCAGCTGGGGCCGCAGCTCCTGGTGGCAGCAGGGGGAGCACAGGATGATGGCCGCGCCGGCGGTGATGCCGCGGTGCAGGGCCACGTCGGTGGCGGTGTCGCAGGCGTGCAGGGCGATCATGATGTCGGTGGCCTGGGCGCCATGGCTGCGCACATCACCGGCGTCGAAGTGCAGGCCCGCCAGCCCCAGGCGCGCCACGGCGGCATTGCACAGCTCGGTGAGCGCGGGGCGCAGTTCCACGCCGGTCACGTCGGGCACCCGGCCGCTGGCGCGCAGGTGCTGGTGCACGGCGAAGGTGAGGTAGCCCTTGCCGGCGCCGAAGTCCAGCACCCGCACCGGCTGGGCCGCGTCACGCTGGGCCAGGGTCGACTGCGCGATGGCATGGCCCAGCACCTCGACGAACTTGTTGATCTGCCGCCACTTGCGCGCCATGGCCGGCACCAGGCGCTGCTGGGTGTCGGTGATGCCCAGCTCGGCGAGAAAGGGCAGGTCCAGGCCCAGCGGATGGCGGCGCTGGCGGTTCTGGCCCAGGTAGGCGCCGCTGTCGGCATCGCTGTCATCGGCGTCGGCCTCGGCGCTGTCGTCGGCGCCGGCGGGTGCCGGTGGCGCGGCCAGCTTGCCGATGCGCAGGCCCCAGCGGCCCTTCTTGCCCCAGGCCAGCTGGATGTCGTGGCTGCGGGTCTGCAGGTGGGCGTGGTGGAAGCCGCTGTCCGCGCCCAGCAGGCTGTCCACCAGGGCCACGGCCTCGGCCAGCGGCAGGTTCTTGGTGATGTCCTTGCTGCGGTGGCGCCACACCAGGGCCAGGTGGTCCTGGCCGCGCAGCACCACGCGGCGGGCCAGCAACTTCTCCAGCGTGGGCTCCTGGCCATGCGGGCGGCCCAGGCCCAGGCGGATGAAGCTGCCGTCGTCCAGGCAGTGCTGCAGGCGGGTGATGAACTGCCGGGTCTCGGAGACCGGGCTGTCCACAGGCGGGGCGGTGAGGGGCATGCGCCGATTGTCGGCGCCCCGCAGATCAGTACAGGCTGGCCTGCTGGCGCGCGGGCAGGGCGGCGTCGTAGGCGGCGCCATCGAAGCGGCCCTGCGTGGCCTGGTTCAGCATGCTGCCGGCGCTGGGCAGGCTGCTGCGCGCCGGCCAGGTGGCGGGCTGCCACAGGCCCGAGCGCATCAGGGCCCGGGCGCACTGGAAGTACACACGCTCGATCTGCAGCACCAGCACGGTGGCGGGCGGCCGGCCGTCCATGGCCAGACGCTGCAGCAGGGCGGGGTCGGTGCTGAGCCGGGCGCGGCCGCGGATGCGCAGGGTCTCGCTGGTGCCGGGCACCAGGCACAACAGGGCCACCCGTGGGTCGGCGACGATGTTGCGCAGGCTGTCCAGCCGGTGATTGCCACGCCGGTCGGCCAGCAGCAGGGTGCGCCTGTCCTGCACCACCAGGGCCGGCGCCGGGTCGCCGCGTGGCGAGGCGTCCAGGCCCTGGGGCCCGGTGGTGGCCAGCACCAGGAAGGGCGAGGCCTGCAGCAGCGCCAGGTAGGCATCGGTCAGGTGGTCGGTCTCCTTCACCAGGGCCGCCTCGCTGGGCTGGCCGTACAGCGTGGCCAGCCGGGCCGTGTCGGCCACGGCATGGGGCGCTGCCGGCACGGTGGCCGGGGCGAAGCCGATGCCGGCCGCCGGCAGGGCGTTGATGGGCACGCCGAAGCTGGTGAGATCGGCCAGGGTGGCGTTGTGGTGGGCGCGGATCAGGGCGCCGCTGGCATACGGCTTGTCGTGGGTGGTGTGGGCATCGGCGGCCAGGGTGACTGCCAGGCCCAGGCCGGCGGCGCGGCGGGTGCTGGTGTCGATGCAGAACTCGCTGGCATAACCGGCGATCACCAGGTGGCCGATGCCACGCGCCGCCAGCCAGTCGGCCAGGCCGGTGCGCAGAAAGCTGTCGGGGGTGGTCTTGCGGAAGAACACATCGCCGTCGGCCGTGTGCAGCCCGTCGGCCAGCGCCCAGCCGGGGCTGCCATGGGCCAGCCGGTGGCCGGGCTGGGTTTCATGCTGCATCCAGAGCACCGGCACGCCGGCGCTGCGCGCCCGTTCTGCCAGCGCATTGACGCGGTCGAGCACGGCGGCCGCCTCGTGCGGGCGCGGCGTGGCATCGAACAGGGCGTGCTGCAGGTCGATCAGCAGCAGGGCGGACGGGGTGGTCATGGGTGGTCTCCGCGGGTCAGCGCGCCGGCTTGCCGGCCTTGGATCGGCTGGGGGCCTTGGGCTTGGTGGGCTTGGTGGACTTGCCGGTGGCGGCCTTGCCGGTGGCCGTGGCAGCACGCCGGGCGCCGGCCTTGGCGGTGGCCTTGCCACCGCCCTTGCGTGCTGCCTGCCGGCTGCCGGCGCGTGCCGCGGGATCGGCCCGGGCCTGGGCCCGGGGCAGGGCGGCCGTCTCGGCCAGCGGCCCCAGGCCCAGCCAGCCCTGGCAATCGGCCTGCTGCAGCGCGCCGGGCACGGCCCGGTAGGCGGGGGCGGCATCGTGCCCGGCGCCTGGGGCGGGCGCAAAGCAGGGGCCCAGGCTGTCGGGCCCGAAGGCCAGGGGCAGGCCCTGGTCGATGTGCTGCTGCAACTCCCGCAGCACCTGGTCGTGCAGCACGCCGCGCAGCGTGGCCACCACGCGGTGGGTGGCCAGCGGGGCGCTGATCGGGCCTTCACGCCGGGCCTGGGCGGCCGGCACCAGCTGCTGGCGCAGCACCGCATCCAGCCCCGGATGGCCGGCGCGCCGCAGCGCCTGGTGCCAGTGCAGGGCCAGCCATTCACCACGCCGGGCCTGCAGCAGGGCCAGCCGGGGCGCCAGCGCGCCCTGTGCGGCCAGCTCGGCATTGGGCAGGTTGCGGGCCGGTTCGGCCACATCTGCGGCGATGCGGGCATTGAGCGCGGCGGCGTAGTCCTCGGCCGTCCACAGGCCGTCGCGCAGCAGGCTGCGGTGGGCCAGGAAATCGGCCCAGCCGGCGCTGAACCAGGCGCGCAGCGGCGCATCACCGCGGCCGGCATGGGCCAGCGGGCCGAAGCGGTCGGCCATCCAGGCGCGCGCCAGGGCCGGCGTGAGCTGGCGTTCCAGCGCCGGCTCGCCACCGGCCCAGCCGGGTGGCAGCTGCAGCGCCAGGGCCTGGTGCCAGGCACTGGCCAGCGGCGCCGCGGCCGGTGCCGGCAGCACCAGCAGCAGCCAGGGCGGGCTGGGGCTGTCGGCCTCACGCCCGGCCGGCTGCGGCCACTGGCGCTGCTGGGCGGCCAGGGCACGTGCACCGGCGCTGGCCACCGCCGCCGCGCTGACCGGCCAGGGCGCCGCTTGCGGCAGCGCCGCCACCACGCCGGGCGCCGCCTGCAGCTGCAGCGCGCCGCCGGCATACAAGGCCTGCTGCACCCGCTGCGCCAGCGGCACGCCGGCCTGGGGCAGCACGAAGCGCGCGCCCGGGCCGTCGGCCGTGCCATGGCTGCTGGCCCAGCGGCTGCCGGCGGGCAGGCCGGACAAGACCACGCAGGCGGGGCCGGCGCCGGCGTCGTCGGCGCCCTCGGGCATGGGCAGCACACCCTGGCCGCTGAACGCGAACCAGTCGGGCGTGAGCTGGGCATGGCCGCCCTGGCTGGCATCGGCCGGGGGCTGCAGCCGCCACTGCAGCTGCACCATCTCGCCCGGGGCATGCACCAGGCTGCGCCAGGCCGGCTCGCCGGGCAGGGCGCGCAGGCGCGGGCCGTCGGCCTCGGGCAGCTCGGTGAGGCCTGCCCAGCCGCCGGGCAGGTGCAGGGCCGTCTGGCTGCGGCGCCCGGCCTGGAAGCGCAGCGTCAG
Organism: Pseudomonadota bacterium; assembly: GCA_040386375.1. Classification (GTDB taxonomy): domain Bacteria; phylum Pseudomonadota; class Gammaproteobacteria; order Burkholderiales; family Burkholderiaceae_C; genus Pseudaquabacterium. The sequence continues at coordinate 77,669 of JAZKFQ010000014.1, forward strand.
GTGCAGGTGCGGCGGTGTGGTGTCGGTGCCCACCAGCACCGGCCGCACCTGCCACGACACGGCACAGCCGCGGTCGTCGACCGGGCCCGCTGCAGCCTGCGCCAGCGCTGGCTGCAGCGGCTGGGCGGCGGCCAGCAGCAGGGCGCAGCGGACGGCCAGGTGGACGAGGCGGGCAGGTGGCATGCAGCGCGTGGGCCGGGCCGGCTGGCACCGGGCAGGGGCACCACGCCGGGCCAGACCGGTCAACAGGGCCGGCGAGCTTAGCCGATGGCGGCGGCGCGACGCGCGGGCGCGAACAACCGCTGCTGCTGCTGCTACTGCTGCTGCTGCTGGGCCTGGCCCTGCTTGAGCCGGTCCAGCATCGCGCCCATCTTCTGGTGCAGCAGGTTGATGGCCTTCAGCGGCCGCACCATCACCTTGAAATCGGTGATCTGGCCGGCGTCGTTCCAGCGGATCAGGTCGACGCCGTTGATCAGGATGCCGTCGATCTCGGTGCTGAACTCCAGCACCGCGTCATGGCTGCCCACGATCTCGCGCTCATAGCGGAAGCTGGCGTTGTTCAGCACCTGCAGCGCGCCCTGCAGGTACTGGGTGGTGATGGCCTTGCCACGCTGCGGGGTGTGCACCACCGGCGAGTGGAAGACCACGTCGTCGGCCAGCAGGGTGGCGAGTGCGGCCATGTCGCGCTGTTGCACCAGCGCATGCCAGGCCTGGATGACGTGGGGGTGGTCCATGGGGTCTCCTCGATGGTGGTTGACGGCATTCTCGACCGGGTTTGCGGCCCGCGCCGTTCACAAAACGATACACAAATCGGGCGGCTGCGGCCTCAAGCCGGCTGCAGTGCGGCCGATATCCAGCCATGGCCCCGAAACAGACATTGGCAGGCGGTTTCACACTGATCGAGCTGATGATCGTGCTGGCCATTGCCGCGCTGCTGCTGGCGCTGGCGCTGCCCAGCTACAACGACAGCATGCGCCGCGGCCGGCGCAGCGATGCGTCGGACGTGGTGGTGGGCGTGCAGCATGCACAGGAGCGCTGGCGTGGCCTCAATCCGGTCTACAGCGACAGCCTGACGGCCCTGAACCAGCCCAGCACGTCCATGGGCGGCTACTACCGGCTGGCCCTGACGGCCGCCACCGGTGCCGGCTACACCCTCACCGCCACAGCCGTCACCGGCAAGGGCCAGGAACACGACTCGGGCTGCGCCACCCTGACGGTGACCGTGGCCAATGGTGTGCCGGCCTACACGCCGGCGGGCTGCTGGAGCCGCTGATGCTGCCCGTGCCACCCATGCCGCCAACGTCACAGCGGCCGCAGGCCCCCGGCCGCGGCTTCACCCTGATCGAGATGCTGGTGACGGTGCTGGTCACCATCATCCTGCTGGGCGTGGCTGCGCCCTCGTTCCTCAGCGCCATCGCCCGGCTGCGGCTGGAGGGCATGGTCAACGAGCTGAGCGTGGACCTGCAGTACGCACGCAGCGCGGCCATCCGCCGCCAGGCCGGCGTGACCCTGGCCACGTCCGAGGACGGCGGCTTCTACACCATCAACAGCGGCGAGCTGATCCTGAAGGTGGTGATCCTGCCGCTGGGCACGGTGCTCACCGGCAATGTCAACGTGGCCTTCGACCCGCTGCGCGGCACGGCCAGCGTGGCCCAGCTGGATGCGTCCAGCGTGCTGCTCACGCCTCGCCTGCGCGCCAGCACCAATGCCATGGGCCGGGTGCAGCTGTGCAGCCCCAACGGCGACTTTGCGGGGTACGGGCGATGCTGATCCAGCAGCGTTCACGGCCGCAGCGCGGCCTGTCCATCGTCGAGCTGATGGTGGGCGTGGTGGTGGGGCTGTTCGTGGTCTCGGGCGCGCTGTCGATGTCGGCCGGCAACCTGGACAAGTCACGCCGGCTGCTGGCCGACGTGCGCTTCAACCAGGACCTGCGCGTGGCCGCCGACCTGATCACGCGCGACCTGCGGCGTGCCGGCTACTGGGGTGCGGCCATCACCGGCACCCAGGCCATCGGCGCCACCAGCGCCACCGCGCAGAACCCCTATGCCGGTGCCGCCGGTTCCAGCAATGCCGGCTTCAGCTACCAGTTCTCGCGCGACGCGCAGGAGAACGGCACGCTGGACGCCAACGAGCAGTTCGGCTTCCGCATCCGCGACGGCGCACTGCAGATGCGCGGCGACGCCGATGGCTGGCGCGAGGTGACCGACACCAAGGTGATGACCCTGGCCGACGACGGCCTGGTGATCACCCCCAGCGAGACGGTGCTGGCCCTGGGCCACCTGTGCCCGCGGCCCTGCAATGCCGGCGTGCCCAACTGCCCCACCAGCACGGTGCGCAGCTATGCGGTGACGCTGACCGCCACCTCGACCACCGACAACGCCATGGTGCGCGAGCTGCGCACCACGGTGCGCCTGCGCAACGACCAGCTGGCGGGCCGCTGCCCGGCATGACCATGGCCCACTCCCCACGCCCCGCACGCGGCAGCGCCGCGATGGCCATCACGCTGATGCTGATGCTGCTGTCGACCATCGCCGTGCTGTACCTGAACCGCAGCGTGCTGTTCGAGCAGCGCACCGTGGCCAACCAGATGCAGGCCAGCCAGGCGCACGAGGTGGCCGAGGCCGGCATCGAATGGGCCACCGGCATGCTCAACGCGCCCTTCGACATCGGCGCCAGCTGCAACCTGCTGACCACCACCAACCAGTCGTTCCGCAAGCGCTATGTGCTGACGCGCTACAACGCCGCGCTCAACCCCACCAGCGACGTGGTGCCGGCCACCACCGCCTTTCCGGGCTGCAAGGTGTCGCCGAACGGCCTGGCCTGCAACTGCCCCACGCCGCCGGCCAATGGCCGCCTGGTGGCCGACCTGGGCACCGCCACCCTGCCCAGCTTCACCGTGGCCTTCGAGGCCGTGGCGGGTGACGCCGAGGCGGTCAAGCTCACCGTCTATGCCTGCAATGCCCAGGCGGCCAGCTGCGACTCCACCAACTTCACCGCCGGCGACGGCAACGCCCGCCTGTCGGTGACGCTGAAGATGCGCGCCGTGCTGCGGGCCATGCCCTCGGCCCCGCTGACCTGCGGCACCACCTGCGACCTGGGCGGCTCCTACAACATCGTCAACCGCGACGTGCCCACCAACGGCATCCTGGTCAATGCCGGCGCCGGCATCGCCGCGGGCAACGGCGTGAGCGCCACCACGCTGCAGGGCCAGCCGGTGAACAACGCCATGGTGGGCAACGACGCCTCGCTGGCGGCGCTGGTGAGCGCCGACACCAACACCTGCAGCCAGTCCGCCATGTTCGGCGCCTACTTCGGCTCCACCATCGAGCAGTACCGCGACCTGCCGTCGACCAAGACCTTGTCGTGCACCAGCGCGGCCTCCTGCCATGCGGCGCTGACCGGCGCCTACAACGACGGCTGGCGCTCGTTCTACCTGGCCAGCGACCTGCACCTGAGCGGCAACAACACCTACGGCAGCCGCAGCGACCCCATCACCCTGGTGACGCCCCACGCCATCGATCTGAACGGCGGCAACGTGTTCTACGGCCTGATCTTCTCCAACGATGCCCAGACCAACGACCTGGGCACCGGCAGCGCCGAGATCTACGGCGCCCAGGTGTCGTGCCGCGGCTACAAGAACAACGGCAACGGCACCCTGACCTACGACGCCGAAGCCCTGCTCAACGCGCGCCGCCTGACCGCGCTGATGGTGCGTGTGCCAGGCAGTTGGCGCGACTTCCGCGCCGGCAACGACGTGCTGCCATGACCACCCATCCTGCCCATCCAGTTCCGCTGGCCCCTGCACGGCGCGGCTTCGCGCTGGTGGAGGCCGTCATCACCATGCTGCTGGTGGCCGTGGGCCTGCTGGCCATGGCCGCCACCTTCATGAAGCTGTCGCGCTCGGAAGACGTGGCGCGCCAGCGCAGCGAGGCCACCCGCCTGGTGGTGGACCAGGTGGAGGCGATGCGCGCCTACACCCAGATCGCAGCGGGCGCCGGTGCGGTCTCGTGGAACGGCCTGGCCAGCGGCCAGGACACGGTCAGCACGAATGGCGACTTCACCCGCCGCTGGACGCTGACCGGCACGCCGGCCGACACCATGCGCACGCTGCGGGTGGACGTGAACTGGACCGACCGCAGCAATGAGGCCCAGACCATCAGCATGTCCACCGTGATCTCGCGCACCGACCCGGTGGACGTGGGCGTGCTGGGCTTTCCGCTGCCGGCCAACACCACGCTGAAGCGGCCCAAGAACCGCAACCTGAACATCCCCGTGCCGGCCTCCGACCTGGGCAACGGCGAGAGCGCGTTCCGCCTGCCCAACACCAACTTCGCGGTGGTGTTCTCCAACGAGAGCGGCTATGTGGTCAAGCAGTGCGCCCTGGCCGCGGGCGTGGATGCCATCACCCTGGACGACCTGCGCGACTGCTCGGACGCCACGGCCTACATCCTGGCGGGCTACATCTCGCTGCACAGCCTGGCCAGCTTCCCCAGCGGCCTGGCGATCAACACCACCGGCCTGAGCGGCCTGAGCGGGGCCACCTGCTCGGTGTCGAACGCCACCGACCAGACCAGCGGGCAGGCGATCGCCGGCTACAAGTACTACCTGTGCGTGGTGAGCATGCCGGCCAATGGTGCGGCCTGGTCGGGCAGCGTGAAGCTGGCCAGCCCGGCGCTGAACAGCGGCAGCAACCTGCGGGTCTGCCGCTTCCAGTACCCGGTGGCCAACGGCATCAACGCCAACCAGCGCAATGTGCAGCCCTATGCCCAGGTGGCCGAGTCGCTGGACAGCCAGAACTACGTGATCACCAGCACCGGCAACTGCCCCACGCTTAGCAACCTGGCCACCACCGAGCACCAGGCCTGCAGCAATGGCAACGCCGCGCGTGCCACGGACTGCCCGGCCAGCTGAGCCGGGCCTGCCGCATCATTCACCCACCGGCTTGCCCTGGGGCACCCAGCGCTTGCCGTCGAAGCGCATGACCTGGATCTTGCGGAACAGGTTGTAGTTGTCGGCCGACATGCTCATGGTGATGCCCGGCAGCAGCATGGGCGCGGCAAAGTCCTTCAGCTGGGTCATCTGCTTGAGGATGTTCTCGCGGCTCAGGTCGTCGCCGGCCGCCTTCAGCACCTGGGCGATGGCGGCGCTGGTGGCATACACCGAGGCATTGGCCGAGTTCTCCACATCGCCCTTGGGCTGGTACTTCTTCATCCAGGCCAGCCAGGTCTTGTAGTCGGCGTCGTTGTGCCAGGAGGGATCGGACGGGTCCTTCACCACCGCGGCCGTCATCACGCCCACGGTGTTCTCCAGCCCCACCAGCGACAGCGTGGGGTGCACCTGGGCCGAGACATGGCTGATCCACACCTGCGGCTTCCAGCCCAGCTCGGTCATCTTGCGCAGCGACTGGCTGACCTGCTTGGAATAGGCCGCCAGCACCACCACCTCGGCCCCGGCGCTCTTCAGCGCCAGCACCTGGGAATCCAGCGTCGGGTCGCTCTGCTCGTAGGTGATCTCGGCCGTCAGCGCCTTGCCACCCAGGCCGGCCTTCAGGCCACGCAGGTAGTCTTTGCCGTAGTCGTCGTTCTGGTAGAGGATGGCCACCTTGGCCGCCGGCTTGTCCTTGGCGATCAGCTGGCCATAGACCTTGGCCTCGAACTCGTAGCTCATCAGCGCCGAGGTGCTGTAGCGAAAGGCCTTGGGCTGCTGGAAGTTGTTGGAGCCCGACTGCACGAACAGCTGGGGCACGCCCTTCTGGTTCAGGTACTGGCGCACCGACGAGGCCGTGGCCGTGCCCACCTGGTTGACGATGGCATCCACCTCGTCCTGCTCCACCAGCTTGCGCACCTGTTCCACCGTCTTGGGTGGGGCCAGGGCGTCGTCCACCGTCAGCACCGTCACCTTGCGGCCGTTGATGCCACCCTCGTCGTTGACCTTGGCGAAGTAGGCGGCCGTGGCCTGGCCCACCACGCCGTAGAACGAGGCCGGGCCGCTGTAGGGCACGGTGTTGCCGAGCTTGATCTCGGTCTTGCTGGCGGCAAAGCTGCCCGTGGCGGCACTGGCGGCCAGGGCCAGCACCAGGGCGCGGCGGCTGAACGGGAACAAGGGGCTGAGCGGGGCGCGGGGGATGAACTGCATCGGGTCGGGTCTCCAGGATTGGTTGTGGTGGCCACTGGTCGTGGCCGGTGCAAACCAGTCTAGGACGCGGCCTCCGGCGTTTGGCGTCGCCTGCGCAACACGGCGCATCGACAGCCCGATGCGCCTGCCGGTCCGGGTCTTGCCAAGGGCCGGGCGGGCGGCTTATCGTGCCCGGCCACCCATCCACCGGAGCCCACCATGCCCAGCCCCTTCGTCTGGTACGAGCTGATGACCACTGACGCCCCGGCCGCCACCCGCTTCTACAGCACGGTGATCGGCTGGCAGACGGCCGACGCCGGCATGCCTGGCATGTCCTACACCCTGCTGTCGGCCGGTGCCACGCAGGTGGCCGGCCTGATGGCCCTGCCCGACGAGGCGCGCCAGGCCGGCGCGCCCCCGGCCTGGACCGGCTATGTGGAGGTGGACGACGTGGACGCCTGCGCGCAACGGCTGAAGCAGGCCGGTGGCACGCTGTGCCGCCCGGCCGAAGACATCCCCGGCGTGGGCCGCTTCGCCGTGGTGGCCGACCCGCATGGCGCGATGTTCTGCCTCTACAAGGACCGCGCCGGTGCAGCGCCCTGGGCCCCCAATGGCGGCACGCCGGGCACGGTGGGCTGGCACGAGCTCTACTGCAACGACCTGGACAGCGCCTGGGTGTTCTACAGCACGCTGTTCGGCTGGACCAAGGACACGGCCATCGACATGGGCGAGATGGGCACCTACCAGCTGTTTGCCGTAGGCGGGGCGGCCATCGGCGGCATGATGAAGCGCCCGTCGCAGATGCCGGTGGCGGCCTGGCTGTACTACTTCAACGTCGAGGCCATCGACGCCGCGGCCGCCCGTGCCACGGCCGCCGGTGGCCAAGTGCTCAACGGGCCGATGGAAGTGCCGGGCGGCAGCTGGATCGTGCAGTGCATGGACCCGCAGGGCGCGATGTTCGCGATGGTGGCACCGGGGCGTTGAGTTGCCATGGACGTGGGCGGCTTAGGTTCCATGACTGGTTCGGGCTTATTCCGTTGAAAAATGGGGCTCGGACGCGGGCTGCGTGCCCGCGGCAT
>JAZKFQ010000015.1:0-131786 GCA_040386375.1 Pseudomonadota bacterium
ACCGCCCGGTAGTCGGGCTGGCCGAAGATGGCGCTGCCGGCCACGAAGGTGTCGGCACCGGCATCGGCCACGGCGCGGATGTTGTCGGTCTTGATGCCACCGTCCACCTCCAGGCGGATGTCGCGGCCGGTCTCGCGCTGGTGGGCGTCGATGCGCTGGCGCAGCTTCTCCACCTTGCGCAGCGCCGCCGGGATGAAGCTCTGGCCGCCGAAGCCGGGGTTCACGCTCATCACCAGCACCAGGTCGACCTTATCGATCACCCAGTCCAGCACGTCGATGGGCGTGGCGGGGTTGAACACCAGGCCGGCCTGGCAGCCCGCGGCCTTGATCAGCTGCAGCGTGCGGTCCACATGGGTGCTGGCGTCGGGGTGGAAGCTGATCAGGTCGGCGCCGGCCTGGGCAAAGGCCTGGGCCAGCGCGTCCACCGGCTGCACCATCAGGTGCACGTCGATGGGCACACGCGTGCCATCGGGCTTCACCGCATGCGGGCGCAGCGCCTGGCAGACCATGGGCCCGAAGCTCAGGTTGGGCACGTAGTGGTTGTCCATCACGTCGAAGTGGATCCAGTCGGCGCCGGCGGCGATGACGTTCTTCACCTCGGTGCCGAGCTGGGCGAAGTCGGCGGAGAGCAGGCTGGGGGCGATGCGGAATTGGCGTGGCATGGGGGGCAGGGCGCGTGGAGTGGGCTGGATTTTCACTTGCTTCCTGCCGCCCCGCCGCCGGCCGGGGCCGGCGGCCGTGCGCGGAGGCGCCGGCCCCATGGCAAAGCCGGATTTGCTTGCGACAATGCCGGCATGGCCCAACCCCGTTTCACCTCCACCGTGGCCGTGCGGCCGTTGCCCGAGCAGACCGATGCCGCGCAGCAGCTCTACGGCTTTGCCTACACCGTCACCATCCGCAACACCGGCGACGTGGCGGCCCAGCTGGTGGCACGTCACTGGCTGATCACCGACCACCGTGGCGGCGTGCAGGAGGTGCGCGGCCTGGGCGTGATCGGCCACCAGCCGCTGCTGAAGCCGGGGGAACAGTTCGAATACACCAGCTGGGCGCAGATCCACACGCCGCAGGGCTCAATGCAGGGCAGCTTCTTCTGCATCACCGAAGACGCACACTGGTTCGAATCCGCCGTGCCCGAATTCGCCCTGGCCGACACGGCCGCGCTGCACTGATGGCGGGGCAGGCCGCCGGCAAGCCGGCCTGGGGTGGCAAGCCCAGCACCTGGGACCTGACGGCCCTGCTGAACGCGGCAGACCCCCGGGCCAGCCGCCCCGAGCGCCACCTGTGGCTGGTGCGACTGATCGAATGGCTGCGCCACGGCCAGGCCGAGGCCGAGGCCGGCAACACCCCCAAGCCGGTGCTGCGCCTGAAGCACCTGCTGAACATGCTGGAGCGCAACCCCGAGCCGCGGGCGCGCATCGTGGCCCTGCTGGGCCGCTTCTGGCACGAGACCGATCTGGCCGCCCTGCTGGCCGATTTCGGCTTCACCGCCCGGCGCGACCTGTGGGGGGAGGTGGGCGAGCGCCTGGCGCTGCGCCTGCTGCCCGGCACGCCCGACACCGACGACGGCGCCGCGCTGTTCCAGCTGCTGTTCAAGGACGATGCCGACGGCAGCTGGCTGGCCGCCATCGACGCCCCCACGCTGGCGCGCCTGGCAACGCTGCTGTCGGCTGCACGGGACAAGGGCGTGCCGGCGGCCACCCCACCCGCGCCCGGCAGCCTGCACGACTGGCGCGCCCCGCTGCTGCAGGCCATGACCTGGCTGATCAGCGCCATCCGCGCCGCGGCCTTCGCCCCCGCCCTGCGCCAGCGCATGGGCCCCGAGCTGCTGGCCGACCGGCCCTTCGAGCAGCTGGTGCGGGCCAGCGAATCCCTGGCCGAGGCCCTGGTGGCGGGCGACGCCGCGGCCACCGCCCGGCATGCCACCTACCTGCGCGCCCTGCTGCAGCGCTGCCGCGCCGCCGCCGCCAGCGTGCCCGAGCACCTGGAGGCGCATGGCGTCTCGGTCAACATCGTGTTCGAGGTGGAACAGCTGCTGGCGCGCTGCGAGCGGCTGGAGGCGCTGCTGGACCTGGCGCTGTCCGACACCCCCCAGCGCGAGCTGCAGCAGCTGCTGGTGGACCTGGCGCGGCTGTCGGGCCAGCGCCGCAGCCTGCGGGCGCTGCTGGGCCGGCAGTATTCGCTGATGGCGCGCAAGGTGGCCGAGCGCCATGCCGAGACCGGCGAGCACTACATCACCCGCACCCGCGCCGAGTACAGGGCCATGCTGGCCAAGGCCGCGGGCGGCGGCGCCATCATCGGCGGCACGACCTTCGCCAAGTTCGCCATCATGGCGCTGGGCCTGGCGCCGTTCTGGGCCGGCTTCGGCGCCGGGCTGAACTACGCCATCAGCTTCCTGATCATCCACCTGCTGCACTGGACGGTGGCCACCAAGCAGCCGGCCATGACGGCGCCGGCCATGGCCGAGAAGCTGGGGGCGCTGCAGGTGGGGGCGGCCGACGACCAGCGCACGGCCGAGCGCGACGCCCAGGCCATCGCCGGCTTCGTCGACGAGGTGACCCACCTGGTGCGCTCGCAGATCGCCGGCATCACCGGCAACATCGCCGCGGTGATCCCGGTGGTGCTGCTGGTGCAGTGGGCCGCCTGGCAGCTGCTGGGCGCGCCCGTGATCAGCGAGAAGAACGCGCACTACGTGCTGCATTCACTCACCCTGCTGGGGCCCACGGCGCTGTTTGCCGCCTTCACCGGCGTGCTGCTGTTCGCCAGCAGCCTGATCGCCGGCTGGGTGGAGAACTGGTTCGTCTACCACCGGCTCGACAGCGCCCTGGCCCACCACCCGGGCATCGTGGCGCGGCTGGGCGCCAACCGGGCGCAGCGCTGGTCGATCTGGTGGCGCGGCAACATCTCCGGCGTGGCGGCCAATGTCTCGCTGGGCCTGCTGCTGGGCGTGGTGCCGGCGCTGCTGGCCTTCCTGGGCATCCCGCTCGATGTGCGCCACGTCACCCTGGGCACCGGCCAGCTGGCCGCCGCCGCCAGCACCCTGGGCTGGCCCATCCTGGCCGAGCCGGCCTTCTGGTGGTGCGTGGCCGGCCTGGTGGCCACCGGTGCGCTCAACCTGGGTGTCAGCTTCTGGCTGGCGCTGAAGGTGGCGCTGCGCTCGCGTGGCATCACCCTGGCCGACCGCAAGCGGCTGTATGCGGCGGTGCGGCAGCGGCTGTGGTCGTCGCCGCGCAGCTTCGTGCTGCCGGACCAGCGCTGATGCGCGCCGACCAGAGCCAGCTGCAGGTGCTGGCCAATGGCGTGCAGGTGGTGACCATCCACCTGCCCCAGCTGCAAACCTGCAGTGTGAGCGTCTTCATCCGCTGCGGCAGCGGGCATGAGCGGCGCAGCCGCAACGGCATCGGCCATGTCATCGAGCACATGGCCTTCAAGGGCACGGCCACACGTGACGCGCGCCAGATCAACCTGGACGCCGAACGCCTGGGCGCCGAGGTCAATGCCCACACCGACAAGGACCACACCGCCTTCCACATGCGCGGCCTGGCGGCGCACGCCCCGCGCCTGCTGCGCATGCTGGCCGACATCGTGCGCCACGCCACCTTCCCCGATGGCGAGTTCGAACGCGAGCGCTCGGTGCTGCTGCACGAGTTCACCGAAGACGAGGACGACCCCATGTCCACCGCCTTCAAGCTGTTCGACCGCGCGGCCTGGGGCACGCATGCGCTGGCACAGCCGGTGATCGGTACACGCGCCAACATCGAGCGCTTCAGCCGCGCCGACCTGGTGGACCATGTGGCCCGGCACTACAGCGGCACCAACCTGGTGGTGGCGGTGGCCGGGCCGGTGGATGCGCTGTCCATCCTGCGTGATGCCGAGGATGCCTTCGGCGGCATGCCGGCCGGCAGCCCCAACCGGCTGGAGGCGCCGCCCTGGCTGGGCGGCATCAAGCAGCGCGCCATGGCGGGCAGCAGCCAGACCCACCTGGTGCTGGGCTTCCCGGTGCCGGCCATGCAGGCCGACGACCCCACGGCCGCGGTGGCCGCCGCCCTGCTGGGCGAGGGCATGAGCTCACCGCTGATGGACCAGCTGCGTGAGCAGCGTGGCCTGGTGTACTACGCCGCCTGCTCGGCCGACCTGATCGACAGCGCCGGCCAGTTCATCATCGAGGCCAGCACCAGCCCGGCCCAGCTCGACGAATGCCTGGCCGCGCTGGCCGGGCTGATCACGGCCCAGGCCGAGCGGGTGGCGCCGGTGGATCTGGAGCGCGCCAAGAACCAGATCCGCGTGCGCCGCCTGCACGGGCTGGAGAAGACCGGCCGCCGGCTGGAGGAAGCCGCGCTCGACGCCCTGCTGCTGGGCCGCCTGCGCCAGCGCGCCGACTGGCTGGCGCGCATGGACGCGGTGGATGGCCAGGCCCTGCGTGCCCTGTTCGCCGGCATGGCCGCCAGCGGTGCCGCGCTGGCGCTGACCGGGCGGGTGCCGCGTGGCAGCGCCGAGCGGGCACGGCTGCAGCTGGCCGGCAGCGGGCTGCTGCGGTGAGCCGCGGCGTTCAGCGTGGCGGCTCGTCCGGCGGTGGTGCGTCAGCGCGCCGCTCGCCGCCGCGGCGGCCCGAGAACATGGTCCACCAGACGATCAGCACCAGGATCAGACCGGCGCCCAGCGCCTCGAGAAGAATCAGCCACATGGGCCGATTATCCCGGGCTGCCGCCACCCTGGCCCTGCTGCTGGCCGCGGGCTGTGCCCTGCAGCCGCCCCTGCCACCGCCGCAAGCGCCCGAGACGCCCGACGCGCCACCGCCCCCCGCCGCCGGCATGGACGCGCCAACACCGCCGGCCAGCGCCCTGCCCCTGCTGCGCCCGCGCGCACGCTGGGTGCCGGTGGACTGGTCCAGCCTGCCCGGCCTGGCCGACGACCAGCCCGCCGCGCTGTGGCCCGCGCTGCGGGCCGGCTGTGCCAGGCCCGCCCCGGGCTGGGCCGAGGTCTGCGCCCGGGCGCTGGCCTTCCAGCCACCCGACGACACCTTCGCCTGGCAGTTCCTGCAGCGGGAACTGCAGCCCTACCGGCTGGAATCGCTGGACGGCAGCCCCGACGGCCTGGCCACCGGCTACTTCGAGCCGCTGGTGGCGGCAACCCGCACGCCGCAGCCCGGTTTTGCCGTGCCGCTGCACCGCCCGCCGGCCGACCTGGCCCAGCGCAGGCCCTGGTACACCCGCCAGCAGATCGACACCCTGCCCGCCGCCCAGGCGGCGCTGCGCGGCCAGGCCATCGCCTGGGTGGCCAGCCCGCTGGACGCCCTGCTGCTGCAGATCCAGGGCTCGGGCCGGCTGCGCATCACCGAGCCGGATGGCCGGGTGCAGACCGTGCGCCTGGCCTATGCCGGCCACAACGACCAGCCCTACCGCTCGGTGGGCCGCTGGCTGATCGACCAGGGGGAGCTGCGCGCCGATGGTGCAAGCTGGCCCGCCATCCGGCAATGGGGCCAGCAAGCCGGCGCGCTGCGGCTGCAGCAGATGCTGTGGGCCAACCCGCGGGTGGTGTTCTTCAAGGAAGAGCCGCTGCCCGACGAGCGCCTGGGCCCACGTGGTGCCCAGGGCGTGCCGCTGACGGCCGGCCGCTCGGTGGCGGTGGACCCGCTGGCCGTGCCCTATGGCACGCCGCTGTGGATCAGCACCACCGAGCCGCTGTCGGCCGCGCCGCTGCGGCGTTTGGTGATGGCCCAGGACACCGGCAGCGCCATCACCGGCGCGGTGCGTGTGGACTACTTCTGGGGTGCGGGCGACAACGCCGAACAGCAGGCCGGCCGCATGAAGCAGCCGCTGCAGGTCTGGGCCTTGTGGCCACGCTGAACACGGCCATCTGAGCGCGCCGGTCTGCCCCGGGCACAGGGGCCGCCGTGGGCCGCCGACGGGCTTTCAGTGAACAAGTCGCCCCCCCGCATGCGGGCCGCTCATCACCGGGAGCGCTGCCGCCAACCGGGGTCCGCACCAATGTAATATCGCTTTCAGCCTTTTTTCGTCTTTTGCAAGGGGTTGTGAACACAACCCTGCGCGCCACAACTTCCTGTCCGCAGGCTCCATGCAGCAGTACCTTCCCTGGTTCATCGCCACCGCGGCACTGGCGGTGCTCGCCACGCTGGCCGTGCTGTGGCTGCTGCAAGCCCTGCGGCGGCCCGCCGGCCCCCCGCCCCTGCCCGTCGAGTGGGACCTGCTGCCCAGGCCGGTGTTCACGGCCGACGAGCGCCGGGTCTACCGCCAGCTGCGCGACGCCCTGCCCCACCACATCGTGCTGGCCAAGCTGCCGCTGGTGCGCTTCTGCCAGCCGGCCGACCCCAAGGCCGTGCGCTACTGGTTCGACCTGCTGGGCGCCAACCACGTCACCTTTGCGGTGTGCAGCGCCAACGGCCGGGTGCTGGCCGCCATCGACCTGAGCTACGACCGTGGCGGCCCGCCCGGCCGGTCCACCCGCATCAAGCAGGCGGTGCTGGCGGCCTGCCGGGTGCGCTACCTGCGCTGCCCGGCCGACCACCTGCCGTCCATCCCCGAGCTGCAGCTGCTGGTTCCCATGGGCAGCAATGCCTCGCGCGGGCCGCAGCCGGCGCAGGGCTCGGCCTCGATGTCGGGCAATGCACCCGGTGCGGCGACCACCAGCCGCCGGCGCGAGCGCAGCACGCTGTGGCAGGACTCGATGAGCTTCCACGACTCCTTCTTCTCGTCGGGCTCCCGGCGTGAGCTGGACACCGGCCATGGCGATCTGCACGACGCCCGTGGTCTGGCCGAGGCCGACCTGGCACCGGCTGGTATGGTGGTGGATGACCCCGCACCACCCAGGCACAAGCCCTTCCAGCACTGAGCCGGCGGCCGTGCCGCGGGCCACCGGCGGCCACCCCTTCGACCACCTCACGCCGCAGGCCGTGCTCGACGCACTGGACGCGGTGGGCCAGCGTGGTGACGGCCGCCTGCTGCAGCTCAACAGCTACGAGAACCGGGTGTTCCAGGTGATGCTGGAAGAGGGCGGCGCGGTGGTGGCCAAGTTCTACCGCCCCGGCCGCTGGAGCGACGCCCAGATCGCCGAGGAACATGCGTTCGCCGCCGAGCTGGACCAGGCCGAGGTGCCAGTGGTGGCGCCCCTGCCACTCGCCGACGGCAGCACCCTGGCCCATGCCACGCTCGACGGCCAGCCGTTCCGCCTGGCGGTGTATGCACGCCAGGCCGGCCATGGCCCCGAGCTGGACCAGGCCGACACCTTGCGCTGGCTGGGCCGCTTCATCGGCCGCCTGCATGTGGTGGGTGCGCAGCGGCCGTTCATGCACCGCCGCCGGCTGGATGTGCAGACCTTCGGCCATGCGCCGCTGGCCCGCCTGCTGGCGCTGGAGGCCATCGGCCCGGCCCAGCTGGATGCCTGGCGCAGCAGCTGCCGGCAGGCGCTGGCCCTGGTGGACGCCGCCTTCGCCGCCGTGCCCTTCACGCCGCTGCGCCTGCATGGCGACTGCCACCCGGGCAACATCCTGTGGCGCGACGAGGGCAGCGCCGGCGGCCCGCACATCGTCGACCTGGACGACGCGGTCACCGGCCCGGCGGTGCAGGACCTGTGGATGCTGCTGTCGGGCGATGCGCCGGCCATGCGCGGCCAGCTGGCCGCGGTGCTGCAGGGTTATCGCCAGTTCCGCCGGTTTGATCAGCGCGAACTGGCCCTGATCGAGCCCTTGCGCACCTTGCGCATGGTCCACCACAGCGCCTGGCTGGCCGAGCGCTGGACCGACCCGGCCTTTCCGGCCGCCTTCCCCTGGTTCGGCACACCGAACTACTGGAGCCAGCAGACGGTGCAGCTGCGGGAACAGATCGAGGCGATGGCCGAACCACCCCTCGATCTGGACTGGGCAGACTGAAGCTCAGGCCGCCAGCAGCTTGGTGACCCGCGCCACGTAGGCCGCTGGGTCCTCCAGCTGCCCACCCTCGGCCAGCAGGGCCTGGTCGAACAGGATGTGGGCCAGGTCGTCGAAGCGGGCGTCGTCGGCCACCATGCGCTTGACCAGCGCATGCTCGGCATTCACCTCCAGGATGGGCTGGCTCTTGGGCGCCGTCTGGCCGGCCTGCTTCAGCATGCGCGCCAGGTGGCCGCTCATGTCGCCCTCGTCCACCACCAGGCAGGCGGGTGAATCGACCAGGCGGGTGGTCACGCGCACATCCTTGGCGCGGTCCTTCAGGGCCGCCTTCAGCTTGTCCAGCGTGGGCTTGAAGCCCTCGGCCACAGCCTCGGCAGCCTTCTTTTCTTCCTCGTCCAGCAGCTTGTCCAGGTCGACCGCACCCTTGGCCACGCTCTGCAGCGATTTGCCCTCGAACTCGTAGAGGTGGCTCAGCATCCACTCGTCCACCCGGTCGACCAGCAGCAGCACCTCGATGCCCTTCTTCTTGAAGATCTCCAGCTGCGGGCTGGCCTTGGCCGCGGCCAGGCTGTCGGCGGTGATGACGTAGATGCTCTCCTGGCCCTCCTTCATGCGGCCCAGGTAGTCGGCCAGGGACACACCTTCATCGGCATGCGTGCTGGCAAAGCGGAACAGCTTGGCCAGGCGCTCGCGGTTCTGGAAGTCCTCGCCGATGCCTTCCTTCAGCACCGCACCGAACTCGCCCCAGAACTTCAGGTACTTGGCGCGTTCTTCCGCATCCTCGCTGTCGGCCAGGCTCTCCAGCATGCCCAGCACGCGCTTGGTGCTGCCCTCGCGGATGGCCTTCACGTCGCGGCTTTCCTGCAGCAGCTCACGGCTGACGTTCAGCGGCAGGTCGGCCGAGTCGATCACGCCCTTGACGAAGCGCAGGTACACCGGCATCAGCGCCTCGGCGTCGTCCATGATGAAGACACGCTTCACATACAGCTTCACGCCGCCGCGCTTGTCGCGGTTCCACATGTCCATCGGCGCCTTGGCCGGCACGTACAGCAGCTGGGTGTATTCGCTGCGGCCTTCCACGCGGTTGTGGGTGTAGACCAGCGGTGCGTCCTGGTCATAGCTGATCTGCTTGTAGAAATCCTGGTACTCGGTGTCGGTGATGTCGCTCTTGCTGCGCGCCCACAGGGCGGCGGCCTTGTTCACCGTCTCCCACTCGTCCTTCTTGACCTGGGTGCTGGCCTCGGGGTCCCACTCCTCCTTCTGCATCAGGATGGGCAGGGAGATGTGGTCGCTGTACTTGCCGATGATGGACTTCAGCTTCCAGGTGCTGAGGAATTCGCTCTCTTCATCACGCAGGTGCAGGATCACATCGGTGCCGCGGGTGGCGCGGGTGATGGTCTCCAGCTCGTATTCGCCCGTGCCCTCGCTGCTCCAGCGGACGCCTTCCGTCTCAGGCGCACCGGCGCGGCGGGTCTCGACGGTGATGCGGTCGGCCACGATGAAGCCGCTGTAGAAGCCCACGCCGAACTGACCGATCAGGTTGGCGTCCTTCTTCTGGTCGCCCTCCAGCCTGGCCATGAACTCACGCGTGCCGCTCTTGGCGATGGTGCCCAGGTGCGAGGCGGCTTCCTCGGCGCTCATGCCGATGCCGTTGTCGCGGATGGTGATGGTCTTGGCCTCGGCGTCGAACAGCACCCGCACTTCCAGGTTGGGCTGGTCTTCGTAGAGCGCGTTGTTGTCCAGCGCCTCGAAGCGCAGCTTGTCGCAGGCGTCGCTGGCGTTGCTCACCAGCTCGCGCAGGAAGATCTCCTTGTTGCTGTAGAGCGAGTGGGTGACGAGGTGCAGGATCTGCTTGACTTCGGCCTGGAAGGCGTGGGTTTGCTTGGTCATGGAGCGGTCTCGGTGTGGTTCGGCAAGAGGTGGACGCCTGCTGGCGCCCTGCGCGGGGCAGCTTGGGGCGCGCTGCCTGGTTTCAAGGCCCGGTCGGCGCGGGGCATGATCCCGCGATGCACAGCCCTGCCCCCATCCCTGCCCCCATCGCCGACGACCTGCTGCAGTTGATCACCACCCGCCTGGGAGGTGCCCCGGCGCCCCGGGTGCGCGCCATCCACCTGCCACCCGTGCCCTGGACGGGCACCAAGGCCGGTGAATTTGCCGCGGTGGAGCTGGAGGACGGCAGCCTGGGCCTGAGCTATGTGCTGCTGGACGACACCCTGGCGGCACTGGCCGGCGTGGACGGCGCGCGCCTGGTGGGCCACGACGCCCTGGCCCTGGCCCGGCTGTGGCGCGACGGCCAGGGCGCCGAACGCACCCTGGGCTTTGCCGCGGTGAACGCCCTCAGCCGGCGGCTGATGGACCAGGCCGGCGAGGTGCCGCCCAGCGCCACCGACTCCATCGGCGGCCTGCAACTGCACCCGGACGAACACATCGGCATGGTCGGCTTCTTCCCGCCCCTGGTGCGCCAGATCGCCGCTGCCGGCGCCCGGCTGACGGTGCTGGAACTGCGGGCCGACCTGGCCGGCGCCCACCCGGGCTTCATCGTCACGCTGGACCCGGCGGCGCTGCAGGCCTGCAGCCAGGTGCTGCTGACCAGCACCGTGCTGCTCAACGGCAGCCTGGACGCGGTGCTGGCCCATTGCCGGCAGGCCAGCGCGGTGGTGATGGTCGGCCCCGGCGCCGGCTGCCTGCCGCAGCCGCTGTTCGACCGAGGCATGACGGCCGTGGGCGGCACATGGGTCGAGGACGGCCCGGGCCTGGTGGCCGCGCTGCGCCGCGGTGCACCCTGGGGCGGCTTCGCCCGCAAGGTGCTGTGGCGGCGGCCCTGAGCGCGGGCCGCCGTTGCCTCAGGCCCTGAACGGCGAGGGATCGAACTGCTGCAGGTGCAGCGCCCGCCACACCCGCTCTGCCGTCACCGGCATCTGGATGGCCTCGGCCTTGGCGCCCAGACCGGCATGGTCCAGCGCGTCGATCACCGCATTCACCACCGCCGGCGTGGCGCCGATGGTGCCCAGCTCGCCCACGCCCTTCACGCCCAGCGCATTGGTCTTGCACGGGATGCTGGTGTCGAACCGGGTCTTGAAGCCCAGGAAGCCGTCGGCATGCGGCATGGCGTAGTCCATGAAGCTGGCGCTCTGCAACTGGCCGGTCTCGCGGTCATAGGCCACGCGCTCGCACAGCGCCTGGCCGATGCCCTGCACCGCGCCGCCTTCGATCTGGCCTTCGACGATGGTGGGGCTGACCACCCGGCCGATGTCGTTGACCGAGGCATAGGCGACCACGGCCACCTCGCCGGTGGCGGGGTCGAGTTCCACCTCGCACACATGGCAGCCGTTGGGCCAGGTGGGGCCGCCGGCGGTGGCGCTGTCGGTGGCGGTGATGCGCCCGCCGGTCTGGCGCGCGGCCAGCTCGAACAGGCCGATGCCCAGGTCGGTGCCCGCCACGGTGAAACGCCCGGCCTGGTACTCGATGTCGGCGGCCGGCGCTTCCAGCGCCTCGGCGGCCAGGTTCTTGGCGTCCTCCACCGTCTTCTGCGACGCCACGCTGACCGCCGAGCCGCCGGTGAACAGCGAGCGTGAGCCGGCGCTGCCGAAGCCGTTGGCACGGTCGGTGTCGCCCTGCAGCACGCGGATGCGGTCGATGGGCACGCCGAACACGTCCACCGCCAGCTGGGCATAGCTGGTGGCGATGCCCTGGCCCATGGCCTGGGTGGCCGAGCCCAGCTCGATGAAGCCGTCGGCGGTGACATTGACCGTCACCGTCTCCTGCAGCGCATTGCCGCCGGTCCATTCCAGGAAGGTGGCGATGCCACGGCCACGCTTCTTGCCCGCGGCCTCGGAGGCTGCGCGCCGGGCGGCAAAGCCGTTCCAGTCGGCCAGCTCCAGCCCCTGGTCCAGGATCTGCTCGAAGGCGCCGCTGTCGTACACCTGGCCCATGGGGTTGGTGTAGGGCATCTGCTCCGGGCGGATCATGTTGCGGCGGCGCAGCTCGGCCGGGTCCAGCTTCAGCTTGCGCGCGGCGGCGTCCATCAGCCGCTCGATCAGGTAGATGGCCTCGGGCCGGCCGGCACCGCGGTAGGCACCGGTGGGCGTGGTGTTGGTCAGCACCGCCACGAACTGCTCGTCGATGACAGGCACGTGGTAGATGCTGGTCGACACCCAGGGCCCGATCAGCACCTGGATGGCGATGCCGGTGGCCGTGCCGTAGGCGCCGACGTTGGCATAACCCTTGACCCGCAGGGCCAGCAGCTTGCCGTCGGCGTCCAGCGCCAGCTCGGCGCGGCTGACCACATCACGCCCGTGCACCGCGCCCAGGAATTCGTCGATGCGCTCGGCGCGCCACTTCACCGGGCGCTTCAGCGTCCAGGCGGCAAAGCCGATGGCGATGTCCTCGGGGTAGATGCCGGTCTTCATGCCGAAGCCACCACCCACATCGCCCACCAGCACCCGCACGCTGTCGGGCGTGAGGCCGGGGATGGCGTCGACCAGGCCACCGCGCACCGCGCTGGGCATCTGGCTGGACAGGCGCACCACCAGGCGGCCGGCATCCGGGCCGTCGGCCGGCACCCGGGCCGAGACCGCACGCGGCTCGATCGGGCTGGGCGCCAGGCGCTGGTTGTCCACGTCCACCTGCACCGTGTGCGCGGCCGCCGCAAACGCCGCCGCGGTGGCCGCCACATTGCCGTGTGCCATGCCGGCGCTGATGTTGTCGGGCGCGGCCTCGCACAGGGCCGGTGCACCGGGGGCCATGGCGTCGAACGCGTTCACCACCGCCGGCAGTTCGCTGTAGTCGACCACGATGGCGTCGGCCGCGGCGCGCGCCTGGTCGACGCTCTCGGCCACCACCACCGCCACCGCCTCGCCGACGAAGCGCACACGGCCGTGGGCCAGGGCCAGGCGTGGTGCGGTGGCCCCCGGCTTGCCGTCGGGCCGCGGGAAGGGCACGCCGGCCATGGGCTTGACGCCGGCGGCCACCAGGTCGGCCCCGGTGTAGATGGCCACCACGCCGGGCATGGCGCGTGCATCGGCCGCGTCGATGCCGGTGATGTCGGCATGGGCGTAGGGGCTGCGCAGAAAGACCAGGTGGGTCTGCCCGGGCAGGGTTTCGTCGTCGGTGTAGCGGCCCTGGCCGGTGACCAGGGCCGGGTCTTCGATGCGACGGACCTTCTGGCCGCTGCCGAAGCGGGTGGCTTCCAGGGGCGCGTTCATGCCTGTGCTCCCGCCATCTGAGACGCGGCCTGCTGCACGGCGGCCACGATCTTCACGTAGCCGGTGCAGCGGCACAGGTTGCCTTCCAGCGCATGCTGGACCTCGGCGTCGCTGGGTGTCGGGTTCTTGGCCAGCAGGCAGGCGCTGGTCATCATCATGCCGGGGGTGCAGAAGCCGCACTGCAGGCCGTGGCAGTCCATGAAGGCCTGCTGCAGCGGGTGCAGGGTGTCGCCCTGGGCCAGGCCTTCCACGGTGGTGACCTGGGCGCCTTGCGCCTGCACGGCCAACAGGCTGCAGCTCTTGACCGCTTCGCCGTTGACCAGCACGGTGCAGGCGCCGCATTGGGCGGTGTCGCAG
Source organism: Pseudomonadota bacterium (assembly GCA_040386375.1). Lineage (GTDB taxonomy): Bacteria > Pseudomonadota > Gammaproteobacteria > Burkholderiales > Burkholderiaceae_C > Pseudaquabacterium. The sequence goes on from JAZKFQ010000015.1 coordinate 13,441, forward strand.
CCGGCGTGGGTGCCGGTCAGGGCCAGCGGGCCACGCAGCAGATCGATCAGCAAGGTGGCGGGCGCCACGTCGGTGGCCACGGCACGGCCGTTGACCGTGAGCTTCAAGGGGATCATGCACAGTCTCCTGGACGAATGTTTCCAGGCGATGGTAGCGGCAAGCCGGCTGGCGCGCCGTCGGGACTGGCACGCCCCCGCGCCACGCTGGCGGCGCTCAGGCGCGGTGGCTGGAGCGGCGCCTGGTGCGGCGCTGGCTGTGCTGCGCCGTGAGCTGCTCGGCCCGGTGCTCGGGCGTGGCGCGCGGGCGGCGCAGGTAGGCCTGGACACCGGCCAGCACCGCGGCCACCAGGGCCAGCGCGCCCAGCAGCCAGTAGCGGTTCTCGCGCAGGAAATCCACCGCTTCCCGCACCACCGCGCCGCGCAGCGACGGGTCGATCTCCCGGGCGGCCTCGATGCCGCCGCGCTGCAGCGCCGGATCCAGGCTGCCACCGGCCACCCCACCATCCGGCACAGCACCCAGCCACTCGCGCTGCAACGTGGGGCCGGGAAGCGCATCGGCACCCACCTGTGCCTGACTCTGCGGCAGCAGGGCCGCAGCGCGAGCTGCGGGCAGCGCACCGCCACGCGGCGGTGCGGCGCCGCCCTCCACCGTCTCGCCTGCGCTGCGCGACTCCAGCAGCAGGTCCAGGTTGCGCTGGCCGACGTGGGCGTCCACGCTCAATGCCCGGTCCAGCGTCTTGCCGGACGCCGTGGGCCCGGCCGCATCCTGGCGCTGCAGCAGATCGGACGACTCCTGCACCGGTGCGGCATGGGCCACCAAGACCAGCAGGCCGCCGCACACCGCAGCCAGCGGCGTGCGGAGCGGCATGGGCTGGCGGCGCCGGCCCGGCGTCAGAGGGGAGTGCGGCATGGTGTTGCGGTGGGCCGGCGGATCTGCGACCGGCGTTGATCGGGAGCCTGGCAGCCGCAGAGTGTGGACCTTCAGGCCGGCGCCGACCAGCCCGGGGATGCGGGAGGGCGGCGCGGCGCGTGCATCAAACGAGCACTTCGATGCAGTTCGGGTGGCCCAGAAAGGCCTGCGGGCTGCTGCTGGCGCCGTAGGCCCCGGATTGGTAGACCACCGCCAGGTCACCCACCTCGGCCACCGGCAGGTTCATGCGGTCGGCCAGCAGGTCCAGCGGCGTGCACAGCGGGCCCACCACCGAGGCCTGCTCGCGGTCGGTGGACCCGGCCTTGTTGCCGATGGTGACCGGGTAGTTCTTGCGCACCACCTGACCGAAATTGCCCGAGGCCGACAAATGGTGGTTGAGCCCGCCATCGGTGACCAGGAAGACCTGGCCGCGCGAGACCTTGCGGTCGACGATGCGGGTGACGTACACCCCCGCCTCGCCCACGAAGTAGCGGCCGAGCTCGATGACGATGCCGGCCTCGGGCAGGTCACGCGCGGCGCGCTCGCACAGTGCGGCCAGGTTGGCACCGATGGGGGCCAGGTCCAGCGGCTGCTCGCCGGGGAAATAGGGGATGCCGAAACCGCCGCCCAGGTTGAGGAAGCGCACCGGCGCCGGCGCCATCGCCGCCAGGCGCAGCGCCAGCTCATAGCTCTTCTGCTGGGCCTCGCAGATCGCCTCGGCACGCAGGTTCTGCGAACCGGCAAACAGGTGCAAGCCCTCGAACTGCAGGCCCTGGGTCACGATGGTCTCGAACACGCCTGGCAGTTGCTCCACGTCGATGCCGAACTGCTTGGGGCCACCGCCCATCTTCATGCCCGAGCCCTTGAGCTCGAAATCCGGGTTGACACGCACCGCCACCCGCGCCGGCAGGCCCAGCTCGCGCGACGCCGCACCCAGCACCGCCAGCTCACGCGGGCTTTCCACGTTGACCAGCACCCGCGATGCCACGGCCTGGCGCAGCTCGGGGTCGCGCTTGCCGGGGCCGGCGAAGCTGATCTCGGCCGGGTGCGCGCCGGCATCCAGCGCCACCTTCAGCTCGCCCGCCGAGGCCACGTCGATGCCGTCGACCAGGCCGGCCATCAGCCCCACCACCGCCGGCATGGGGTTGGCCTTCATCGCGTAGTGCAGCTTCACCGACGCCGGCAACGCGGCGCGCAGTTCGGCCACACGCTGGCGCATCAGGCCGCGGTCGTAGGCGTAGAAGGGGGTGTGGCCCACCCGTGCGGCCAGGGTGCTGAGCAGTTCGCCGCCCACCACCAGCTGGCCGTCGCGCAGGGTGAACTGCGCCATCGGCGCGTGCTCGGGCACGCGGCGCGGCGCGGGTGCCTGGGGGTCGGTGGGGGACAGGTCGGGCATGGCCGGGCTCAGGCTGCGGCGGGCGCGGCGCCGCGGCCCACCCCCACGTAGTCGATGCCGAACTCACGCATCAGCGCGGGCTCGTAGAGGTTGCGGCCGTCCAGGATCAGCGGCTGCTTGAGCGTGGCCTTGATGTGGTCGAAATCGGGGGTGCGGAATTCCTTCCACTCGGTGACGATCAGCAGTGCATCGGCCCCTTCCAGCGCCGCGCTCTGGTGGGCGACGAAGTGCAGGCGCGGCGTGCCGTCCAGCACCCGCCTGGCCTCGGCCATGGCCACCGGGTCGTAGGCCTGCAGGGTGGCACCGCGGCGGCTCAGTTCCTCGATGATCACCCGGCTGGGCGCCTCGCGCATGTCGTCGGTGTTGGGCTTGAAGGCCAGGCCCCAGATGGCGAAGGTGCGGCCGCTGAGGTCCTCGCCGAAGCGCGCCAGCACGCGGTCGACCAGCACCTGCTTCTGGCGCTCGTTGGCCTCTTCCACCGCCTGCAGCACACCCAGGCGCATGCCGTTGTCCTGGCCGGTGCGGATCAGCGCCTTGACGTCCTTGGGGAAGCAGGAGCCGCCGTAGCCCGCGCCGGCATAGAGGAACTGCGAGCCGATGCGCGGATCGCTGCCGATGCCCTTGCGCACCCATTCGATGTCGGCGCCCACCCGCTCGGCCAGCAGAGCCAGCTCGTTCATGAAGCTGATGCGGGTGGCCAGCATGGCATTGGCCGCGTACTTGGTGAACTCGGCGCTGCGCACGTCCATCACCACCAGCTTGTCGCGGTTGCGCATGAAGGGCGCGTAGACCGCGCGCATCAGCAGGCTGGCGCGTTCGTCGTCGCTGCCCACGATGATGCGGTCGGGGCGCATGAAGTCGTCGACCGCCGCGCCTTCCTTCAGGAACTCGGGGTTGCTGACCACGGCGTACTGCAGGTCCAGCCCACGCTCGGCCAGCACCGCGGCGATGCGCGCGCGCACCTTGTCGGCGGTGCCCACCGGCACCGTGCTCTTGTCGACCACCACTTTGTAGTCGGTCATGTGGCGGCCGATGTTTTCGGCGGCGGCCAGCACGTACTGCAGGTCGGCCGAGCCGTCTTCGTCGGGCGGCGTGCCCACGCCGATGAACTGCAAGGTGCCATGGCCCACGGCAGCCGGCACGTCGGTGGTGAACTGCAGCCGGCCGGCGGCGGCGTTGCGGGCGATCACCGCGTCCAGCCCGGGCTCGTGGATGGGCAACTCGCCACGCTTGAGCATCTCGATCTTGCGCGGGTCGACATCCAGGCAGACCACATGGTTGCCCATCTCGGCCAGGCAGGCGCCTGTCACCAAGCCCACATAACCCGCCCCCACCACGGTGATCTTCATGCGCACGCTCTCCAGCCCGAACCCGGGCGACAGCGGCGGATTCTGCCTGCCCAGCGCAGCGGCCAGATGACGCCGCGGCACGCGCCGTGCCACCTCACACACAATTGGCGGGCACCACGCGCAGGCGGCCCGCAGCAGCGGCAAGAATCGGCGCGGCCCCACCCCGGCCCGTTGCCCGGCCACCCACCCAGAACCTGCCCATGCACATCCTGCTCACCGGCGCTGCCGGCTTCATCGGCGCCCATGTCGCCCGCCTGCTGCTGGACCGCGGCGACACCATGGTCGGCCTGGACAACCTCAACGCCTATTACGACCCCCAGCTCAAGCACGACCGGCTGGCACGGCTGACGGGCGATGCGGGCTTCCGCTTCGTGCAGCTGGATGTGGCCGACCGCAGCGCCATGCCGGCGCTGTTCGCCGCCGAACGGTTCGACCGCGTCGTGCACCTGGCTGCCCAGGCCGGTGTGCGGCATTCGCTGGTCGACCCCCATGCCTACATCGACAGCAACATCGTGGGCTTCACCAACATCCTGGAAGGCTGCCGCCACCACGCGGTGCAGCACCTGGTGTATGCCTCCAGCAGCAGCGTGTACGGCGGCAACACGGTGATGCCCTTCTCCGAGCACCACGGCGTGGACCACCCGGTCAGCCTGTACGCGGCCAGCAAGAAGGCCAACGAGCTGATGGCCCACACCTACAGCCACCTGTTCCAGCTGCCCACCACCGGCCTGCGCTTCTTCACCGTCTACGGGCCCTGGGGCCGGCCCGACATGGCGCTGTTCCTGTTCACCCGCGCCATCCTGGCGGGTGAACCCATCCAGGTCTTCAACCACGGCAAGATGGTGCGCGACTTCACCTATGTGGACGACATCGCCGCCGGCGTGGTGCACACCCTGGACCGACCGCCGCAGGCCGACCCGGCCTACGACAAGGCGGCAGCCGACACCGCCAGCAGCTGGGCGCCGTACAAGGTGTTCAACATCGGCAACCACGACCCGGTGCCGCTGATGGACTTCATCGCCGCCATCGAGCGCCACACCGGCAAGCAGGCGCAGAAGGTGATGATGGACATCCAGCCCGGCGATGTGCCGGCCACCTATGCCGATGTGTCGGCCCTGGCCGCCTGGACCGGCTTCCAGCCGGCCACCTCCATCGACGAGGGCGTGGGCCGCTTCGTGGCCTGGTACCGGGATTACTACCGCGTCTGACCCGCGGCGTAGAAGTGCGGGTTCTCGAAACCCGGCTTGCCATAGGCCAGCGGCGCGCTGCCATCGAGCAGCCACACCTGCCCACCCGCCGCGGCCAGCACGGCGTGGCCGGCGGCGATGTCCCATTCCATGGTGCGGCCATGGCGCGGGTAGAGATCGGCCGCGCCCTCGGCCAGCAGGCACAGCTTCAGCGATGAGCCCGCATTGGTGAGCCGGGCCACGCGCCGGCCGGCGAGGAAGGCGTCCAGCGCGGCCGCATCACCGTGCGAACGGCTGGCCACCACCGTCAGCCCCTCGGCGGGCACGCTGCGGCAATGGATGGGGCGCCGGCCGTGGCCGTCCTCCACCCAGGCGCCCTGGCCCACGGCGCCGGCAAACAGCCGGCCAGCCGGGCCACCCACGGCCGGCGCCAGCACCACGCCCAGCACCGGCGCACCGTGCTCGATCAAGGCGATGTTGACGGTGAACTCGCCGTTGCGGCTGACGAACTCACGCGTGCCGTCCAGCGGGTCGACCAGCCAGAAGCGCCCACCCGAGACATCGGGCATGCAGCCTGCGGCCACCGCTTCCTCGGCCACCACCGGGATGCCCGGCTCCAGGCGGGCCAGGCCCGCCAGGATGACGGCCTCGGCCCGCTCGTCGGCCTCCGTCACGGGCGAGGTGTCGCCCTTGCCACGCACGGCGAAATCGGTGGCATAGACGCCCATCACCACCGCCCCGGCCTGGCGCGCCAGCAGGGCCAGATCGTCGAGCAATTCAGCACTGTTCATCCAGGATTCCCAGGTCAGGGGCTGGCCAATGGCCGCCGTTGAAGATAACGTACTTTAAATCTTTAATGTCATCGATCTCGGCGCCAGGCGCCTCGGTCGCCACCGCATGCCGGCCCCAGTGTCCACCCCCGCACGCAAGACCGACGCCGTCCGGCGTGCGGTGGAGATGCGCCTGGCGGGCTGCACGCTGCAGCAGATCCGCGCCGACACGGGGCTCAGCGCACCGACGGTCATCGGCGCCTACAAGCGGTTCTTGAGCGCAGGCTGGCACGGTGTGGAACCGGCGCCACGCGGGCGGCGGCCTGGCCAGGGCCGCACCTGGGCGCCGGACGACGACGCCGCACTGCGGCTGGCAGCCACCACCAGCCTGCCGCCCAGCCACGGCCTGCCCGATGTGCTGTGGACCGGCGCAGCGCTGGCCCGGCTGGCGCAGGCACGTGGCGCCAGCACCCCCGGCCCCCGCGCACTGGCCGCCTGGCTGCAGCGCTGCGGCCTGCAACTGCCGACCATGGCCGAGCAGGCCCTGTGGCGCCCGGTGCTGGCGCAATGGCGCGCCGACAGCCTGCCCGCCCTGGTGCGCCAGGCGCGCCAGCAGCAGGCGCAGCTGGTGTGGATGGGCCAGCTCAGCCTGGCCACGCCCGGCGGCCGCCAGCGCCTGCTGGTGGCCCAGACCGGGCGTGGCAGCCTGGCCTGGATGCCCTTGGCGGCCGATGCAGCGCACTGCATCACGGCCTACACCGGCTTCCTCGACCGCCTGACCACCACCTGGCCCGGCCCGCAACACATACTGCTGCACGGTGTGCCGCCCACGCACCCGGCGCTGCAGCAATGGCTGGCCCGCCACCCCGCGCAGCGGCTGGCCGCCTGCCCGGCGGGGCCGGCGGCCGTGCCGCCAGCCGCCCCGCCGACACCAGCTGCCGGGCCTGCGGCCCGCGCCGGCGCACCCACTCCACCACCAAGAGGCCCATCGCCCATGAGACTGACGCATCTGCAACGCCTGGAGGCCGAGAGCATCCACATCCTGCGCGAGGTGGTGGCCGAGTGTGAACGCCCGGTGATGCTGTATTCCATCGGCAAGGACTCCGCCACCATGCTGCACCTGGCGAAGAAGGCCTTCTACCCGGCGCCGCCGCCCTTCCCGCTGCTGCATGTGGACACCACCTGGAAGTTTCGCGACATGTACGCCATGCGTGAACGCATGGCCGCCGAGATGGGCATGGACCTGCTGGTCTGGCACAACCCCGAGGCCCAGGCCATGGGCATCAACCCCTTCGACCATGGCAGCCAGATCCACACCGACATGTGGAAGACGCAGGGCCTGAAGCAGGCGCTGGACCACCACGGTTTCGACGCGGCCTTCGGCGGTGCACGCCGCGACGAGGAGAAGAGCCGCGCCAAGGAGCGGCTGTTCAGCTTCCGCAGCGACCAGCACCGCTGGGACCCCAAGGCCCAGCGGCCCGAGCTGTGGAGCCTGTACAACGCCCGCAAGCGCGCCGGTGAATCGATCCGTGTCTTCCCCATCAGCAACTGGACCGAGCTGGACATCTGGCAGTACATCCACCTGGAGAATATCCCCATCGTGCCGCTGTACTTCGCCGCCGAGCGGCCGGTGGTGGAGCGCAACGGCACCTTGCTGATGGTGGACGACGAACGCTTCCGGCTGGAACCCGACGAGGTGCCGGTGCTGCGCAAGGTGCGCTTCCGCACCCTGGGCTGCTACCCGCTGAGCGGCGCCATCGAGAGCGAGGCCGACACCCTGCCGGCCATCATCCAGGAGATGCTGCTGGCCAAGACCAGCGAGCGCCAGGGCCGCATGATCGACCACGACCAGAGCGCGTCGATGGAGAAGAAGAAGCAGGAAGGGTACTTCTGACATGAGCCACGTCTCCGACCTGATCGCCACCGACATCGGCGCCTACCTGCAGCAGCACGAGCACAAGAGCCTGCTGCGCTTCATCACCTGCGGCAGCGTGGACGACGGCAAGAGCACGCTGATCGGCCGCCTGCTCTACGACGCCAAGATGCTGTTCGAGGACCAGCTGGCCGCCATCGAGGCCGACAGCCGCAAATGGGGCACGCAGGGGGGCGACATCGATTTCGCCCTGCTGGTGGACGGGCTGGCGGCCGAGCGTGAGCAGGGCATCACCATCGACGTGGCCTACCGCTACTTCAGCACCGAGCGGCGCAAGTTCATCGTGGCCGACACCCCCGGCCACGAGCAGTACACCCGCAACATGGTGACCGGCGCGTCCACGGCCGATGTGGCGGTGATCCTGATCGACGCGCGCAAGGGTGTGCTGACGCAGACGCGGCGCCACAGCTACCTGGTCAGCCTGATCGGCATCCGCCGCGTGGTGCTGGCCATCAACAAGATGGACCTGGTGGGCTACAGCCAGGCGCAGTTCGACCGCATCGTCGACGAGTACCGCGGCTTCGCCAAGCAGATCGGGCTGGAGGACATCACGGCCATCCCGCTGTCGGCGCTGAAGGGCGACAACATGCTGCAGCCCAGCCGCCAGACACCCTGGTACCGCGGCCCCACGCTGATGGGCTGGCTGGAGACGGTGGAAGTGGACGAAGCCCGCCTGCAGCAGGGCCCGCTGCGCCTGCCGGTGCAGTGGGTGAACCGGCCGGACCTGGATTTCCGCGGCTTTGCCGGCCGCATCGCCGGTGGCAGCGTCAAGCCGGGTGACCGGGTGCGCATCCAGCCCTCGGGCCGCGAGAGCACGGTGGCGCGCATCGTCAGCGCCGACGGCGACTTGCCGCTGGCGGTGGCCGGCCAGTCCATCACCCTGACCCTGGCCGACGAGGTGGACGTGTCACGCGGCGACGTGGTCAGTGGCGCCGACGGCCCGGCCGAGGTGGCCGACCAGTTCGAGGCCACCCTGGTGTGGATGGCCGAGGAGCCGATGTACCCGGGCCGGCCGTATCTGATGAAGATCGGCGCGCGCACGGTCAACGCCACCATCACCGAGCCCAAGTACCGCGTCAACGTCAACACGCTGGAGCGGCTGGCGGCCAAGCAGCTGGCGCTCAACGAGATCGGCGAGGTCAACCTGGCGCTGGACCGCAGCATCGCCTTCGACCCCTACCAGGCCAACCGCGAGATGGGTGGCTTCATCCTGATCGACCGGCTCAGCAATGCCACGGTGGGCGCGGGCATGCTGCGCTTTGCGCTGCGCCGCGCCCACAACATCCACCTGCAGGCGGTGGACGTGGACAAGGCCGCGCGCGCCGCGCAAAAGGGCCAGCGCCCGGGCGTGGTGTGGTTCACCGGCCTGTCGGGCGCGGGCAAGAGCACCATCGCCAACCTGGTGGAGAAGCGCCTGCACGCCATGGGCCGCCACACCTACCTGCTGGACGGCGACAACGTGCGCCACGGCCTGTGCAAGGACCTGGGCTTCACCGAGGCCGACCGGGTGGAGAACATCCGCCGCGTGGCCGAACTGGCGCGGCTGATGGTGGACGCCGGGCTGATCGTCATCACCGCCTTCATCTCGCCCTTCCGCGCCGAGCGCGCCATGGCGCGTGGCCTGGTGGCCGAGGGCGAGTTCGTCGAGGTGCATGTGGACACGCCGCTGGAAGTGGCCGAGCAGCGCGACGTGAAGGGCCTGTACAAGAAGGCCAGGCGCGGCGAGCTGAAGAACTTCACCGGCATCGATTCACCCTACGAGCCGCCGGAGGCCCCGGAGCTGCGGGTGAACACCACCCACGCCAGCGCCGACGAGGCGGCCGACACCGTGGTGGCCCGCCTGCGCGCACTCGGGATGATCAGCTGATGCCGGCGCCGCTGCGCGGCGGGGTGCGGCCGTGATCAGCTGGCAGCAAGGCGCGGTGGCCGCCGGCCTGGTGGCGTTGGTCACGCTGCTGATCCGCGGCCGCCAGGCTCCGGCGGTGGTGTTTGCCGGCGTGGCCTTTGCCTACATCCTGCTGGACCTGATCAGCCTGCAGGACGCGCTCAAGCAGGTCACCAACACCGGCCTGGTGACGGTGGCCGTGCTGCTGCTGCTGAGCGTGGTGCTCGACAAGAGCCGGCTGCTGGAGACGCTGGCCGACAGCCTGGTGCGCGGCCCCTACCGCTGGAGCCTGGCCAAGCTGTACGGCGCCACCGCCTTGTACTCGGCCTTTCTCAACAACACGGCGGTGGTGGCCTCGCTGATCGGCCCGCTGCGCAACACCCGGCACCACTCGGCCAGCCGGCTGCTGCTGCCGATGTGTTATGCCGCATCCCTGGGCGGTGTGCTCACCCTGGTGGGCACCAGCACCAACCTGCTGGTCAACAGCTTTCTGGTGGGGCGCGGCATGCCGGGCCTGCACATGTTCGACCTGCTGCCGGTGGGCGGCGCGGTGGTGCTGGGCTGCGGCCTGCTGATGCTGCTGCTGTACCCCCGCATCCTGGTCGACAAGCCCGCAGCGGACGACACGGCGCAGGACTATTTCGTCGAGGCCACGGTGCAGCCAGGGTCGCCACTGGCCGGGCGCAGCGTGGAAGCCAACGGCCTGCGCAACCTGGGCCACCTCTTCCTCACCGAGATCGTGCGCGGTGAGCATCTGATCGCCCCGGTGGAGCCGCAAGAACTGCTGCAGGCCGGTGACGTGCTGGTGTTTGCCGGTGACGTGACGCGGCTGGACCTGCTGACCCGCTTTGCCGGCCTGCAGCCCCTTGGCCACCACGAAGGCCTGCCGCTGGACAACCTGGTGGAGGTGGTGGTGGCCTCGCACAGCACGCTGGCGCGGCGCACCGTGCGCGAGGTGGATTTCCGCTCGCAGTTCGACGCCGCCGTGGTGGCGGTGCGCCGCGGCAGTGAACGCCTGGGCGGCTCGCTGGGCAACACCCGCATCGCCGTGGGCGACACCCTGGTGCTGGTGGTGGGCCCCGATTTCGAGAAGCGCAACAACCTGGCGCGCAACTTCATCATCGTCTCCAAGCGGGCGCTGCAGAAGTTCACCGACCCCCGCAAGGCCTGGGCCTCGATGGCCGGCTTTGTGCTGGTGATCGGCTTGTCGGCCTTCGGCGTGGTCGACTTCCTCAAGGGCCTGCTGGTGCTGCTGGCGCTGTTCACCGCCACCGGGCTCACCCGCTGGCAGGAGCTGCGGCGCAACATGCCCTACGAGATCATCGTGATCATCGGCGCGGCCTTGGTGATCAGCGAGGTGATGATCAGCACCGGCACCGCCAAGCTGCTGGCCGGCGCCATGCTGGGCAGTGCAACGGCCTGGGGCCCGCATGCGGCGCTGGCGCTGATCCTGGTGATCACCTGGATCCTGACCGAACTGATGAGCAACAACGCGGCTGCGGCACTGGCCTTTCCGGTGGCCATCGGCGTGGCCGAGCAGCTGGGGCTGGCGCCCATGCCCTTTGTGATGGCGGTGCTCTACGGTGCCAGCTGCAGCTTCATCACGCCCTATGGCTACCAGACCAACCTGATGGTGATGTCACCGGGCCGCTACACCCTGGGCGACTACATGCGTGCCGGCACGCCGCTGGCCCTGGTGTACATGGCCATCTGCCTGGTGGCGGTGCCGCTGGCCTTTCCGTTCTGATCGGCCCGGCCGGCCGCCGCCGGTCAGGCCTGCTGTCGCTCCAGCCACTGCGTGGCCAGCAGCTTGCGGTCGATCTTGCCGTTGGGATTGCGTGGCAGCGGGCCGGGCACACCGTGCACACCATGCGGCACCATGTAGGCCGGCATGTGCTGCTTGCAGGCGGCCAGCAGGGCCGGCACATCCACCACGTCGGCACCAGCCGGTGGTGTGGCGATCACCTGGATGGACTGGCCCAGCGTGGCATGGTCGACACCGAAGGCCGCACACTCGCCGACCAGCCGGGTGGCGTAGAGCACCTCTTCCACCTCGGTGGGGCTGACGCGGTAGCCCGAGGTCTTCATCATCTCGTCGCGGCGGCCGATGAAGTACAGGAAACCCTCGGCATCGCGCCGCACGTTGTCGCCCGAGAACACCGCGTACTCCGGCAGCTGAAGGCCGGCCTGGCGGCCGCCCACGCCGGCCGGCAGCAGCTTGTAGCGCTCGGCGGTCTTCTCGGCGTCGTTCCAGTAGCCCTGGCCCACCAGGGCACCGCGGTGCACCAGTTCTCCCGGCTCGTCCGGTGCACATTCGGTGCCGTCTTCGCGCAGCACCAGGATCTCGGCATCGGGGATGGCCTTGCCGATGGAATCGGGCCGGCGGTCCACCTCCTCGGGTGGCAGGTAGGTGGAGCGGAAGGCCTCGGTGAGGCCGTACATCAAGAAGGGCCTGGCCGCCGGCGCACGTGCACGCAGGGCGTTCAGCGTCTCCCGCGGCATGCGGCCGCCGGTGTTGGCGAAATAGCGCAGGTGCTGGTCGACCTCGGCCGGCCACTCCAGCTGGGTGAGCTGGATGTAGAGCGGCGGCACGGCGGTGAGGCCGGTCACCCGCTCCTTGACCATGGCCTTGACCACGTCGCGCGGCATCAGGTAGTTCAGCAGCACCACCCGCGCACCGGCATGGAAGGCGGTGGTCAGCTGGCTGAAGCCGGCGTCGAAGCTCAGCGGCAGGGCCGCCAGCAGGCAGTCACCGGCGTGGTTGCCCAGGTAGCTGGCAACGCTCTTGGCACCGGCCACCATGTTGCGGTGGCTCAGCACCACGCCCTTGGGCCGGCCGGTGCTGCCGCTGGTGTAGAGGATGGCCGTGGTGTCGGTGTCGATCACGCGGTGGCCGGCCGCCGGCGAGGCCTGCAGCAGATCGGCCCAGGCATGCAGGGCGACGCCGGCCGGCAGCGTGACGGGCTGGGCTGGCGCGGTGGTCAGCACCACATGGCGCAGGTCGGGGGCGTCGCTCAACAGCGGCGCCAGCAGGGCCAGGCGGTCGGGCGAGGTGACCAGCACCCGCACATTGCAGTCACGCGCGATGTAGAGCACCTGCTCGGGCTTGAGCAGCGGGTTCATCGGCACCATCACGCCGCCGGCAGCGGGTGCGCCGAAGCTGGCCACCACGGTCTCGAAACGCTTCTCCAGCCAGATGCCCACACGCTCGCCGCGCTGCAGGCCCAGGCCGAGCAGGCCGCTGCACAGGCCGGCCACCGCCGCCTGCAGCTGCTGGTAGGTCCAGGTCTCGGCGCCGTGGGTCAGGGCCGGTGTGTCGGGCGTGGTGGCCGCGGTGCGCGCGATCAGCGCATGCAGCAGCGTGGATTCAGGAAGGGTGGGGGCCATGCCATGGGCGCCTTCAGGGCGCGATTGCGGTCGGTCCAGCACTCTAGCCCCAGTGGCACGCGGCATGCGGCCCGCGGTGGCGCGTGCACACGCCGCACCGCGAAATCTGACACTGGCCCCGCAAGCGCGGGGGGCACCGGCTGGCCTGCCGCGCCAACAACACCACGCCGGCGCAGCCGCGCCGGGGCCGGCGGCACGCGCGCCGCCAGAGGCGCTCCCTATAATTCTTGCAGCGTCGGCATGGCCCCGCACCAGGGCCGTCGCCCCCCTTGTTCCCACCGAAGAGACCCCTCTTGGACACCCAGACCGAAGTTCTCAACATGCTCGACGACGTCCTCGGCCTCGGGGGTCGGGCGCAGCAGTTCACCGCCGACACCGGCTTGCTCGGCGCCCTGCCCGAGCTGGACAGCATGGCCGTCGTCACGCTGATCAACACGCTGGAAGAGCGCTTCGGCATCGCGGTCGATGACGACGAGATCAGCGGCGACACCTTCGCCAGCGTCGGCAGCCTGTCGCGCTTCGTCGCCGACAAGCTCGGTGGCTGAGCGCAGCCGCATGCACCCCGCCATGGCGCTTCGACACCTGCAGCGGCTGGGCGCCGGCCTGGCACTGGTGCTGGCGGCCGCACCGGCCATGGCACAGGCCTTCGCCGAGCCCTGTGCGCGCAGCGAGACCTTTCCCCGGCCGGCGGTGAACGGCCCCTACGACTACCGCAACCAGCGCGCGGCGCTGAACATGGTGGAGAGCAACCACTTCATCCCGCAGATCGAGAACCTGGTCCGCGGCAAGACCGGCACGCTGGCGCAGGAGCTGAGCTTCGTGCTGCACGGCTTCCCCAACCACCACCGCGCCCTGGTCTCGCTGTCACGCTACGGCCTGCGCGAGAAGTCGGCCACGCCGGGCAACCTGGACTACACGGTGGACTGCTACTTCCAGCGTGCGCTGGTGTTCCGGCCCGATGACCACATCGTGCGCATGCTGTATGCCGACTACCTGTCGCGCACCAACCGCGCGCAGGAGGCAGCGGCCCAGCTCGACTACGTGCGCGAGACCGCCGGCGACAACCCGATGACGCACTACAACGCCGGCCTGCTGTACCTGCAGATCGGCCGTTATGCCGAGGCGCTGGCCCAGGAACACCGCGCCGCCGCACTCGGCATGCCACGCACCGAGCTGCGTGACAAGCTCAAGGCCCAGGGCAAGTGGGCCGAGCCGACTGCCGCCGCTGCCGCGGCGCCGGCATCGGCGGCCAGCGCCTCCGGCGGGTGACCCTGCCGGGCCCGCCCCGGGGCGATGGCCCGAGGGCGTGGCCCGGGGCCACCGCCTGGCCACACAGGCAACGGCTTCCGTGGCGGACGCCACGCCCCGACCCGCGGCCGGGCACCTCCGGCGACACACAAGCACCTGACAATGTCCAACTGACGCGGCCATCTGCCGCGCCGATCCGGCATCCATCCGACCGCCGCGCCACCCTCACCCACTGCACCTGACCGATCAGGCCCCCACTGCGCATGCCCGATACGACGCCCCCGGACACCAGCCGTCCCGTGCTGGTGCTGGATGCCGACCAGCCTTCGGCGCTGGCCATCGTGCGCTCGCTGTCGCGGCGCGGGCTGACCGTGCACGTCGCCGCCGCGCAGGACCAGCCGCTGGCGGGTTACTCGCGCCATGCCCACACCCGCCTGCGCTACCCCGACCCGCTGCGCGCCGAGGCCGACTTCATCGCCTGGCTGGATGGGCTGCTGCGAACCGGACGCTACATGCCGGTGATCCCGGTCACCGAGCGCAGCCTGGTGCCCATCCTGCGGCATCGCGCCCAGCTGCCCGACCAGGCCATCGCCATGGCCCCCAGCGCGGCGCTGGAGCAGGCGCTGGACAAGGACCGCACGGTGCAGCTGGCCCAGTCGCTGGGCATCCCGGTGCCACGCTCGGTGTCCGTCACCAGCCTGGACCAGCTGCCCGAGGCCGCCGCGGCACTGGGCTACCCGGTGGTGGTCAAGCCGGCACGCTCGGTGGGGCAGGACGCCACGCAGGGCGTGCAGCTCAGCGTCAGCTATGCCCACGGCGATGCCGAGCTGCAGACCCAGGTGCGGCACGCACTGCGCTACGGCGGCGTGATCCTGCAGGAGTACTTCCGCGGTGATGGCGTGGGCATCGAGCTGATCGCCGACCGGGGCGAGCTGCGCTACGCCTTCCAGCACAAGCGGTTGCACGAGGTGCCGCTCACCGGCGGCGGTAGCAGCCTGCGGGTGAGCGAGGCGGTGGCAGCGCCGCTGCTGCAGGCCTCGCGCCAGCTGGTGCGGGCCATGGGCTGGCACGGCGTGGCGATGGTGGAGTTCAAGCTGCAGCCCGCCAGCGGCGAGTTCCGCCTGATGGAGATCAACGGCCGCTTCTGGGGCTCGCTGCCGCTGGCCATCGCCGCGGGCGCCGATTTTCCCGCCATGCTGCACGAGCTGATGACCACCGGCCAGGTGGCCACCCACCCGCCGGCGCGTGTGGGGGTGGTGTGCCGCCAGCTGGCACGCGACATCGACTGGCTGGAGCATGTGCTGCGCCGCGCCGCGCCACCGCAGCTGGTGCGCCTGCCGGAACGCGCCGAGGTGCTGCGCGACAGCCTGCTGGTGTTCTCGCCCCGCCACCACTTCGACGTGCAGGCCTGGCGTGACCCCGTGCCCGGCCTGGTCGACCTCGGCCGCATCGCCACCCGCCAGTGGCAGCGTGTGCTGGGCGCACTGCGCCAGCGCCGCCGCCTGGTGCGTGAATGGCGGGCCGGCCAGCCCGGTGGCGCCGGGCCGCGCCGGCTGGCGCAGGCACGGCGGGTGCTGTTCCTGTGCTACGGCAACATCAACCGCAGCGCCCTGGCCCATGCCCATGCACAGGCGCGCCACCCTGGCCGCTTCGAACTCCAGTCGGCCGGCTTCCACCCGGTGGCCGGCCGGCCGGTCGACCCGGTGATGGCCGAGGTGGCTGCAGCCCAGGGCCTGGACCTGCAGGGCCGCCAGTCCTGCACGCTGAGTGCCGCCATGGTGGCGCAGTCCGACCTGATCCTGGTGATGGAGACCAGCCACCTCGACCGCCTGCTGCAGGAACACCCGGGCGCCCAGGGCAAGGCCTTCCTGCTGGGCGCCGCCAGCGCCCGCGGCCGCCACGAGGCCGAGGTGGTCGACCCCTATGGCCAGCCACGCCCCACCTACGAACGGGTGTACCGGCAGGTCACCGCGGCGGTGGATGCCTGGTTCGCTGCCGGCACGGCCACCAGCGCCAGCGTGGCACCCGCAGCCCGCCCCAACCAGCCTGCCTCCCGAGCCTGACATGAGCGTCCTGAAGGCCATTGCCGCCAACCCCGCCCTGATGCTGCGCCACCGCAACATCTTCCTGCTCAGCCACATGCGCGCCAACACCAGCCTGTTCGGCCATCTGCTGGGCAGCCACCCGCAGGTGGAGGGCTATTACGAGATGCACATCGGCTACTACAGCTGGAAGAGCCTGTGGCGGCAGAAGCTGCGGCACTTCGCGGCACACCAGGCCAAGCCCGGTGCGCGCTACATGTTCGACAAGGTGCTGCACGACGGCCACGCCGTCGCACCCGCACTGCTGCAGCGGCCCGACAGCCGCACCATCATGATGCTGCGCGAGCCGGTGCAGTCGATCAAGAGCCTGGTCGTGCTCTACCGCTCGACCAGCCCGCAGCTGCCTGAGGCCACACCCGAGGGCGCGGCGCGCTACTACATCGACCGGCTGGCCACCCTGGCGCAGCTGGCGCCGCTGCTGCAGCAGCGGTTCTTCTACCTCGATGCCGAATGCCTGGTGCAGGACACCGCGCCCACGCTGGCCGCGCTGGGCGACTGGCTGGCACTGGACACACCCATCCCCACCGAATACCAGACCTTCTCCAACACCGGCCGCGGCAACACCGGCGACACCTCCAGCCGTTTGAAATCGGGCAAGGTCAGCCACAGCAGCAACGACTACAGCGGCATCGTGGTGCCCAGCGCCCTGATGCAGGAGGCCACGCAGGCCTACCGCAGCCACCGCGCCACGCTGCTGGCCCACAGCCAGCGCAGCAGCACGCTGGCCGCTGCGCAAGCAGCACTGCCTGGTTGAGCCCATGGCCGCTGCAAGCAACCCCCAGAGCGGTCGCCGGTCCACCGCACGGCCCGGCTTTCACCACGTCAACGGCCGGCGCCTGTTCGGCCTGGAGATCGTGCCCACCGGCACCTGCCATGGCGCCGTGCTGTACCTGCCGCCGCATGTCGAGGAGATGAACCGCTGCCGCTCGCATGTGGTGCTGCAGGCGCGTGCGCTGGCGGCGCGCGGCTGGCACTGCCTGCTGCTCGATCCCCACGGCACCGGCGAGAGTGATGGCGAGACCGACGCGGCCGACTGGGACCACTGGCGGGCCGATGCCGCGGCCGCGGCGGCCTGGCTGGCGCAGCAGACCGGCCATGCACCCACGCTGTGGGGCCTGCGCACCGGCGCCCTGCTGGCCGCCGAACTGGCCACCAGCGCCGCCGTGCCGGTCGCCGGCCTGCTGCTGTGGCAACCGGTGCTCGACGGCAAGCTCTACCTCAACCAGTACCTGCGCCTGCGCATCGCCTCCCAGCTGGTGCGCGACGGCGAGAAGGAAACCACCGACAGCATCCGCGCCCGCCTGGCCGCCGGCGAGGTGGTGGAAGTCGCGGGCTACCCGCTCACCGGCCGCATGGCCGATGCGCTGGCCGCACGCAGCCTGGCCGGCTTCGGCAGCGTGGCCGGGCTGCGCATCGACTGGCTGGAGGTGGTGGCCAGGCCCGAGCAGCCGCTGGGCCTGCCCAGCCGCAAGCTGGCCGACAGCTGGACCGCCACCGGTGCCCGCGTGGCCACCACCACCGTGGCCGACCCGATGATCTGGCAACTGCAGGAACGCGACGACGCCCCTGCGCTGCAGGCCGCCAGCCTGCAGCTGATGGAGGCGGGGCGATGAGTGTGCGCGAGATCCCCGTGGTGTTCGACTGCGAGGGCAGTGAACTGGTCGGCATGGTGCACCTGCCGGCCCGGGTGTCGGGGCGCGGCATGCTGTCCATCGTGGCCGGCGGCCCGCAGTACCGCGGCGGGGTGTGCCGCATGCAGGTGCAGATGGCGCGCCACCTGGCCGATGCCGGCATCCCGGTGATGCGTTTCGACTACCGCGGTCTGGGCGACAGCGAAGGCCGCTTCCGCGGCTTCCAGGACGTGGCGGCCGATCTCGGTGCCGCCATCCAGGCCTTCCGCGCCCAGGTGCCCGGCCTGCAGGAGGTGGTGCTGTGGGGCGGTTGCGACGCGGCCTCGGCGGTGCTCATCAACGCCTGGCGCTACCCCGAGGTGACCGGCGTGGTGCTGGGCAACCCCTGGGTGCACAACCCCGGCACCGGCGATGCGGTGGCGGTCAAGCACTACGGCCAGCGCATGCGCGACAAGGACTTCTGGCTCAAGGTGCTGCGCCTGCAATACAACCCGCTGCCGGCGCTGGCCACCTTGCTGCGCCGCACCTGGACGCGGCTGGCAGGCGGTGGCAGCGGCACCGCCGGCAGCGTGGTGGATGCACCGGACGCGCCCTTCGTGCCGCGCATGCGCCACGGCCTGCAGCAGTTCAAGGGCGACGTGCTGTTCCTGATGAGCGGGCGCAGCCTGCTCAGCCGCGAGTTCGACGAGCTGATGGCCACCGACCCGGCCTGGCAGCAGGCCGCCCGCTCGCCCAGGCTGGTGGCGCGGCACGACATCCCGGAGGGCGACCAGGCCTTCTCAACGCTGGACACCCGCACCGAGGTGAACCGGGTGACCCGGCAGTGGATGCTCGATGCACGCGCGCTGGCCGCAGCGCCGGCAGCAACCGGGCCGCAGGCATGACCGGGGCGGTGCGCGCCCCGGCGGCACCGGCCGCACGGCTGGGCATCCTGGTCGTCTACTTCCTGCCCGACGAGCGCCTGCCCATCCTGGACCTGCACCTGCGCGCCATCGCGGGGCGCACCAGCGGCCCCTACACGCTCTACGGCGTGGCGCCGCGGGTCAGCGACAGCGTGCGCCAGCGCCTGGCACGGGAACCGCAGCTCACGCTGCTGCAGTTCCCGCCGGTCCAGGCAGTGGGCTCGCAGGAGCACGCGCACTACCTGGACCTGCTGGCCGACCACGCCGTGGCCGACGGCTGCGACCGGCTGTGCACCATGGACGTGGATGCCTTTCCCATCCGCCCCGACTGGAATGCGCAGCTGGAGAAGTTCCTGCAGCAGGGCAGCGCGCTGGCCGCGGTGTTCCGCCAGGAGAACGGCGACACCGCCCTGCCCCACCCCAGCTGCTGCTACTTCCCGGCCGGCTTCTACCAGCGCTACCGGCCGGCCTTCCTGCCCGAGGCCGGGCCCGGCGCCGACCCGGCGTTCACCACCTTCCTGGCCCGCACCGGGCAGAAGGTGGACGCGGGCATCGGCCTGGGCCATGTGCTGTGGCAGCACCAGCTGCCCTGGAAGCGGCTGCTGCGCACGAACCAGGTGAACGACCATTACCTGCTGGCCGGCATCTACGGCGACCTGGTGTTCCACGTCGGCGCAATGTCCTGGACCGACCGCGACTTCCGCCAGGACCGCCGCCAGACGCCGCTGCTGCGCCTGCTGGATGCGGTGGCCGACGGCCTGCGCTCGGCCGGGCTGCTGCGCGGCCGGGTGGCCGGGCTCTGGCGCCGGGCCAACCACCTGGCCAGCCGGCCGCTGGTGCGGCGCACCAACCAGACCTTCCAGACCGTGCTGGCCGCGCTGGACGCCGACGCCGACGGCTACATCGCCCGCCTGCGTGGCCAGCCCCACCTCCAACTCCGGCCGACCCCATGACGCCCCTGTTCTCCGTCGTCCTCGCCACCCGCGACCGCCCGGTGCTGTTCCAGGAAGCGCTGGACTCCGTGCTCGCGCAGCGCTTCACCGACATCGAGGTGATCGTCGTCAACGACGGCTCCAGCCCCGACTGCGTGGCGGCCTACCAGCCGATCTGGGCCGCCGCACGGGCCCGCCTGGGCGAGCGCTTCCAGCAGCACAGCCTGGTGCACCGGCCGCGCGGCCATGGCCAGAGCTATTCGCTGAACTTCGGCGCCGCCCAGGCGCAGGGCGAGTACCTCTGCTTCCTGGACGACGACGACAAGTGGACCGATGCCTGCCACCTGCAGCGCGCCGCCGATGTGCTGGCGGCCGCGCGTGCGACCCAGGCCCCCGCACCCGACCTGTACATGGCCAACCAGAGCGCCTGGGTCGACGAGCAGACACCCGTGGGCACGCTGTGGCTGGGGGACCTGGAAGCCCAGCTGAAGGCGACCGGCGCCCAGCCCGGCGCCCTGGGCGAATACCCGGTGGACGTGGCCGCGCTGATGGCCACCACCGGCTTCTGCCACCTGAACTGCCTGGTGGTGCGGCGTGCGCTGTTCCAGGCCGTGGGTGGCATGGACGAAGGCATCCGCTGGGAATGCGACCGCGACCTGTACCTGAAGCTGATCGAGGCGGCCGGGGCCATGCTGCACCACCCGGCCGTGGTGTCCTACCACCGCGTGCCCGACCCGAAGAAGGCCGCCAACATGACCACCACGCTGGGCATGGTGGAAAAGCGCGTGCTGCAGGCGCTGGTGATGGACCGCACCCTGGCCCGCTCGCACGACCCGCACATCCGCCGCCATGCACGTGAGCACAAGGGCTATGCGCTGAAGAAGATCGCCAGCGAGCTGGCCCAGGCCGGCGACTGGCCGCTGGCCAGCTTCTACGCACGCCAGGCCCTGGGTGCCGCGCCGGGCTTCAAGTGGCTGGCGTTCACCCTGCAGTGCATGCTGCGCGGCATGGCCGGCAGCGCGCCGGCCACGCGCCGCTAGGCGGCATGGCCGAGCTGCGCCGCTCCTTCGCCTTCTCGGCGGCCCAGAGCTACATCGGGGTGGCGCTGCAGCTGGTGTCCACCGTGGTGCTGTCGCGGGTGCTCACCCCCGCCGAGGTGGGGGTGTTCGTGGTGGCCAGCGCCTTTGGCGCACTGGCCACCAACTTCCGCGACTTCGGCATTGCCGAATACCTGATCCAGGCCCGCACGCTGAGCCGCCAGAACATCCAGGCCGCCTTCGCGGTGAACATCGGCATGTCCTGGCTGATGGCGCTGGCGATGTTCCTGGGCGCGGGCTTTGCCGGCGAGTTCTACCGCTCCGAGGTGGTGGCGTCGGTGATGCGGGTGCAGGCCATCAGCTTCCTGCTGATCCCCTTCGGCGCCATCAACCAGGCCTGGTTCCGCCGCGAGATGAACTTCAAGCCCATCTTCGTCGCCGGCGTGCTGTCCGACGTGGTGGCGCTGACGGTGGCCATCGTGCTGGCGCTGCAGGGCTTCGGTGCGCTGAGCATGGCCTGGTCGTCGCTGGCCACCATCGTGGTCACGGTGGCGGTGTCGCTGTACTTCCGCCCGCCCGACTTCCCGCGCTGGCCGGCGCTGCGCGGCGTGCGCGAGGTGCTGCAGTTCGGCAGCTTCGCCAGCGGCATCTACGTGCTGGGCCAGCTGGGCCGCAGTGCGCCCGAGATGATCATCGGCCGGATGCAGGGCGTGGCCGACGTGGCCATCTTCAGCCGTGGTGGTGGCCTGGTGCAGCTGTTCCGCCAGCTGGTGCTGCGCGCGGTCACCCCGGTGTGCCTGCCCTACTTCTCGCAGGCGGTGCGCGAGGAGAACAACGTGGGCCGCGCCTATGTGCGTGGTGTCGCCATCTTCACCGTGGTGGGCTGGACCTTCCTCGGCTTCCTGGCCGTGGCCGCCTTTCCGTCGATCCGCCTGGTGTACGGCGACCAATGGGGCGCGGCCGTGCCCCTGGCGCGTGTGCTGTGCCTGGTCGGCGCGGTGGACCTGGTGCACCACCTGGCCAAGGAAGCCCTGCTGGCCCACGGCCAGGTCAAGCTGGCGACACGGCTGCAGGTGCTGCAGCAGATCCTGCAGGTGATCGGCGTGTCCATGGTGGTGCCGTTCGGGCTGATGGGCGCCTGCTGGGGCCTGCTGGGCGCCTCGGTGCTGAACCTGCTGGTGGCCCAGTGGCATCTGCAGGTCGGCGTCCAGCTGGGCCTGCGTCCGCTGTGGCAGGCCTGTGCCGGCGCGCTGCGGGTGGCGGTGCCCACACTGCTGCCGATGCTGCTGATCAGCCTGGCCTGGCCGGCCACCGAAGACAACTACCTGCGCCACCTGCTGGCCAGCGGCGCCGTGACCGGGCTGGCCTGGCTGCTGATGCTGCGCCTGCAGCGGCATCCGCTGTGGGCCGAGCTGGTGCGTGCCGCTGCCCCGCTGGCGCAGCGCCTGGCCCGCCGGTCCCGGCCCGCACCGCCCGCCTGACCCGACCTTCCGCCATCACCCGACCCGACCCGACCGCCTGCACGCACTGACATGACCTCTTCCATGCCCGCCATCTGCCAGGGTTCGCCCCGCTTTCCCGCCTCGGTCGCCGGCCTGGCCGACGACACCCAGCGCTGGCTGGCCCTGGTCGCCCGCCACGGGCCGGCCCAGGCCGCGGCCCAGGTGCAGGGGGATTTCGCCGTCGCCCTGACACTGCCCGACGGCAGCCTGTTCCTGGCCGTGGACCGGTTTGCCGTGCGCAGCCTGTGCTACCGCCAGGACGGCACCAGCCTGCGGGTGCACACCCGCGCCGACGCGCTGTCCGACGGCACACCGGCACTCGATCCGCAGGCGCTGTTCGACTACCTGTACTTCCACGTCATCCCCTCGCCGCGCACCGTGTTCCAGGATGTGCGGCGGCTGCCACCGGCGCACTGCGCGGTGTTCCGCGACGGCCGGCTCACGCTCAGCCCCTACTGGACCGCCGTCTTCGAGCCGGCGCGTGCACCGTCATTCGACGCGCTGCGCGGCGAGTTCCGCAGCCTGCTGCGCGAGGCCGTGGCCCACCAGCTCGACGGCAGCCCTGCGGCCTGCTTCCTCAGTGGCGGCACCGACAGCTCCACCGTGGCCGGCATGGTCGGCGAAGCCTCCGGCAAGCCGGCCATCTGCTACAGCATCGGCTTCGAGGCCGAGGGCTACGACGAGATGGACTACGCGCGCCTGGCGGCGCGGCACTTCGGCTGCGAGCACCGCGAGATCTACTTCACGCCCGATGACCTGCTGCGCGAGATCCCCGCCGTGGCGGGCTGGTACGACCAGCCCTTCGGCAACTCGTCGGCCCTGCCGTCCTTCCACTGCGCGACGCAGGCGCAGCGGGACGGCATCAGCCGCATGCTGGCCGGCGACGGTGGCGACGAGCTGTTCGGCGGCAACTCGCGTTATGCCTCGCAGCGGGTGTTCGACCACTGGCAGCGGGTGCCGGCCGTGCTGCGCCACGGTGTGCTGGAGCCATTCTTCGGCCTGGGCGCTGTGGCCCGCACGCCGGGCCTGAAGAAGGGCTCGAACTACATCCGCCTGGCCAACACCCCGCTGCCCGACCGCGCGCAGGACTACAACCTGGTCAAGCGCCTGGGCTATGGCGAGGTGCTGATGCCCGCCTTCCTGGCCCAGGTGGACACCGCCAGCGTGGACGTGCAGCAGCGCCAGGTCTGGGCACAGGCACAGTGCGCCGACGAGATCGACCGCCATCTGGCCTACGACTGGCGCTACACCCTGGCCGAATGCGACCTGCCCAAGGTGGTGGGCACCACCACGCAGGCGGGTGTGTCGGTGGGCTTCCCGATGCTCGACGACGCCTTGCTGGCGTTCTCGATGCGCCTGCCGCCGGACTACAAGCTGCGCGGCGATGCGCTGCGCTGGTTCTTCAAGGAAGCGCTGCGCGGCTTCCTGCCCGATGGCGTGCTCACCAAGAAGAAGCAGGGCTTCGGCCTGCCGTTCGGCGTGTGGATGGTGCAGCACCCGGGGCTGAAGAAGCTGGCCGAGGACGCGCTGTCGTCGGTGGTGGCGCGTGGCCTGGTGCAGCCGGCCTTTGTGCGCCAGCTGCTGGGCCAGCTGCTGCCGGCGCACCCGCACTACTACGGCACCATGGTGTGGATCCTGATCATGCTGGAGCACTGGCTGCGCCGCCACGCACCCGACTGGAAGCAGCCGGGCTGAGCACGGCGACCGGCCGGCCAGCCGGCCGGCTGGCTGTGCGCCGGTGCCGGGCTCAGCGCGCCGGCTTCTCCAGCGTCACCAGCACCCAGCCACGCAGGCCCTTGAGCGCCTCGATGCGGCTGGTCAGGCGCTCGAAGGCCATGCCCAGGGCAAACAGCAGGCCGTTGAACATCAGGTAGTTGGGGTACTGGTTCAGGTAGTCGATGCGCTGCACGCGCAGCTGGGCGGCAGCGGCCAGCCGCTCGATGTCGCCCCGCGTATTGGTCTTGTAGGCGGTGGGAAAGGTGTCCTCCTCGGGCCGGCCTTCCACCTTGGCCACCACCTTGGCATGGAAGCGGTTGGGCACCAGCCGGGCCACCTGGGTGCCGTAGTCCCAGAAGTTGGCGGTGAGGAACACCAGCTTGCCGCCCGGCCGCAGCACCCGCGCCAGCTCGGCATACACCTTGTCCGGCTCGGTCAGGTGCTCGAACACGCTGCGCGACATGATCAGGTCGACGCTGGCGTCGGCCAGCGGCAGGCGCGCCAGGTCGGCGTTGTGCACCTCGATGCCCGGCGGCACATCGGTGAAATCCACCAGCTCCACACCGATCAGGCGCTCGATCCGGCCCAGGTACTTGCGCAGCACCGGCACGGTGCGGCCGCAGCCGGCGTCCAGCAGGGTTTGTGTCTGCGGGCCGATCAGCGATTCGACATGGCGCTCGAACACCCGGTAGGGGTGGGCGGCATTGTCGTAGTAGCGGTCACGCAGGCGGATGGCCAGGGGAGACATCATGGACGGATACCGGTGAAGAGAAAGAAGGATGGACGGCCAGGCGCGGCAAGGCGGCGGCAACCAACTCGTGGGTGCATGGTCAGCAGCCTTCCCCTGCCAGGCTGAAGCTGCGGGCGCGCCGCATGGCGATCAGCCGGGCCATCCAGCGCGCAGGCGCGTGGTCCCAGGGGGTGAAGCGCGGCAGCTGGAACGGGTCGGCGGTGTTGTCAGCGGTGCCCGGGGCGGTGGACACGGCGGCGGCAAAGCCCAGGCGGCGCACCAGCGCCGCATGGCGGCCTGCGTAGTCCCGGTCGGGGCGTCCGTTGGGGTAGGCGAACAGCGACACCGGGCTGTCGAGCAGGCCTTGCAGGTGCTGGCGGCTGTCGGTGATCTCGCGTTCGGCCACGGCGTCGGCCACGCTGCACAGGATGGGATGGCGCACCGTGTGGGCGCCGATCTCCATGCCTGCCTTGTGAAGGGCCTGCACCTGGGCCGGCAGCATCATCAGATCGTCGGGCAGGTGGCGTGGCTGGCAGAGGTGCTGCAGCCGCTCCAGCGCCTGCGGACGCTGCTCGGGTGCCAGGTACTTGATGCCGGGCAGCACGGCCTGCACGGCAGCCGTGCGCTGGGCCGGCGTTTGCAGCGCGAAGCGGCCCAGGCCGAAATCGGCCAGGTCGACACGTGGCAGCGGGCTGTGGCGCAGGGTTTCGATGACGGTGTCGTTGAACATGCGGCCACCGCCGAGGAAGCCGGTGGCGATGAAGAAGCAGGCAGGCAGGCCATGGCGCTGCAGGATGGGCAGGGCCACGTCGTGGTTGTCGGCATAACCATCGTCGAAGGTGATGCTCAGGGCACGCGGCGGCAGCTTGTCGTGCGCCAGCCGCTGCACGGCGTCGGCCAGCGGCAGCACCTGGAAGCTGCGCGCCACCACCGCCATCAGGGTGTCGAAGCGCCGCGCATCGAGCTCGTCCGGGAACATCGGGTCGGCCTGCGGCAGCACCCGGTGGAAGATCAGGATGGAGAGCCGCCGGCCGGCGGCCACCGACAGGCCACGCACCGCCAGCCTGCCGGCCAGGCCGAGGGCACGCAGGCCGGGTGCCGGGCCGCCGGCCACGGGGTCTGCAATGAACGAGGCGTTCATGGTGGCGATCAGCTGCGGCCGGTGGCCTGCATCGGGCCGGCAGCCTGCGGCGGCCGGGCCGGCGCCGTGGCCAGCTGCTGCTGCTCCTTCACGGCGCACTGGCACAGCGTGACGAAGGCCAGCAGGTACAGCGGCAGGTCCAGGTTCATCAGCGACAGGAAGGCACCACCGGCGCAGAAGCCGATGGTCGACACCTGGCACATGCGCATCAGCAGCGGCACCCAGCCCTGCAGCGCGGGCAGGCGTTCGGCCAGCCTGGCGGTGCGCCCGGCGGCGATCCAGGTCCAGAGCCACAGCGCCAGGTACAGGATCAGGCCGATGAAGCCATGCTCGCCCAGGGCCTGGAAATAGATGCTGTGGGCCACCCAGAACTGGCCCTGGAAGGCGGCATAGACCGCATCGGTGGGCGCATAGCGATCGAACAGCGCCAGGTTGTCGGCGCGAAAGCCTGCCCCCACCAGCGGCCGGTCGAGGGCCACGTTCCACAGCGTGCGCCAGGTGTACAGGCGTGACAGCGCCGAGTCGTCGGTGCGGAAGTTCTGGATCGTGTCCATGCGCTCCGTCCAGGAGTCTGGCATGAAGGCCACGCCGATGCCGATCAGCACGAACATCACCAACGTGAACCGGAACGGATGCTTGCTCTTGAGCCCCAGCAGGAAGGCCATGGACAGCAGGCCCAGCAGCGCGCCGCGCGACTGCGAGCCCAGGATGGACGCGCCGACGAACACCATGGACACCAGCAGGCCGATGCGCACCCAGCGGTTGCTGGCGGTGTGCCGCAGGTAGTACATCAGCGGCAGCACGATGATCAAGGCCACCGCCAGCGCGTTGTTCTCCTCCATCATGCTTTCCGGCGGGCCCCAGACCCGGTAGGCGCCACCGGTGAGCACGGTGAAGATGCCCCCTTTGAGACCGAAGAAGCCGATGGAGACCACCACCACCCAGATCAGGGTGTCGATCTGCTGCCGGCTGCGCAGCAGCATCAGCGTCACCAGCAGCATCAGGTGGATCTTGGAGACGAAGATCCAGCGGTCCCAGACCGGGTCGGACGCATTGATCGACACCACCGAGGTGACGGTCATCCAGGCCCACAGCAGCAGCAGCGCCACCACACCACCGCTCATGGGCAGCGGCCGGCGGCTCTTGGAGAACGGCAGGCTCAGCAGCGTGATGACGGCCGTGGCGTAGGCCCAGGGCGTGGCGTAGGCAAAGCCGTAGGTCATCTTGTGCGGGTTCATCAGCGACAGCCAGGCCCAGGTGTAGGCCCCGTACTCGGGCTTGCGCACGGCCTTGAACAACAGCACCACGATGATCAGGGCCAGCGCGATGTCACGCATGGCCGGCCCCGGTTGCTAGCGAACGGAACAGCGCCAGCTGGTCCTCGCTGGTGCGCTGCCAGCCGAACTGCGCCGCATGGCCACGCACGGCCGTGCGCGCCGGCAGGTCGGCCAGCAGGCTGCACAGGCTGTCGGCCAGGTGCTGCGGCGTGCGCTGCGCCAGCACCCGGCCGGCCACCTCGCTCAGCACGATCTCGCGCACACCACCCACGTCGCTGGCCACCACGGGCGTGCCGCAGGCCATGGACTCCAGCAGCACGTTGGGCCAGCCCTCGCGGCTGGAGGCCAGCACCAGCACATCGGCCGCGCTGTACCACCGGGCCAGCTCGGTGTTGGGCACGGTGCCGACCAGGCGCACCGCATCGGCCAGGCCCAGCGCAGCGGCGCGCGCCTGCAGCCAGCTGCGGTCAGGGCCCTCGCCCACCACAAGCAGCTGCGCGCCCGCATGGCGCTGGCGGAGCAGTGCAAACGCCTCCAGCGTCAACCGCTGGCCCTTGTGCTCGTGCAGATTGCCCACCGTCAGCACCACCGGTGCACCGGTGATGCCCAAATCCTGTCGCATGGCCGCTGTGTCATGGGAGCGGAAGCGCTCCAGATCAACCCCGTTGCGGATCACATGCAGGCGCCGCGGGTCGAAGGCCAGCGCGCGCATGCGCTCCACCAGCGCGGCCGACACGCCGATGGAGGCGCTGGCGCGCCGGGCCGCCCACTGCAGCCAGGTGCGCGGTCCGCGGTGCTCGGGGATGAGGTTGATGTCGGTGCCGCGCGCCGTGACGGTGAAGGGCTTGCCGAACCAGGCACCCAGCAGGGCCGCGGCCACACCGTCGGGGTAGTAGTAATGCGCGTCGATGACATCAAAATCGAAGCCGGAATCGATCAGGCGGCGGATGCAGCCACGGGCACCCAGCGCCATCAGCAGCGGCGCCGAGGTCATGCCGATCTTGGGCAGCTGCAGGTAGCGCGGGTGCAGCACCTCGATGCCCTGGCTGGCCTCGCGCAGCGGCGTGCGGGCCAGGCGGGCATAGTCACCCCAGCGCTGGTGGGTGGACGGAAACCAGGGCACGGGTGCCACCACGCGGGTCTCGACACCACCGGTCTTGAGCAGCTCGCGCAGGCGTGTCTCGACGAAGATGCCGTGCATGGGCCGCACGCCACTGGGGTAGAGCGACGAGAACAGCAGGGTGCGCACCGGCCGGGTCATGCACGTGGTGGATGCTGGGCCAGCGCAGCGCGCAGGGGCTGGCGCGATTTCAGCGCCGCGGCGAGGCGCACCACACGCTGGGCATTGGCATGCCAGGTCAGGCCCAGGCGGGCGATGGTGGCAGCGGAACCGGCCGCGATGCGCTGGCGCAGGCTGTCGTCGCGGCACAGGTCGTCGAGTGCGGCCTCCAGTGCGCCCGGCTGCGCCGGGTCGAACAGCAGGGCGTTGTCGCCATGGGTCAGCACTTCTTCCAGATTGGGCTGACGCGGCCCCACCACCGCCTTGCCCAGGGCCAGGTACTCGAACAGCTTCAGCGGCGAGGCATAGGGCACCACCGCCGGCTGCAGCGCGATGTCGAAGGCCGCGACATAAGCCGGCACGTCCTGCCGCGGCACCACGCCGGTGAAACGCACCCGGTCGGCGATGCGCAGCTTGTGCGCCAGCGCCTCCAGGTCGGCACGTGCCGGGCCATCGCCCACCATCAGCAGGCGGGCATGTGCCGGCGCACCGCCAGCGGCCAGCCAGTGCAGCACCTTGTCCACACCATGCCAGTCGCGCACGAAGCCGGTGAAGCCCAGCACCAGCGCACCCTCCCAGCCCAGCGCGGCCTTGGCCTGGGCCATGGCCGGGGCCTGGTTGAAGTGGGCCTCGTTGATGCCGTTGGGGATGACGACGATGCGCTCGCTGGCCACGCCGCGGGCGCGCACATGGTCGGCCAGCACCTCGGTGACGGGCAGCACCACGTCGGCGCCCTGCCACACCTTGCGCTCGGCCCAGCGGCCCAGCCAGGGCAGGCCCAGACCGCCGAAGCGCATGCGCTCGTCCACCAGCGGTGCATTCACCTCCAGCAGCAGGGGCAGGCCGGTGCGCCACTTCAGCGCCAGGCCCGCCAGCAGGTAGAGGTTGTAGCGCTCGTAGATGACGTCGGGCTGGAAATCGCGTGCCGCCGCGGCCAGGCGGCGGTAGGCCACCAGCGAGTAGCCCAGCTCCAGCAGCTCGTACAGCGCCTTGGGCAGGCGGTCACGCAGACCCTTGACCCAGCCCGCTTCCGCGCCCATGTCGGCCTGGCCGGCGCTGCCGCCCATGTCGGGCGAGACCACCCGCACCTCGTGCCCCTGCTCGCGCAGGGCATGGATCATCTCTTCGATGTGCACGGCCTGCCCGTCCTTCGAGGCAGTGCGGTGGTGGTACAGGATCTTCAAGGGCTGTCCTCTGGGGCGTTGCGGTTGCAGGCTGGGCGCGGCTCAGGCCGCCACCTGCAGCTGGGCGTCGCCCATGGTGTTGCGCAGAAAGGCGTCGAACATCAGCAGCGTCCACAGCGGCGTGCTGTGGTCGGCGCGGCCGGACTCATGCTGCTCGACCAGCAGGCGCACCTCGGGCGGGTTCAGCCAGCCACCGGCCAGCACCGGCCCGTCCAGCAGGGCGCTGCGCATGTGCTGGCGCAGCGGCCCGCGCAGCCAGCGCGCCAGCGGCACCGAGAAGCCCATCTTGGGCCGGTACAGCACGTCGTTGGGCAGATGCGGCTCCATCGCCTTCTTGAAGAAGGCCTTGCCGTTGCTGCCACGCAGCTTGAGCGACGACGGCAGCGTGGCCGCCCATTCCACCAGCTCGTGGTCCATCAGCGGCTCACGCACTTCCAGCGAGTGCGCCATGCTGGCACGGTCGACCTTGGTGTTGATGTCGCCCACCAGGTAGGTGTGGGTGTCGATGTACTGGATCAGGGCCAGCGGGTCGTCGGTGCCGGCACGGCGGGCATGGCGGTCGAACACCTCGTAGGCGCTGTAGCCGCCCAGCTGGGCCTTCAGCGCCGGGCTGTAGAGCCGGCTGCGCATGGGCTCGCGGATGAAGCACATGCCGTGGAAATAGGCCTCCACCGAGGTGCGTGCCATGCCCTGGAAGGTGGTCTTGGCGCGCAGCATGCGCGGCGCCCAGTCGGCCTTGGGGTAGAGCCTGCCCAGCAGGCCGAACACCGGCCGGCGCACACCCTCGGGCAGGGCGGCGCGCATGCGCTCCTCCATCAGATGGAACTGGTAGCGCCGGTAGCCGCCGAAGGTCTCGTCGCCACCATCGCCCGACAGCGCCACGGTGACATGCTTGCGCGCCAGCTGGCACACCCGGTAGGTGGGGATGGCCGAGCTGTCGGCATAGGGCTCGTCGTACAGCCGGGCCAGGGTGTCGATGAGGCCGAAATCGTCGCTGCCGACGGTCTCGACGCGGTGGTTGGTCTGGTAGCGGTCGGCCACCAGCTTGGCGAATTCGCTCTCGTTGAAGGCCGGGTCGTCGAAGGCGATGCTGCAGGTGTTGACCGGCGCACCGGACAGGCCGGCCATGGCCTGCACCACGGCGCTGGAATCCACCCCGCCCGACAGGAAGGCCCCCAGCGGCACCTCGGCGATCATGCGCAGCTTCACCGATTCACGCAGCCGGCGCACCAGTTCGTCACCGGCATCACGCTCGCTCATCGGGTTGTCGAGCGTGAAGCGCACGTCCCAGAATTCACGCGGCTCACCCACCGGCTGGCCGCGCCGCACCACCAGGGTGTGGGCCGGCGGCAGCTTCTTCGCCTGGCGGAAGATGGTGCGCGGCTCGGCCACGTAGCCCAGCGCGAAGTACTCCTCCAGCGCCAGCGGGTCGATCTCGCGCTTGAGCGTCGCGCCGTTCGACTGGTAGGCCAGCAGGGATTTCAGCTCGCTGCCGAACAGCAGGGTGCCGTCGTCCAGCACGGCATAGAACATCGGCTTGACGCCCAGCCGGTCGCGCGCCATGAACAGCGTCTGCTTGTTGCGGTCCCACAGCGCAAAGGCGAACATGCCGCGGAAGCGCTTGACGCAGTCTTCGCCCCACTGCTCCCAGGCATGGACGATGACCTCGGTGTCGCTCTTGGTCTTGAACACATGGCCCAGGGCCTGCAGTTCGGGGATCAGCGACTGGTAGTTGTAGATCTCGCCGTTGAACACAACCACCACCGAGCCGTCTTCGTTGAACAGCGGCTGCTGGCCGGTGGCGATGTCGATGATCGAGAGGCGGCGGTGGCCGAAGCCCAGACCGGGCTCGATGTGCAGGCTGCCTTCGTCCGGGCCGCGGTGGTGCTGCGCATCGTTCATGCGCTGCAACACGGCCGCCGAGACCTGGTTGCCCGCCCGCGTGTCAAAAATGCCTGTGATGCCGCACATGTCAATGGTCTCTCGGTGACGGTACTGCGCTGGCGAGCTGCTGGTCGTACAGGCCCTGGTACGCCGCCACCATGGCCTGCAGGCTGAAGCGCCGTTCCACGTCGGCCCGGCCGGCGTGGCCCATCGCCGCCGCCGCCCCACGCTGCTGCCACAGGCCCAGCAGCGCGTCGGCCATGGCCCCGGCGTCGCCATTGGCCACCACCCGGCCGGTGCGGCCGTCGGCCACCAGTTCGGCATTGCCGCCCACGGCGGTGGCCACCACCGGCAAGCCACTGGCCATCGCTTCCAGGATGGTATTGGAGATGCCCTCGGCCAGCGACGGCAGAACGAAACAATCGAGGCCGCGCATGACATCCGGCACATCGGCACGCTCACCCGGCAGCCAGGCGGCGTCGGCAGCGTCGGCCGCCTGCAACAGGGCCTGGGCCTGGGCGCGCAGCGGGCCGTCGCCCACCAGCACCAGGCGGGCCGCTGCAGCAAAACCGGCGTCGCGTGCGCGCGCCAGCACGAAGGCCTGCGCCAGCAGGGGCTGGTTCTTCACCGCGGCCATGCGGCCCACGGTGCCCACCAGCCACTGCGAGGGGCCGCTGAACGGGCAGCCCGGCAGGGCCTGGCGGCCACCGTCGGACGCGGGGTGGAAGCGGTCGGCGTCGACGCCGTTGTAGATCTGGCGGATGCGTGCCGGTGCAATCCCCACCGGGCCGCTCAAATAACGCTCCAGGTCCTTGGACAGCGCCACCCAGCGCTGCACCCAGGGCGCATACAGCCGGCGCAGGCGCTGGTGCTTGCGGCTGCTGCCGTCCAGATCGTCGACATCACGGCCATGCTCGCCGTGGATGCGCACCGGCACACCGGCGGCCCAGGCCGCCACCTGCATCTCCAGCGTGCCCAGGTTGCGGCTGTGCACGATGGCCGGCCGGTGCTGGCGCAGCAGGCGCCACAGCGCAGGATAAAACCTGGCGCCATGCCCACCACGCTTGCCCAGCGCGATGCATTCAACATCGGGGTGGCGCAGGCGGTGGCGGAAGTCGGTGACCTCGGTCAGCGCCACCACCATGTGGCGGTAGGCCTCGCGCGGCATCTGGTTGATCAGGTTGACGACGCCGTTTTCCAGGCCACCGGTGTCAAAGCGGTGCAGCAGGTGCACCACCAGCGGCGGCTGGGCTTGGATCACAACCTCCAGACGCGGAAGCCCGCGCCCTGCAGGGCCGCGGCATCGAAGGCGGCCTTCACGTCGATGAAGGCGCCGCCAGGCACCAGCTTGGCGCCGATCTCGCCGACCGACAGCGCTGCGTACTCGCGGTGCGAGACGGCGGCCACGATGGCATCGGCAAGGGGCAGCGCGTCGAAGGGCACCAGTTGCACCGCGTACTCGTGCATGGCCTCGTCGGCCTCGGCCTGGGCGTCGGTCACGTGCACCTCCACGCCGTAGCTCTGCAGTTCACGGATGATGTCGATCACCTTGCTGTTGCGCAGGTCACCGCAGTTTTCCTTGAAGGTCAGGCCCAGCACGTTGACCTTGGCGCCCTTGATCGGGCTGCCGCTGGCGATCATCTGCTTGATGGTCTGCTCGGCGATGAACTTGCCCATGCTGTCGTTGATGCGCCGCCCGGCCAGGATCACCTGCGGGTGGTAACCCAGCATGTCGGCCTTGTGGGTCAGGTAGTACGGGTCGACGCCGATGCAGTGCCCGCCCACCAGGCCGGGCTTGAACTTCAGGAAGTTCCACTTGGTGCCGGCCGCTTCCAGCACCTCGCTGGTGTCGATGCCCAGCTTGTCGAAGATGATGGCCAGTTCGTTCATCAGCGCGATGTTCAGGTCGCGCTGCGTATTCTCGATCACCTTGGCCGCCTCGGCCGCCTTGATGCTGCTGGCTCGGTGCACACCCGGTTCGACGATCATCTCGTAGAGCCTGGCCACCTGGTCCAGCGTCTCGGGCGTGTCGCCGCTGACGATCTTCAGGATCTTGGTCAGCGTGTGCTCCTTGTCACCCGGGTTGATGCGCTCGGGGCTGTAGCCGACGAAGAAGTCCCGCTTCCACTTCAGGCCAGACTCACGCTCCAGCACCGGGATGCACACCTCCTCGGTGGCGCCGGGGTAGACGGTGGACTCATAGACGACGATGGCGCCCTTCTTCAGGTGGCGGCCGGCGCTGGTGCTGGCGCCGATCAGGGGCTTGAAGTCGGGGATGTGGGCCTCGTCCACCGGCGTGGGCACGGCCACGATGATGATGTCGGCCTCGCCCAGCATGGCGCCGTCGGCGGTGTAGACCGCGTGGGTGGCGGCGGCCAGCGCTTCATCGGGCAGCTCACGCGACGGGTCGGTGCCACGCTGGCAGGCGGCCACCTTGTTCTGGGCGATGTCGAAGCCGATGGTGCGCACCTGCTTGCCGAATTCCACCACCAGAGGCAGGCCCACGTAGCCCAGGCCGATCACCGCAACTGTCGTCATGTCACTCGCCATTCCTTGAAAAGCCCGGATTGTCCATCGCCCAGGTTCAGCGGCTTTCCCGCGCTTGCGCCAAAGTGCGCGTGAGCATGGTGAAGTTCTCGCGGACGAAGACTGCGAGCTGCTGCTCGGCCGCCGCAGCGTCTGCCAGGGACGACACCAGGTGGATGGCGGCACCGTCATCGGGCAGGCCGCGCATGGCTTGCCAGCCCTGCAGCAGCTTGGCGCGCACATCGTCGTGGGCGGTGGGGCCGCCCAGCCAGTACAGACGCCAGACCGTCACGCGGTGGCGCTCGTTGCTGGGGCGGCCCTGGGCCTCGACACCCAGCAGGGTGGCCTGGCGCCAGGTGGTGACCTGGCCGTCCACAGGCACACTGGCCACACGCTCGGCCAGCATGTTCCAGTGGTTGTCACCGCCCTCGATGAACCGGTTGATGGAGCTGACCAGCTTCACGTCGCCACGCTGCCCGCGGTAGTAGGACAGGTGCACGGCCACCTCGCCCTGCGGCCCGCTGTAGACCTGGGACCTGTGCAGGGTGGCGGTGGGAAAGTACGGTGCCCAGGCAGGCCCGGCCAGCGCTGACGCCTGCCAGGCACCGAGCTTGGCCGGCAGCTCCAGTTGCACCGGGCCCACCGCGGCCGACGGGTCGTCCGCGCGTGTCGTCCACTGGGGCCACAGCAGCGCCAGCATGGCGGCGCCGGCGATGGCCATCGGCCGCCAGCCGGGCACGGCCGCGTCTGCACGCGCATGCGCCTGGCGCTGCGCCAGGTCGGCGGCCGCGTCCGTGCCATCGGGGTCGGCCCAGCGTGCGCCGATGAAGAACAGCGCCAGGATCACCACGCCGAAGAAGACCCAGCCGTACACCAGGTGGTCCACACCGGTGGCGATCTCGTTGTTCGACAGGTGGCCGAGCATCACGATGATGTAGGCCCGCACCCAGTTGGCGAGCACCGGCAGCACCAGCGAGATGGCGACGAAGATCAGCCGCTTGCGCAGGCTGTTGTAGTTCAGGTACGCAAACAGGCTGCCCACCATGAAGGTGGCCATCAGGTAGCGGATGCCGCTGCAGGCCGCGACCACGGCCCAGCGCCCGGAGGGGATCACCAGCTGCTGGCCCTCCTGGTAGACCGGAATGCCGGTGGCACGCAGGCCCGCCACCAGCGCCTCGGCGGTCCAGTGCATCAGCGTGGGCGTGAGGAATTCGCCGATGGGCACCGCAAAGAACATGAAGGCCAGCGGGAAGGCCAGCACGCGCGTGACCTGCCAGCCCAGCACCAGCGGCACGCTGGCCACCAGCATCGCCACCAGGGCCAGCTGGGTGGCGGCGGCCACATTCACCAGGTGGCCCATCCACCAGAGCAGGGCCAGGCCGGCCATGGGCAGCAGCATCCAGGGCATGGGCCGCGGCTGCAGCGGCTCCAGCTCGCCACGCTGGCGCCAGATCAGCCAGGCCACGATGGGTGGCACGACGAAGGCGTGGGTGAAGGTCTCGGACCGGATCCAGATGCCGACCATGGCCACCGCGGTCTCGCGGTAGGCCAGCAGGATCAGCAGCAACAGCCCGACCACCACCGCGAACGGCACGCGCCAGGCTTCACGCACCCGTGCCGGGCTCCAGGCCAGGGAGATCATGGATGTACCACCTCGGATTCAGTTGTCGGTTCGGACGCCACGGCCCGGGAGAGTTCCTGGTCGATGCCGGACAGCCGCGCGGGCCAGCTGTAGCGGGCCAGCACGCAGGCGCGGCCGGCCTGGCCGATGGCATCGGCCTGCGGCCGGTCGGCCAGCAGCCGGCCGATCTGGTCGACAAAGTCACTGGCCTCGCTGGCCGCCAGCAGCTCGGTGCCGGCCTGGGCGTCGATGGCGCCCACGCAGTGCGCGGCAGCCACCACCGGCCGGGCCATGGCCATGGCCTCCAGCACCTTGTTCTGCACACCACGCGCCAGCCGCAGCGGCGCCACCACCACGGCCGCGTGCTGCAGGTAGGGCCGCACGTCGGGCACGGTGCCGGTGACACACACCGCGGGGCCGGCCAGGGCCAGCACCTCGGGCGTGGGGCTGCGACCGACGATGTGCAGCCGCAGCGCTGGCCAGCGCTGGCGCAGCGCCGGCAGGGCCTCGGCCACGAACCAGCACACCGCATCCACGTTCGGCCAGTAGTCCATCGCACCGGTGAACACCAGCGGCATCTCGCCGTCGGCGAACGGGCTGGGACGCTGGGCGTCGGGGTGGAAGAACTCCGCGTCCACGCCATTGCCCAGCGCCAGCACCTGGCCCTGGCTCTCGGGTGCCAGCCGGTCGAACAAGGCCACTTCCTTGTCGGTGACCAGGAAGGAACGGCGCGCCTGGGCCACCACTTCCCGCTCATAGGCCAGCAGGCGCTCGCCCTCGCGGCGGTACAGCCAGGACATGGGCCAGCGGTGGCGCTGGGCGTATTCGGTCCACTTGGCGGAGTCCACATCCACCAGGTCGGCCAGCAGGGGCAGGCGCGGATGGGCCAGGGCATACGGCGCCATCGACGAGGAGAACACCACCACCGCGTCGATGCGGTGGGCGGCCACGGTGCGGGCCACCCAGGCCTGCAGGGCCGCGCTGCGGTAGTAGCGCAGGGTGAGTGCCTCGCCGCTGAGCAGACCGGCCAGGCTGCGCAGCCTGGCCGTGGCCGGCTGCAGCGGCACGGCACACACATCGGCGCACAGCGCCTGCACCACCGGCAGGTGCTGGGCATCGTCGGGGTCGTCGACAAAGGTGCCCAGGTAGACGCTGTGGCGCGCCGCCAGGTGCTTGAGCAGGTGGTAGGAGCGCACCTTGTCGCCCTTGTTGGGCGGGTAGGGCAGGCGGTGCACCAGGTAGAGCAGCTTGGCCACGGGCGGGTTCCGGCGTCAGCCCAGGCTGCGCACCAGCATCGGGCCCAGCCAGTTGGCGACGCCGATGGGCATGCGCCGCCAGGTCTCGATCAGCAGCTTGTACTTGGGGTTGTTGGGGTTGTTCTGGGGCACGGCATCCCGCTTGTAGAGCTGGTACTCGTAGTGCAGCTGCGTCGGCTCGAAGCCCCAGTTCTTCTTGAAGTTGTAGGGGCCGGTGCCCAGCTTGCTGCGGCCGTAGTCGAACACCGTGCAGCCGCGGGCGCAGCCGTGGCGCATCAGCTCCCAGTACTTGAAGTCGTTGCAGGCCAGGTCGCGCGCGGCCTCGTCGTCGCCGGCGTAGTAGGCCAGCAGCTCGCCACGGAAATAGAAGCTCAGCACCGACGACAGCGGCTTGCCTTCGGGCGACTCGACCGTCAGCACGTCGCAGTCGGCGCCGAACTCGTCGCGCAGGGCCTGGAACCAGCGCTGCGGCAGGGCCGGCGTGCCGTGGCGGTGCACGTTGTCGGCATACAGCGCGAAGAAGCGGCCGACATCCGGGTCCATCTTGCTGACCAGGCCGTTCTTGATGCCCTTGCGCACCATGGCGCGCTGCTTGCGCGGAATGGCCAGCATGTTGGCTTCTTCCTCGGCCAGGATGGGCTTGCGGAACGTGACATAAAGGTCCTGCAGCGGCCAGTCGTCGTGGCGGCGCTCCACGTGGCGCAGTTCCAGGTGCTGTGCGCCCAGCTGCTGCGTCAGGCGCGCGGCCTCGGCCTCCAGGGCGGCGGCGGCCTCGGGCGTGTCGGCCGCCACGCCGCCGTACACCGCAAACGGCAGGCTCACCACCGCATGGCCGAACAGCATGCTCTTGACCTGGGCCAGCGGCAGCACGCCTTCGATGCGCCCGTCACGCTCGGCGTACAGCATGAACAAGGGGTGGCCGAACACGCGGTCCAGCGCCCGGCCCCAGCCGGCGCGGTGGAAGAAGCTGGCCTGCGGACAGGCCATCACGAAGGCATCCCAGCGGGCGGACAACGCCGCATCCGCGACGGACAGTCGCTTGATCTCGATCACGGGGGTGGAAGGTTCAGTTCGCTGCCGCAGGCCGGCCGGGCGAAGTCTGTGGCAGGAAGATGTCGTCCATGCGACCCCAACGGAAGTCGCGCAACAGCGCATCCAGGCGCTGTTCGGTCCGGCCGATGTTCACATAGTGGCGAAACCGGGTCTTGAGGTTGATCCCCGGAACACGGGGTTGGCCGT
The DNA here is from genome assembly GCA_040386375.1 of Pseudomonadota bacterium. GTDB lineage: Bacteria > Pseudomonadota > Gammaproteobacteria > Burkholderiales > Burkholderiaceae_C > Pseudaquabacterium. The sequence goes on from JAZKFQ010000015.1 coordinate 51,464, forward strand.
GATCGATTTCCCACGGATGGAAGTAGAAGATCGCCGCGGCGCCGTCCTGCTCGTTCACCCGCCGGATCATCCAGCGCGAGAGCGCATACGGGAACAGCCGGAACCAGCCGCCGCCCGAGGACGGCAGGTTGCGCGCACCCAGGCGCACGGTGGTCACCGGCACCTCGAGCAGGCCGTCCCGCACGGCATGGGCGAAGCGTGGTGCATCGGGCATGCCGTAGTGGTCGTGCTGGATCGGGTAGATGCTGCTGCTGTAACGGTGCCCGGCTTCCAGCAGGCAGTCGAAGGCCCAGAGATTGCCGTGGCCGATGGAGAAGCTGGGCGCGCGGTAGCCCTGCACTGCCACGCCGCCCACGTCTTCCAGCAGGCCCTTGGCGCGCACGATGTCCTGCATGAAGGCCTCGCGGCTGAGATCGCTGGCGCGTTCATGGCCATGGCCATGGCTGGCCAGCTCGTGCCCACCGGCCACGATGCGGCGCACCAGCTGCGGGTAGCGCTCGGCCACCCAGCCCAGGGTGAAGAAGGTGGCCCGGGTGTCGTGCCGCGCCAGCAGGGCCAGGATGCGGTCGACATTGGCCTCGACCCGGCACTCCCGTGTGTCCCACTCGCTGCGGCGGATGTAGGGCGCCATGGCGGAGACCTGGAAGTAGTCTTCCACGTCGATGGTCAGGGCGTTGGTGATGGCCGGGGACGTCATGGCCATGGCCTCACTTGGGGCCTTCGTCGACCGGCTTCTTCACCGCGGCCACCAGCTGCTGCAGCATGGCCAGCACCTGCAGGTTGCTGCGCTCCAGCCGCAGCAGGCCGCGCTCCAGGCGCTGGATCTGGTCGCCACGCTGGTCGGCCGACAGGCGGGTGATCTGGCGCCCCATGGTGTCGGCGGCTGCCGGGTCCAGCTGCAGCTGGCCCAGGTCGACATCCAGCGTGCCGGACACCGAGCCGGGCCCGGCCGCCGACAAGTCGCCGGGCATGCTGTCGCCCGTGGCCGCTGCCTGCACAGGACGGCGCACGGGCACCGCAGCCTCCTGGGCGAATTCCTTCACCACCTCGTCGACATCGGCCAGTTCCAGGTGGGTCTTGCCGGCCAGGAAGCCGGCCAGCAGCACACGGTCGCACACCGAGTTGATGCGGCGCGGAATGCCACCGCTGGCCTTGAAGATGGCTTCAAAGGCCTCGGGCGCGAAGCTGGGCTTGCCGCTGGAGCCGGCGCACTTGAGGCGGTGTTCGATGTAGTGCTGGGTCTCGTCCAGGTCCAGCGGCCCGATGTGGCAGGTGGCCGCCACACGCTGGCGGAACTGCTCCATCTCCGGGCGCTGCAGGATCTCGCGGAACTCGGGCTGGCCGACCAGGAAGCTCTGCATCAGCGCCTGGTTGCCGAACTGGAAGTTCGACAGCATGCGCAGCTCTTCCACCGCACGCGGCGTGAGGTTCTGCGCCTCGTCCACGATCAGCAGGCAGCGCTTGCCTTTGGTGGTCTGGCTGATCAGGAACGCCTCCAGCGTGATCAGCAGTTCGCTCTTGGGCACATCCTTGACCTTGAAGCCGAAGGACGCACCGACCATGCGCAAGGTGTCCTCGGCCCCCAGCTGGGTGGTGACCAGATGGCCCACCACCACGTTGCTGCCGTGCAGGCCGTCGATCAGGGCACGCAGCAGGGTGGTCTTGCCGGCACCGATCTCGCCGGTGATGACGATGAAGCCCTCGTTGCGCGACACGCCGTAGTCCAGATAGGCCTTGGCGCGGCGGTGCTGCTTGCTGCCGAAGTAGAAGCTGGGGTCGGGGTTGAGTTGGAAGGGCTTGTTGGTGAGCCCGTAGAACGCTTCGTACATGGTCTAGAACCGCACCCCGAAAGTGGCACTGAGGGCGGTCTCGTCGTAGGGAAGGAGACCGGTGGTGTAGTGCGCCCGGCGCAGGGAGACGCTGGCCGTGCTGTCGGGCGTGAGGCGCGTGATGAACTGCAGGTCGGCCTGGGTCTGGCGGCTGGACAGGCCGACCTGGCCGCTGCTGGAGCGCTGCACGCCCAGCAGCAGGTTCAGGCTGGACAGCGGCGTGAGCCGGTGGCTCAGGTTCAGCGACAGGTTGCTGATGCGCACTTCCTCGACGCGGGCCAGATCGTCCACCGCGTTGGACAGGGTGTCCACACGCCGGGTCTTGGAGTGGCTGAGCAACAGCACCGCCGCGTTGCGCGGGCCGGTCCAGGCCGCGGAGAACTCCTGCAGGTCCTGCAGCGTGGCGGCCGAGCGCAGAAAGCCGGTGTCGATGATGCGCGACGGGTCGATGCCCTGGGCCACCAGGAACCGGTTGACCAGGAGTTCACGCAGCACCGGATCGGGCTGCAGCGAGGCGAACTGGTCGAACAACAGCGAGAACGCCGTGCCCCGCACGCCGGCCACCTGGTTGCCGCTGGTCGACAGGCTGCGGGCGCTGCGCAGGCGGAAGATGGTGCGCGGCGTGCGGTGCTCGATGCTCAGTGCATGCGAGCGGCCGAAGAACCGGTTCTCCAGCTCGGCGGAGACACGTGTCACCGGGGACGGCGTCCAGACCGCGCCCACACCCCAGGTGTTGTAGCGGGTGTTCTCCAGGCTGATGAAGTTGGTGCGCTCGGTGCCGCCCGTGGCCGTGAGCTGCAGGTCCAGATCGTCCAGGTTCAGGCGCAGGCCGCCGAACAGCCGCTCGGACTGGCTGGCGCGGCCCTGCTTGAAATCGGATGCGAGGTGCGAGGCATCCAGCGTCCAGCCCAGACGGGCCTGGCTGGAGGGCTCCAGGTGCAGGTTGGCGTTGGTGGTGGACGAGTCACCGAGCCGGGTGTTGGCGCTGCGGGTGACGGCATGGCCCAGCGCTGCGGTGTAGCGCAGCTCCGGGCCCAGGGGCCCGCGCAGCGTGGGCGCAATCTGCAGGGTGCGCGTCTCGGTGGTGTTGGCATTGCCATCCGCACCACCGCCCGGCTGCACGCCGAAGGCCGAGATCGCGCTACGCGCAATGGCGGCCGACGTGACGAACTGCAGCCGCTTGTCGAGCAGGTCGGCCGAGAGATTGGCGTTCAGCGCGTTCTGCAGCTCGTTGCGGTCACTGTGCCGGGCGTACAGCACGTGGGTCAGGGCGTAGTCCAGGTAGCCCCGCAACAAGCCCGTCTGCGCACGCCAGCCCAGCCCCGCCGTCAAGCGCGTGATGGCATCGCTCTCGGCCTGGGTGCTGCTGAGGTTGTGGTTGTCGGTGAAGGTTTCGGTGACCGACACACGCGGCTCCAGCGCCATGCTGCGCGGCGCCGATGGCACTTCCTGCGCCTGCGCCGTGCCGAGCAGGCACAGGCAGCCCAGCCCCACCGGCCAGAGCCAGCCCGGCAAGGGCACGGCGCGGACGGCCGCAGCGCGCCGCTCAGCCCGCTTTCGGCGCATCGGCCTGCCCCCCGGCAGCGGCTGGGGGTGTGCCGGCAGCGGCATCCGCCTGGTCGCCATAGCCATAGCCATAGCCGTAGCTCTCGCCATAGCCATAACCGTAGCCATACCCGTAACCGTAGGCGCCCTGGCTGTCGGTGCGGGCCCGGTTCAGCAGCATCATGCGGATGGGGCACTGCTCGATGGTGGACAGCGCATGCTGCACATCGGCCTGCAAGGTCTTGCCCGCATGCACCACCAGCACCACCTGGCCCATCTGGGTGGCCAGCACGCGCGATTCGGTGGTCAGCAGCAGCGGCGGCGAATCGAAGATGATGATGCGGTCAGGGTAGCGCGAGGCCATGTCGCTGAGCAGCTGCCGCATGGCGTCGCTGGCCAGCAGTTCGGTGGACTTCGGGTGCGGGCGGCCGCTGGGCAGGATGGTGAGCTTGTCGATGTTGGTGCGCATCAGCACATCGCTCATCTCGGCCTTGCCTTCCAGCAGGTCGAGCAGGCCCGGCGCCTCGGTCAGGCCCAGCTTCTTCAGCACCGACGGGCGGGCCACGTCGGCATCCACCAGCATCACCGTGTGGTCCAGCTCCGACGCAATGCTCATCGCCAGGTTGATCGAGGTGAAGCTCTTGCCTTCACCCGGCATGGCGCTGGTCATCATGATCAGGTTGCCGTGGTTGACGCGTGCCGCGCCCTTGCCCACGGCGTTGGCGATCAGCGGGCGCTTGATCACCCGGTACTGGTCGGCCATGTGCGAGCGCGGCGCATGCGGCACCAGGAACCCGGCAGCGGCCAGCGCCACCAGATCGAGTTCCACCAGCTTGGACAGCGGGGCGGGCTGCAGCAAGGCATGGGCGGCGGCTGCCTGCGCCGCGTCTGGCGCCACCGCAGGCGCCGCGACAACGCTGTCAGGGAGCTCGATGCCGGCTTCGCGGATCTTGGCCAGTCGTTCAGCGGCCTGCTCGATCAAACTGCTCATGGTGCTCAACCTACCTGCCGCGCGGCAATGATGGAGACGGTGACCATGGCCACCAGGTAGGAGGCCAGCAGACCTCCGGTGCCGAAGTAGAAGCGCAGGCGGTTCGACTTCTCGCGCTTCTTGTCGTCGTCGCTCAGGATCATCGACACCACGCCCAGCAGCGGCAGGCCGGTCTTGGCGCGCAGCTGCTGCACGTCGTTGAACACCGGCCGGATCTGGGCGGCGACGAAGGCCGTGGCCAGGCCGGCGCCGATGGCCGCCACCAGCGCACCCAGCAGCAGCAGCAGGCGGTTCGGGAACACCGGCCGGGGCGATACACGCGGCGGGTCGATCAGCCGGAAGTCCACCACGCCGGAGGCCATGTCCAGGTCACCAGACATGACGGCCGACTGCCGGCGTGCCACCAGATCCTCGTAGTTCTTCTTGACGATGGCGTAGTCGCGGTTCAGCTGCGCGGCCTCGGCCTCGATCTGCGGCGAGGTGCGCGACTGCGCGCGCGCCTGGGCGTAACGCGACTGGTACTCGCTGACCCGGGCCCGCAGCGACGCCACCTGCACCTCGGCCGTGGCCAGCACCTTGGCCAGCTCCTGCACCGCCGGGCTGGCGTTGCCACCCACGCTGCCCGGGTTGGCGGGCATGGCCAACGCCGCGCGGCGCAGTTCGGCCACTTCCTTGGCCTTCTGCTTTTCCAGCTCGGTGATCAGGCGCCGCGTGCTCACCACGTCGGGATGCTGCTCGGTGTAGCGCTGCAGCAGCCCGTCCAGGTTGCGGCGCTGGGCCTCCAGGCGGGCGTCGATCTCCGGCGTGGCGATGCTGACTGCCGACTCCTGCAGCAGGCTCTGGGTGGCGCCGTCACCGGAGGTGCCGGCCCGCTCCAGGCTCATCTGCTTCTTGGCGGCCTCGCGGGCCTGCTCGGCCTCGCGCAGCTGCAGCCGGGCCGTCTCCAACGCCTGGGAGATCTCGATCAGGCGCGAGGCGGAATCCTTGCCGTCACCCGTCTGCAGATCGAGGTTGCGCAGGCGGAATTCCTTGAGCCGGCCTTCGGCCTCCTCCAGCTTGGACTCGTAGGACTTGATCTGCTCGTCCAGGAAGACCTTGGCCGAGTCGGTGTCCTTGCGGCTGGCACCCAGGCTGGACTCGACGAAGATCGAGACCATCGACTGGATCACCCGCTTGGCCTTGTCCTTGTCGGCCTCGACATAGGTCAGCGAATACAGGTTGTCGCGGCCGGTGCTCTTGATCTCCACCGTCTTCATCAGACTCTCGATCAGGTTCTCCTGCTGCGCCTTGGACTCGCTCTTGAGATCCAGGTCGGCCATGCGCACCAGCTTCTCGATGTTCGGCCGGCTGATCAGGGTGCGGCTGAGCATCGTCACCTGCTGGTCGACATTGGGCTGCACCGCCAGGCCGGACATCAGCGGCTTCAGGATGGACTGCGTGTCCACGAAGATGCGGGCCATGGCCTCGTAGCGGTCAGGCACCTTGAAGGCCACCACGGCTCCGAGCGCACCGACCACCCAGGCCACGATCAGGCCCGTCCAGCGGAACCGCCACATTCCTCGCGCGATCGAGGCAACTTGGGCAATCAACTCTTCCATGGGATCTGGCTCAGGCTTGGGGAATGGTCGGCAACAGGGAGCAGGCTCAGAACAGGCTCTGCGGAATGACCAGGATGTCGCCGGGCTTCATCTCGACGTTGGCCGACACGTCACCACGCTTGATCAGGTCCTTCAGGCGCACGGCGTACTGCTTGCCGCCGTCGCTGGTGCGCAGGATGGACGCGCTGTTGCCGGCGGCGAAATCGGTGAGGCCGCCCACCGCGATCATCACGTCCAGCAGCGTCATGTTCTTCTTGTAGTTCAGGAACTGCGGCTTGGCCGCCTCGCCGACCACGCGGATCTGCTCGCTGTAGGGGCCGACGAAGCTGGTGACCAGCACGGTGACCACCGGATCACGCACGTACTTGCCGAGCTGCGCCTCGATGTCGCGCGCCAGCTGGGTGGAGGTCTTGCCCTGGGCCACGATCTCCTCGACGAGGGGGGCCGCCACCTTGCCATCGGGGCGCACCGGCACCAGCATGGACAGCTCCGGGTTGCGCCAGACGATGATGTTGAGCGAATCGCCGGCACCGATCACATAGGTGTAGCTGTCAGCCGCACCGGCCGACACCGGGGCCGCCGGCAAGCTGGGGCCGGAGGCACAGCCCGCCGCCAGGAGAAGACCCAGAACCGCTGCGCCGCTGCAGGCGAGACGGCTCAAGGTGGATGCAAACTTGTTCATGCTGATACCTCTTTGGATGTGCAGCAGTGCTGCGGCGCAGATGTCGGCGCGGCGGCCAAAACCAGACCGGCGCATAACGCCATGCAGGCGTGCCCAGGCAGAGAGAGATCATCGCATAGGACCCCAGGCGCGAACCCCGGGCGGCGGGTGCCGGATCGGCCGCCCGGCCTCAAGAGTTCACAGATTCCGGGCGCGCCTGTTTCAGATTCAGCCTGGACCGGATCAGGGCCATCAGCAGCCGCTGCAGCGGGTTGCGGTTGCCGAACGGGCGCCAGACATGGGTCAGCCGGTGCTTGTAGGCGTCGAACTGCATGGCCCAGGGGGCAGCGCGCAGGGCGCCGCGCCCCAGCACCACCTTCATCACGGTCGACACCGTCAGACCGGTGCACAGCTCGCAGGCGATGATGGTCGAGGGCCCGCGCCGTTCACCGAAATTCACCGCCGAGGGCTCCACCAGGTAGTCGCGCTGCAGCATGGCCGGCGACAGGCCGGCAATGAAGCGCACGTACTTCTCCTGCTCGTCGACACCCTCCAGCCGGAAATAATCCTCGAAGCTCATGCCATCTGGTGAAAAGTACAACAGGCCCGCACCCAGGCCCAGCGGCGCAGCGGTGACCGCGGGAATGCGGCGCTGGTGGCAGTGTGCAAACACCATGGCGCGCGCGTCGATCGCGAAGAAGTCGATGCCGTCGACGTAGATGTCGACGCCGTCCAGGAAGGCATCCACGTTGTCGGGCTGCACGCCCCGGGGAAAGACCTCGATCTCCAGTTCCGGGTTGATGTCGCGCGCCATGCGCAGCAGCACATCGGCCTTGGGCGCACCCACGGTGGACAGGAAGGCGCCCGCCTGGCGGTTGAAGTTGTGCACGCCAAAATCATCAAAATCGGCAATGCTGAAACGGCCGATGCCCAGGCGGGCCAAGGCCAGCAGATGCGCGCCGCCCACGCCGCCCAGCCCGGCGATCGCCACCTTGGTGCGCCGCAGCGTCTGCTGCTCGGCCGCGGTCACCCAGCCGATGTTGCGCGAGAAGGCGGTTGCATAGTCGAACGTGGCGCCCGCCGCGCCCCCGACGCCTACGCCGCTCATGCACCACCCATGGGCCGCCGCGCCAGGATGTTGGCGCAGTTGCCGGACACGCTGTCTTCGACGATCTCGAAGCCGGCGGCCCGGATCATGGCCACCACCTCGCCGTGCTGGTAGGGCGTGACGAGGATGCCCTTGCGCACGCCCCAGTCGTTGATCGCCTGGGCGATCTGGCGGAACGGGAACCAGCCGCGCGGGTAGAGCAGCACATTGGCCGCCATCGTGCCGCCCGGGCGCAACACCTTGAAACATCCTGCAAAGGCACCCCGCACGTCGGGGAAGCAGTGCACGGCGTTGGCCACGTTCACGGTGTCGAAGCTGCCGTCCTCGAACGGCATCGCCGCAGCATCGGCATGCATCAGCGTGATGTTGGGCGACTTGCGGAAGCGGTGCATGGCGCCTGCCAGCATGGATTCGGCGTAGTCGACGCCGACGATCTGCGGTTGCGGCTTGCGCTGGAAGGCACGCCACTTCAGCACCAGCTCCAGCAGGGTGCCGGTGCCGCAGGCCACTTCCAGGTGGCGGGCGCCGAAGTTGCGGCTGAAGAAGGCCAGCTGCCCCCAGATCGTGCTGTTGTAGGCGAAGGTGAGGATGAAGAAACCGCGCACGTCGTACCACCACGGCTCGGAGATGTAGGCGGCGGCAATCTCGTCGCGGGTCTTGGTCTTCGGGGCTTGATCGCTGGTCATCAGGGTTCCTTGGGTTGTCGCGTGCACGCCTGGCGGCGACACCGGCCTATTCGGCGGACTGCCGTGCCGCCGGTCGCCTAGACTGGCCACACCCGGGATGTTCCGTGCATTCGTCCGGCTGTGATGCGCCGACTTCAAGCGTCTTTGCCCACCTAAACCGGAGTGTCCATGCTCTCGACCATCCTAGACCGATTCCGCAGCGGCCTGACCGTGGCCGCCCTGCTGCTGGCTGGCAGCGCGCTGGCCAACGACGCGCTGCAACTGGTGCAGCAGGTGCACGACCGTCCGGTCGGCCGCGATGTGACCACCGTCAGCCGCATGGAACTGACCGACCGGGCCGGCAGCCGCCGCACGCGGGAACTGGTCACCTACAGGATGGAGCAGTCCAAGGGTGAGTTTGCATCGCTGGCGCGCTTTCTGGCACCGGCCGACATCGCCGGCACCGGCCTGCTCAGCCTGGACAAGGCCGATGGCAGCAGCGAGCAATGGCTGTACCTGCCGGCCATGGACCGCGTGCGCCGCGTGGCCAGCGACCGCAAGGGCGGGCGCTTCGTCGGCTCCGATCTTTACTTCGAGGATCTGCAGACACGCAAGCCCGAGAGCGACAGCCACCGCAGCGTGGGCCGGGAGACGCTGGACGGTGTGGCCTGCGAGATCGTGGAGAGCGTGCCGGTCGATCCCGGCAACTCGGTCTACAAGCGCCGGCTGCTGTGGATCGACCCGCAGCTGGCGCTGGTCATGCGCATCGACTATTTCGAGAAGGACGAGAGCAAGCCATCCAAGCGCTGGGTGCTGCTGGCCAAGCAGCGCATCCAGGGCTACTGGGCACCCATGGACAGCAAGACCACCGACCTGGTGACGGGCAACGAGACCCGCATGCTTGCGCAGACAATCAAGTTCGACCGCAAGCTGCCGAGCAAACTGTTCACCAGCCGTGCGTTGTCCGACGAAACGATCGAGGCCGGCCACAGACCATGAACCAATCCGACTTGCCATCCACCCCCCCCCTGCGCACCTGGCGCAACGCCCTGGCGGTGCTGGTGGCCATCGGCGCGCTGACCGCGCCTGCCCTGTCCATGGCCGCCGACGATGCGGACGACGACGCGCCCGCGGCCACCCGCAAGGGCGCGGCCGCAGGCACCGGCCTGCGCTGGGGCGCCGACGCGCTGCGCATCGAAGGCATGCACCTGAGCGACCACCCACGTGTGCGCTCCACAGCCGCACTGCGGGCCAGCTGGTTTGCCACGATGATGGCCACGCCCGCGTTGGAATGGCGCCTGGGCCTGCGCACCGATGCCGATCTGCAGGACGGCACGGCCGGTCGCCATGAAGAAGGCGAGCTGGGCTGGGGCGACACCTGGCTGCGCTGGCGCGGCGGCGATGCACGCATCACCGCCGGCATGCAGACCGTGCTGTGGGGCCGGGTGGATGCGGTGTCGCTGATCGACCGGGTGAGCCGGGTCGACCTGCGGCGCTTCGCGCTGGACGAACTGAAGGAGCGCCGGCTGCCGCAGCCCGCCTTGCGCTGGGAACACGAGTGGGGCAGCTACCGGTCGGACCTGGTGCTGCTGGCCGGCTTCCAGAACGCGCTGCTGCCCGACCGGCGCAGCGCCTGGCATCCGATCGACCGCGCCGGCGCCCAGGTGATCGGCACCGCCGCGGTGCCGGCCCTGTCGGCCTTCTTCCTGGGCGCGCCGCTGCAGCAGGCCGACCAGCGCTCCGGCGGCGCGGCGCTGCGGCTCACCCATGCCGGTGATGGCTTCGACCATGGGTTCACCATCGGCCGCACCCGCCAGACACTGCCCTTCTTCCAGCTCGATCTGGCCGGCAACCGCATCCTGGCCTCGCAGCCGTTCGTGCGCCACGTCGCTGCCGATGCCGAACTGGTGACCGATGCCGCCACCTGGCGCGCCGAGATCGCCCACAGCCGCGACGTGCCCATGACGGCGCTCTCGGGCGCACGGCTGAAGGCCAACTCCACCGAGCTGGCTGGTGGTGTGGAGTTCTTTCCCGGCGGGCGCGACACACGTATCAACCTGCAGTTGCTGCTGCGCAGCGTCGACACCGACAACACCGCCACGGTGGAACTGCGCCGCTATGCGTCGGTCAGCGGCGAGGTGGAGAGCAGCTTCCAGCAAGGCGCATGGAAAGCGGCGCTGCGGTTCGCATCGTCGCTGAACATCCACGATCTCTATCTGTCACCGCGCCTGTCGTATGTGGGCTGGGAGCCGCATGAACTCTACCTGGCCGGCCACTACTTCAAGGGCGAGCAACGTGGCTTCGGGGGCTTCTTCCGCGACAACAACGCACTGGCGGTCGGCTTCAAGACACGCTTCTGACCCGTGCTGCGCCTGCTGCTGACGCCGCAGCGGCCCGGTCGGCCGCCGATGAAGGTGCCCATCCTGCGCTGGCAGGTGGCGCTGCTCCTCGTGCTGCTGATCCAGCTGGCGTCGGCGCTGCTGCTGCCCCGCCTGCGCATCGACAACGCGCCCGACGTGTACTACACGCCGGGCTCGCCAGCGGTGGTCATCCGCGACAAGCTGCGGGCGTCCTTCCCCACCGATGAACTGATGATCGTGGCCTTCCAGGGCGACGATCTGTACCAGCCCGCATTCCTGCGGCGGCTGCACGACTTCGGCGAGCGCCTGCAACAGCAGCCCCTGATCGACCGGGTGTCGTCCATCACCTCGATCGAGCGCATCTCGGCCACGCCCGACGGCTTCAGCGTCGGCCCGCTGGTGGATGTGGACAACCTGGGCAAGCGCCGCCCGGCCGACATCTTCCAGGCCGTAATGGCCGACCGCTTTGCCCCCGGCTCGCTGGCGTCCAGGGATGGCAAGCTGCTGGCGGTGGTGGTGCAGCCCAAGCTGCTGGCCGACAGCAGCCAGCGCCAGGCCGTGCGCACCGCGATGCTGGAGGCGGTGGACAGCGCCGGGCTGCGCGCCCAGTTTGCCGGCGACGCCGGGCCGATCACCATGGACGTGGCGCAGCTGCAATCGGTGATCGACGACACCCTGCGCTTCGTGCCGATCACCATGCTGCTGGCCATGGGCCTGATGTGGTGGGTGGTGGGACGCTGGCGGCCGATGGTGATCGGCGCCATGGCGATGTCCACCGTGATCATGCCCACGCTGGGCCTGATCGCCTGGTCGGGCCGCCCCTACACCATGGTGACGGCCATGCTGCCCTCGCTGCTGGCGGCCTACACCTCGGCCACGCTGATCCACCTGTACGCCGTGATCCAGCGTGGCCACGCCGCCCGCCTCTCACGCGGACGCAGCCTGGATGAAGCCCTGGCCAACGGCTTGAAACCGGGCCTGTTCAACGTGCTGACCACCTCGGCCGGGCTGCTCAGCCTGGTCTTCGTGCCGATGCCGCCGATCCAGGTCTTCGGCATCGCCGGCGCCCTGGGCACCCTGTTTGTCTTCCTCACCGTCTACTTCCTGGTGCCACCGTTCCTGCGGCACTGGGACAACCACCGCTGGCCCATCCGCGGCTCGGGGCTGGGCAAGTTCGGGCGGCTGGCGCCGCGGCTGGCGATCTTCAGCATGCGCCACGCGCGCGCGGTGATCATCGGCTTCACCGTGCTCACCCTGGTCTCGGCGCCGCTGGTGCTGAAGGTGCAGGCCGAGTCCGACATCCTGGCCTTCTTCAAGCCCAAGCACCCGGTGAGCCAGAGCACGCGCCTGATCGAATCCCGCCTGTCGGGTGTCAGCACGCTGGAGATCCTGCTGCAAGGCGATGGCCCCGACAGCCTGGTCGACCTGGACAAGCTGCGCGCCATCCGGCAGTTGCAGGTCTGGCTGGAGTCCCTGCCCGAGGTCGACCGCAGCCTGTCCTATGCCGACCACGTGGAGGAGATGCACTTCGCGATGAACGACGAGGTCGCAGCCTTCCGCACCCTGCCACCCAATCGGCAGTTGCTGCAGCAGTACCTGCTGGTCTACGACGGCCGCGACCTCTACGACCTGGTGGACCGGTCGATGCAGAAGGGCCGCATCGTGCTGTCCTTGAACGTGCACGGTGCGCAGGCGCTGGGGGACAGCGTCGAACGCATCCAGCAGCGGCTCCAGACGCATCCGCTGCCAGGCCTGCAGGCCGAAGTGGGTGGCTATGGCCGGCTGTTTGCCGACCAGTCGTCGATGCTGCTGGGTGGCCAGGCGATGAGCTTCGCCAGCGCCTTCGGCCAGATCTTCCTCTTCATGTGGTTTCTCTGGCGCTCGTTCTCGGCCGCCGCGATCTGCATGACGCCCAACGTGGCGCCGCTGTTCTTCGTGTTCGTGCTGATGGGTGCGCTGGGCATCCACCTGGACACCGCCACCGTGCTGATCGCGGGCATCGTGCTGGGCATCACCGTCGACGACACCATCCACCTCTACCACGGCTGGCGACACCGGCGGCAGCAGGGCCTACCGGCCACCTGGGCCGTGGCGCGGACCTTCAAGTCCACCGGGTCGGCCGTGATGGCCATCTCGGTGCTGCTGGTGAGCCAGTTCCTGCTGCTGGCCAGTTCAGACTTTCAGCCGACCGCCAACTTCGGGTTGATGACGGCGGTCGGCCTGCTGTCCGGCCAGGTGTTCGAGCTGATGCTCACCCCGGCACTGCTGCTGGCGTGGTCGCGCTGGGGCAGCCGGGGCCGCCAGTTGCAACGCCAGTTCGGTGAGCCGACGATGCTGATGAAGGATTGGGACCGTTCACCAGGCCCCGGCCGCGACCAGGATCCGCCATGACAACGCGTCCTGTACCCAGGAGTGAAAAATGTTCAACCAACTGAAGCTCGGCGCACATTTCCTGCGTGAACTGGCCGCCCGCGGCTACGAATACGAGCGCATGCCCGAACCCGACCTGGTGATGGACAACCCGGACAACGTGCGCGAATACCGCGACGCCGGGCTGGCCACCGGCAATGGCTCGTCGGTGTACCTGTTCAACCTGCTGCTGCTGACCACCGCGATGCGCCCCGGCTCGACCGTGGTGGATCTCGCCTGCGGGCCGGCCAATCTGCTGGTCGAACTGGCCAAGCTGCACCCGGAAGCCAACTTCATCGGCGTCGACCTGTCGCCCGAGATGCTGCGCTGCGCCGAGCAGCTCAGGACCGATGCGCAGGTCGGGAATGTTCGCTTCATCGAGGGCGACATCACGTCGATCGAGGCCTTGCCGGCACAGTCTGCCGATCTGGTGATGTCGACCCTGTCGCTGCACCACCTGCCCACGCTCGACCTGCTGCGCCAGTGCTTCGGCGAGATCGCCCGCATCGTGAAACCCGGTGGCGCCGTTCACCTGATGGACTTCGCCAGCCTGAAGCGGGAGGCCACGGCCCGGTACTTCTCCTATGAGCGCACCAAGGGCCTGGGGCCGTTCCTGACGCAGGACTACGCCAACTCACTGCGTGCCGCCTTCAGGCTGGAGGACTTCCACACGCTGCAGGCTGTCCTGCGCAAGACGCTGCCGACGCTGCGCCTGCACCAGACCTTTGGCGTCCCCTTCCTCATGGCCCTGACCACACTGCGTGGCCAACTGCCAGACGCGCCACGCAGGGCGCGCCTGGCCGCCTATTGGGCCCAGATGCTGCCGGCACAGCAGGCCGACTTCGACGCGATGCGGCTGTTCTTCCGGCTCGGCGGCTTGGCGGTTCCGCATCCTGCGGGCTGGCCGCCACACCGCGCCACCCAGGCAGCCTGACGCCGACTGGCCGGCGCGAGCTGTCGGGTTTTTTGACAGCCTCGTTGGGTGCGCGCTGATCCACCACGCAGACCGCGCCTAAGTTGTTGATTTTCAATGGTGATGTACTGCTGGCACGGCACATGCTTTAAGTTCCTCGTCCGTCAGTTATCCCAGACGACTTTCTCTTCTTCGGAGCGCATCATGAAAAAGCTTTTCTCGGTCCTGGCTGTTGCAGCTGCAGCCGCGATCACCTCGGCGCCGGCAGCGGCCGCTGAAAACTTCCTGAACTTCACCATCGACGAAACCTCGGTTCCGGGCACCGGCCTGATCCCCGGCCTGGCGAACACCGCCCTGGTCGGCGACAAGCTCAACGGTGGTTTCACCGAGTACGTCACCTTCACCGGTGTGAACACGTTCTCGGCCCAGGCCTACGCCAACATCGGCCAGATCTTCGCCAACGAAGGCACGGCCCTGACCACCAACCTGCTCAACAGCAATGAACTGGTGGGCGGCTACCGCATGTACGCCCTGTTCGCTGCCCAGGGCACGTTCAGCGGCCTGAACTTCATCGGCAACTCGGCCAACTTCTACCTGTACATCGACCCGAACTCGGACACCGATCTGTCGGGCACCGACGGCGTGACCGCCATCACCGTGGGCGACAACAGCGACGACTACCTGGTGGCCTACACCACCAGCCTGGCCTCGCCCGGCACCGGCACGCTGGCGTCGGCACCTGGCGCGTACAACTTCGACTTCAAGGACTTCGTCCTGACGTCGGGCGACCAGAACGCCGGCACCGCAGGCAACCAGAACGGCGAGGCCTACTTCGTGCAGCCCCGTCCTTTCCACATCCTGGTGCAAGTCAACGGCGACAACGACCAAGCCGTGCCGCTGCCTGGCTCCACGCTGCTGGTGACCGGCGACGTGAGCGCCGTGTTCAAGGTGCCTGAGCCTGGCTCGCTGGCACTGGTGGGCACGCTGCTGGCTGGCCTGGGTCTGGCGACCCGCCGCCGCAAGGCCTAATGGACAGCAGGTGCCGGCCGGCACCTTGCCGGCACCAAGTGAACGCTCCTTCGGGAGCGTTTTTTATGGGCTGGTGCAACACCGTCTGCGACTGCTGCCCGGCGCCGCCCGGCACTCGGTTCAGGTGCCCGAGACTGCTGCGGCAGTACCCGCCAGGCCCGGCAGGGCCGTGGTGAACTACTGCGCAGCCTGGGTCGACAGGCTGCGCACCACGTCCTGTTGATCGAAGGTGGCGCCCAGCTTCGCCAGCGTGTCCAGTTCCTCGCGTGCGCGCCGCTTGTCGCCCGCCTGCAGCAGCAACTTGGCCAGGGCCAGACGGTATCGGGGTGCGTTGGGCAAGTCCGCCACCAACTGCCCTTGCACCGCGACGGCCTGCTTCAGGTCGCCGGACGCGGCCAGCGCGCTGGCCAGCGTGTCGGCAAACTCCGTGTGTGCCGGCGACATCAGGTTGGCCTTGCGGGCAAACTCAAGCGCGCCCGGCTTGCCTTGCTTGAGCATGGCCCAGGCAATGTTGTTGTAGGCCGAGGCGTCGGCCGGCTCCAGGGCCACCGCCTCCCGGAAGCGCCGCTCCGCGGCTTGGTAGTCCTTGGCGTGCAGCGCCACTTCGCCCAGGTGCCCGATGAAGCCCGCATCCTTGGGGTGACGGCGCATCCAGTCCTGGGCGAAGGCGGCTGCCTCCGGCTCCCGTTTCAGCTGAGTCAGGGTTGCATGCAGGCGCACCGGCGCCACGCCAGGGTTGGCCTTGGCGCTGCCCGCACGGTAAGCGGCCAGTGCCTCATCCCACTTGCCCTGCGAGCCGAGAAGATCACCTTCCAGCACGAACGCCAGCCCGGCATCGGGAAAGCGCTGCTTGATGTCGCGGATGGCCTGCAAGGCCTGCTCGGGCTGGCGTGACTGGGCCGCCAACGCCACCAGCGCCGACATCGCCATGCCGTTGTCGGGCGCCAGCTCGAGTGCGCGTCGTGCTGCCCGCATGGCACTGGGCAAATCACCTGCCACCCGCAGCGCCTCCATCTGACGCAGGTGCGGCGCCGGCGATCGCGGCGCCAGCGAGGCCATGTCGCTGTAGGACTTCTGTGCCTGGCGCACGTCGCCATTGGCCATCTGCGTGCGGCCCAGCAGCTCGGCCACGTCGGCGCGGCCGGGATGCGCCGTGCGCAGGGCCTGGGCCGCCGCCAGCGCGGCCTTGTTCTCGCGTGCGCGCAGCTGCTGGTCCACCGACAGGACCGCCAGATCGACACTCCGAGGCACAGCCGCCAGTCCGCGTTGCAGCACGGCACGCTGGCGCGCCCGCCCGTCTGGCATCTGCATGGCCAGGCCCGCCAACGCCAGCCAGGCCGGTTCGCTGGTCGGCTCGGTCTTCAGAAAGGCTTCCAAACGCGCCCAGGCTGCATCACGCTGGTTCTGACGCAATTCCCACTGCACCAGTCCGGCGACGGCGGGAAAGTACTTCGGATCACGCGCCTGCGCTTCTTCAAACCCGCGCTTCATCCCGGCGTCGTCGCCCAAGCCGGCCCGGGCCTGGGCCTGCAGGAAGGCTGGCTGTGGGTTGCGCGGCTCCTTTTTGTCGTACTGGGCGATCGCCGCCGAGGCCTTGGCATAGTCGGCACGCTGCATCAACAGGCTGATCAGCGCCAGATCAGCCGTCGTGCTCTTGCTGGTGGCCGCGATGTCACTCAGCGACGCCATCGCCGCCTGCCCGCGGGACACATCGGTCAATGCCATGGCCGACCGAATGCGGTCATCGTCGGGCCGCTGCGCCAGCGCCTTGGCAAACAGCGGGGCGGCCAGCGCCGGCTTGCCGTTGAACAGGTGCGCCTCGGCAGCCACCATCAGGGTATCGGCGTCGGGACGCCCGCCGTCGAGCACAGGACGCAGGGTTTCCAACGCCTTCTCGGAGCGGCCGCTGTGCACCAGCGCGCGCGCGAGCAGCTGGCGGGCGACGAGCCGGTTCGGCGCCAGGTAGACCGCCTTGCCCAGCAGTGTCTCCGCGCGTTGCCAGGCACGCAGCTGCACTTCGGCGGCGCCCGACAGCTCCAGCAGTTCCACGTTGTTCGGCGCCAGCTTGAGCAACTCCTGGGAGATGTCCCGGACCTGGACATACTCCTTGCGCGCGTAGGCAACTTGCGCGGCCACGTAACGGGTCTGAGGGTTCTGCGGCGACAACTTGGTCATTGTCTCGACCTGCCGGGCAGCAGCGTCGAGGTCACCATGCCGCAGCAGCGCAAAGGCCAGGCTCACATGGCTGTCCAGTCGATTGGGGGCCAGTTCGACCAGCTTTTGGTACGAGGCGATGGCCGCCGGCAGGTCGCGCTTGGCGTACATCAGCAGATCGCTCTGCAGACGCTGCGCATCGACGTTGCGCGGCTCCGCCGCCAGCACCTCGGCCACCTGCTTCAGCGATGCCTGCAGGCCGTCGGCGCCACCCGACAGCAGGCGGGCCTGAACCAGCAAGGCCTTGCTGTAGCCCGGCTTGCGGGCCAGCACGTCCGCCACGGTGGAGCGTGCCTGCGCCATGTTGCCGGTGCGGGCGTAGGCTTCTGCCACCGAGGTGCGCAGATCGGCCCAGGCGCCAACATCAGTGGGCTCGACCTTGACCAGTTCCTCGACCACCTTCTTCGGCTTGGCCGCGTCGAGCAGCGCCCTGGCCAGCCAGGGGGCAACCTGCTCCAGGGGAACGCCCGCCTCGAGCGCCCGGCGCAATTCAGCCTCGGCCGACAACGCATCGCCCGATTGCAGGTGCAGCCGCCCCAGCAGCAGCCGTGCCTCACCGACGTTAGCGTCTTTCTGCAGCACCTCTTTCAAGCCGACCACGGCCGTGGCGTAGTCGCCGGCGTCGATCTGCTGGCGCACGTTGGCCAACCGCTTCGCCACGTCCTGGCCTGAACAGGCCACGACGCTGGCCGCGGCCACGGCGCAAAGCGCAAGGCGTCCGGCCCTGCGCAGGCCAGGCACCGTGCCCGGCCGCACACGCCCGCCAGTCAGACAGAATGAACTCATGCAGCGACTCCCCTGTGTGTTGTTGACGCCCGCAACCGCGGGCCCGCTGCGTCGGCGACACCGTCGATGTTACGGGGCGCTGCAGCCGCCCCGCTGACGCAGGCCAACACGCGCGCAACCGGGCCCTCCAGTCAGGACTCGACGTGCTGTCGGATGGCCAGGCGGTTGAGCAGATCGTAGAGCGTGGGGCGGCTCACGCCCAGGCAGTCGGCAGCACGCGCAACGTTGCCGCCGGAGCGTGCCAAGGCAGCGATCACGGCGCCGCGCTCGGCTGCCTCGCGCACCGTGCGCAGGTCCAGGCTGCCCGCCTGGCCAGCGCTTGCCTCGCCGTCGGCTGCCGGCTGGGCCTGCAGGCCCAGGTCGGCCGGCTCGATCCGCGTGCCCTCGGCCATGATCACCGCACGCCGCACGCTGCTCACCAGCTGGCGGACATTGCCGGGCCACGGATCCAGCTCGATGGCACGAATCGCCTCGTCGGTGAACGCCAGGCCCTGGCGCCGGTTCTCGGCCACCATGCGCCGCAGAAAGAAGTTCGCCAGCAGCACGGCATCACCCTGGCGCTGGCGCAGCGAAGGAATGCTGATCACGATCTCGGCGAGACGGTAGTAGAGGTCTTCGCGGAAGCGCTTCTCGGCTATCTGGCTCTTCAGGTCCTGGTGGGTCGCGCACACCACCCGCACATCCACCGCGATCTCCTGGCGCCCGCCCAGCCGCTCGATCTTGCGCTCCTGCAGAAAGCGCAGCAGCTTGGCCTGCAGCGAAAACGGCAGGTCTCCGAGTTCATCGAGCATCAAGGTGCCGCCATGGGCGGTCTCGATCTTGCCTGGCGTGGTCTTGGTTGCGCCGGTGAAGGCACCGCGCTCATAGCCGAAAAGCTCACTCTCCAGCAGGTTCTCCGGGATCGCGGCGCAGTTGATGGCCACGAACCTGCCGGTGCGCTTGGACGCCTGGTGCAGCCCCTGGGCCAGCACTTCCTTGCCGGTGCCGCTCTCGCCCAGCAGCAGCACGGTCGCGTCGCTGGATGCCACGCGCTCGACCATGCGGCAGACCTTCAGCATCTCCGGATCCCGCGTGATCAAGCCCGACAGCGCGTCCGGCTGGTGGATCGCCTGCAGCCGGCGGTTCTCCGCCTGCAGCTCGGCCAGGCGAAAGGCGCGGTCGATGGTCAGGCCCAGCAGTTCAGGCTCGAACGGCTTGGCAAAGAAGTCGTAGGCACCCAGCGCAATGGCACGCAGGGCGTTGGCCTGGTCGTTCTGCCCGGTGAGCACGATCACCTTGACGTTCGGATCCACGCTGAGCAACTGCTCCAGCAACTTGAAGCCTTCGCTGGTTGAATCCGGGTCGGGCGGCAGCCCGAGGTCCATGGTCACCACCGCCGGCTGGTGGCGGCGGAACTGCACCAGCGCCGATTCGCGGTCGCTGGCCGTCACGCAGTCAAAGCGGTCCAGGCTCCACTTGATCTGCTTCTGCAGTGCCAGATCGTCCTCGACGATCAGCAGTGGGGACGTGGGTGCAGCGGCACTCATCCGATCAACCCCGGTGCCCGCAGATCCGTGCCGGTGCGCAGGTCGAACAATGGCATCAGCAGGGTCACCACCGTGCCCTGGCCCAGTTCACTCTTCACGTCGATGCTCCCGCCCAGTTCCTTGATGTACTGAAAACTCTCGTACGAGCCGATGCCCATGCCGCTGGTCTTGGTGGAGTTGAAGGGCCGGAACAAGCGGTGCTGGATGAACTCCGGGCTCATGCCTGCCCCCGTGTCACCCACCTCCACCAGCACGCGGCCTGCCGCCTGGGCCAACCTCACCCACACCCTACCCGAGTTGGGCGTCGCGTCCAGGGCATTCTGCACAACATGGCCGATCACCCGCTCCAGCCGCTGCTCATGGCCCCGGGTGGCGACACGATCATCCAGTTGCACCGTCAGCTGGCGCCCACGCTGGCGCGCCGCGCCCTCGATGCGGTGCAGGATCGGTGCCAGTTCAACCCCCGATGCAACGCCTGCAGGTTTTTCACCTTCCCGCAGTTGCAGCATCATCTGGCGCATCTTGTCCAGCGAGCTCTCCACCGTCAGCAGCATGTCCTGCTGGAATTCGGGGTTGTCGCGGTGGCGCTCGGCGTTCTTCATCATCAGCGACAGCTGGGTGATGATGTTCTTCAGGTCGTGCACCACGAAGGCGCTCATGCGGTTGAAGGCGTCGAACTTGCGCGCCTCCAGCAAGGCCTCGGTGGCATGCATCTGGGCCAGGAAGCCGGCCGCCTGGCGGGCTGCCGTCTTCAGCAGATCCCGCACCTCCCAGTCCAGCGCCACCTCGGTGCGGGGCCGGGCCAGCACCACGAAACCCAGCATCTCGTCGCCCACCAGCAGGGGCACCACCAGCCAGGCGCTCGGCATCTCGCCCAGCCAGCCCGGCAGCAGTTCCGCCTCCTCGGCCGTGCCGCGCCGCGCGCGGGCCGCATGCAGGTCGATGATCCACTCACGCTCGGCCATGAAGCGCGAGAACAGTGAATCGGTGGGTTCACGCACCTGCATCTCGGGCAGGTTCATCACCGCCGACTGCACGAACTGGTCGTCGCCCAGCGCCTTGAACCACAGCGCACCGGCCGAGCACTCCACCATGTCGGCCAGGCCACGCACCACCAGGGCGCCCACCTCCTGCGGCGAGCTCTTGCTCGACAGCATGGCGGTGAAGCGCAGCCACTCCAGCCGGTAGTCGTAGCGGTAGCTGAAGAAGTTCTTGCCCAGGAACACCCGCAGCCGCGCCCGCAGCGCGCCCGACGCCACCAGCACCGTTAGCAGGACCAGGGCCGCAAACAGCAGGGCCACCTGCAGCGCACCGCCCCAGGTGCCACCGAAGAACCGCACGTAGTAGCCCACGGCGGCGATGAACAGCAGGTAGACACCGATCAGCAGCAGCGACGCCGAATAAAACGCCGCCGTCTTGGACACCTGCACCTTGGACAGCCAGCGCTGGCTGCGGCTGGACGCCATCAGCAGCAGTGGCACGGCCACTGCATGCACTAGGCTGCGTGCCGTGAGGGCGTCGTTGTCGAAGCCGCCGAACATCAGCACCTGGCTGAACAGGTAGATGTCGTAGAGGAACAGCCCGCCCAGGCCCAGGCAGAGCGGCTTGGCACCCCAGCGGTTCTGCTCGGCCTGGTTGCGAAACACCTGCTCGACCAGCAGCAGGCCGAGCACCGCCCAGACCAGCTGGCTGATGACAAGCACCCGGGCCGCCACCAGGGACGCCCCGGTCTGCAGGCCCACCAGCGCGTTGCAGACCAGGCCCAGCACCAGCAGCAGCACCGGCAGCACCGCCCACAAGCGCGCCCGCCACGCCGTCAGCTGGCTGGCCATCGGGCGCATCAGCAGCAGCATGAACACCGCCCAGCAGGCGTAGCGCAGCTGGTCGAAGGCCAGGGCCAGGTGCCAGGTGAACAGCTTGGTGGAGACCAGATCGGCCAGGCTGGCCGCACCCCAGGCCACGGTACACAGCACAGCGCCGATGAACCAGCGCGCGGTCCGGTCGGCGCCCCGCCGCAGCAAGCCGCCGCGCAGCAGGTGGCCCGCGTACAGCAGGTGCAGCAGCACCACCAGGGCAAAACCCGCGGCCTGCAGACCGGTGTTGGGCAGGTCGAGGCTCAGCAGATCGTCGGCACCGAACATCGTGACAGCTTCAGCAACAGCACGGCCGCAGCCCGCGGCTGGCCGTGCGCAGGTGCAACCGGGGCGGTTGCAGCCTCAGCGGGCGCCCTTGCCGGTCAGCACCACGCCCACGGTTTCGATCAGGATCACGAAATCCAGGAACAGGCTGTGGTTCTTCACGTAGTACAGGTCGTACTGCAGCTTTTCCTGTGAATCCTCGATGGTCGAGCCGTACTGGTAGCGCACCTGGGCCCAGCCGGTGACACCGGGTTTGATGCTGTGGCGCACGGCGTAGTACGGGATCTCGGTGGTCAGCTGCTCGACAAAGAACGGGCGCTCGGGGCGCGGTCCGACCAGGCTCATGTCACCGGCCAGCACATTGAACAGCTGCGGCAGTTCGTCCACGCGGATCAGGCGGATGATGTTGCCCACCCGGGTGACGCGGTTGTCGTTGGCGGTGGCCCAACGTGGCCTGCCGTCCTGCTCGGCGTCGGTGCGCATGCTGCGGAACTTGGTCACCCAGAACGGCTTGCTGTTGTAGCCCACACGTTCCTGGCGGTAGAACACCGGGCCCTTGCTCTCCAGCTTGATGGCGATGGCGGTCACCAGCATGATGGGTGCAGCCAGGATGATCAGCACCGTGGAGCACAGGATGTCGAAGATGCGCTTGACGGCCGTGCGGTAGAAGCCCTGGTTGAAGCCGTCACCGAAGATCAGCCAGCCGGCGTTGACGAAGTCGATGCGGATCTGGCCGAGCATGCGCTCGAAATAGGTCGTGATGTCGAACACCCGCACCCCGGTGAGCTTGCAGTCCAGCAGTTCACGCAGCGGCATGCTGCCCGAGCGGCGCTCGGTCAGCGCCACGATGATCTCGTCCACGTTCAGGCGCTGGGCGGTCTGGGTCAGCGATTGCTCGGCGCTCAGCCGCTCGGCGTCGGGCACGGCCGATTGCTTCTCGTTGGGGCCGGGGAAGTAGCCGACGATGGTGGCCAACGGATCGGCCGCACGCAGGGTGCTGCCCACCATCTGGGCCGCCGGGCCCGAGCCGAAGATCAGCACCCGGGCGCCGGCACGCGACTTGGTGGCCCAGTAGCCCATCACCACCCGGCGCAGGATCAGCGCGGCGATGACCAGCATGGCCGATGCGCGGATGGCGTCGACATTGCCGAAACCCACTGGCAAGACCTGGAAGATCTGGTAGGTCAGCAGCAGGGCCAGCACCAGCGCCAGGGCTGCACGCAGGGTGGACTCGACCACCGACCAGTCCTGCGCCCGCTGGTACAGGCCGGAGGCACTGTTGATCAGGAACAGGCCTGCGGCCAGCGAGAACACCTGCGGGCCGGCCATCGGGATCGCCAGCTTGACGCTGTCGGCCTGGGCCAGCACCACGCCCGCCAGGGCCAGCAGCGACAGCAGAAAGTCAAAGAAGACCCGCCGCAATGTCCATGCGTGGAAGTAGTGGTTGAACAACCTGACCATGCAATTCTCCTGACAGCGCCTGGCGCCCACACCAGCACGTTGTCGACAAACCGGGCGCCACAGCCAGCACCCGAAGAGGCCTGCAACCGCGTCACCGTTGACATCCAGCCGACTGTAAGCACCGTCCTGCAGCCCCGGCAATCCCGCTGCCCCGGGGGCCTTGCAACCGATCTCACGTCAACGGGTGATTGTTGCACCCACCAGCCACCGCGGAAGGGCGGCAGTTGGTCAATCTGGCACGGCCAGCGCGGCGGCACGCGGGCGCGGCGCGCTGCCGGGCGCCTGCCGCGGCGCGGGCACCGGCGCCTGCACCGCATCCAGGTCGGCATGCGTGCTGCCGGTCTGCAAGGCCACCACGCAGCGCTTCCAGGCATCGTCCGGCTGCGGCACCGAGAAGCCGTAGAAGACCTGGCCACCCGCCTCGTGCCGGCGCACCGCCGTGGCCTCGGCCAGCGCGGTCTCGTTCTCGCCGAGGTCGATCTCCACCCAGCCCCGCGTGCCCTCAGGCAGCGGCAACCCACATTCGGCCTGGAAGCCGTGCAGCGACAGCTCGATCACCTGCAGCGGATAGGCCAGCCGGGTGTCGTAGGAGCGCACCGACAACCGGGCCGGGCAGCGGATGGAAAAGCGCTGGTGCTGGCGCAGCGTCAGCAATTCGTCGGCGCCCGCCGACGGCGCCGGCAGCACCGCACGGTAGTCGGGATGGTCGTAGATCGAGCGCAGCAGCAGGCGCTGGCGGTCGTTCAGCGACTGGAACACCGCGGTGCGACGGTTGAAGAAGTGGTCCATCATCGCCGGCGTCAGCACCGGGTCATTGGTGGTGAAGAAGCGGCGGTTGGGCGCGCGGATGTTGGCCAGCTTCGTCTCCACGAAGTAGCGGAACAGGTTCTTGCGCGGCCGCTTGTGGTTGTAGGCCGCGCGGAACATCTCCGGCGCATGCAGCAGGTCCAGCGTGGCCCCCACGGCCGGGGCGCCATTGGCGAAATCGTAGTTGTCGATCACCCGCGCCTGCAGCCGCTCGAAGAACAGCAGCGACTCGTACATCTCGATCTTGTTCGGATTGACCGCGATCACGATGTGCCGGGTGTCGAAGTACTCGCGGCAGTACTCGTACATGAACTTCATCAGCGGGAACAGGATGCGCCCGCCAGTGGCACGGAAGCGTGGATCGATCGCCAGCGCCGATATTTCGGCGATCTTGCCTGTCTTTGAGCGCACCTGCCCGAGATTGAAGACTGATTGGAGCGGGAAGCCGAACACGCCTTCGCGGATCATGGAGATCGTGCCGACCACCTGGCCATCCCACTTGGCGCACAGCGTGGTGGTGGTGGGCAGGGCGTGGTAGATCGTCACCCGCAGGCCGGACGGGTCGGGCTTCATGAAGCCCGCGGCCACATAGGCATCGTGCAGGATGCGGAAGCAGGCTTCCAGCTCCTCCTGGGTGTCGGCGATCTTCAGTTCCAGACGCTCGTCGGGATGCTCGTCGCAGTCGATCAGGTTGCGGAACAGCGAGAAGCGCACGCTGCGTGGCAGCGCCGCCAGCACGGCGCGCGCCACCTGGTGCATGGACTTGCGGGCGATCGAGGCCAGGGAACGTTTCATGGACAGTGACAGGCCTGAAGCAAGGCAGGGCACCGGGCGGCACCCACTGACACCTTGTCCTACTTGATCGGCACGCGCGTGCACCAATGAAGCGATCCACCTCTTGCAGCTGTCACAAGTTGTGCACCAAGTCCGCGCAACCCGCCTGAATCAGGGGGTCGGCAGCCGCCCACATCCCCCGTTCAGACCAGACCGCCCCCCGCATCCCGGGGGTGAATCGGGCTACATTGCCCCAGCGCCTTGCTGGCGCGGCAGCCATGTCGACCCCACCCAGGAGCCCGGACCATGAAGATCGCATTCACGTCCTGCATGTCGTTCACGGTCTTTGCCCAGCAGCCGGTGTGGGACCAGATCGCCGCGCAGCGGCCCGACCGGCTGCTGCTGCTGGGCGATTCGGTCTACATCGACGCCCCGCCCTACCCCATCGGCATGACCCACCCCAAGGAGATGGCGCCGGTGGAGTTCCTGCAGCATGTGCTGGGCCGCTGGCGCACCCAGCTGGACCAGCCGCAGTTCCGCGCCCTGGTCAAGGCCGTGCCCACCGACGCCATCTGGGACGACCATGATTTCCTGTGGGACGAGAGCTACGGCGAAGGCGCGATCAGCAAGCGCATCTACAAGGAGAACATCCGCATCAGCCGCGCCCTGTTCAACGCCTTCCGCCACACGCTGGACGAGCGGCTGGCCCCGGGCAGTTTCCCCGGCGCCTACGACGACGCGGTGATCAACCAGCCCGGCGAGCCGCCCCCCGGCTACCGCCACCGGGCGCTGGCCGCCGACCTGCACCTGCACCTGACCGACGGCCGCTCCTGGCGCATCGGCAAAGACCTGCTGGGCGCCGACCAGCGCGCCCAGATCGAGGCCAAGCTCTCCGCCGCGCCCGCCGCCGTGCACCTGATCGCCTCGGGCTCGGTGGTGCAGGCCGACGATGACGCCCGTTGGGCGCTGTTCGACGACCACGCCTGGCTGCTGGGGCTGGCGCGCAAGCACAAGATCCTGGTGCTCAGCGGCGACATCCACGCCAACCGCTTCAAGTCCACCAACCTGGGTGATGGCCGCTGGCTGCATGACGCCACCGCCTCGGGTGCAGCGGTGTGCAAGCTGGTGAGCCTGGGCTCCAAGTGCCAGAACTACGGCCTGCTGAGCACCGACCCCACCACGCTGCGGCTGGACTTCTTCAGCCACGGCACGCCGGATTCGGTGGGCTCCTGGGCCATCGACCGCCACAGCTGGAAGGCCAGCAGCGTCGGCTGACGGCTGCTGTCAGCGGGCCCAGTCCAGCGGCGGCCGGGCGATGGGCCGCACGCTCTCGTAGGCGCGGGCGGCCCGCAGCACCAGGGCATCCCCGAACATCGGCCCCACCAGCTGCAGGCCGATGGGCAGGCCATCGCTGGTCAGGCCGCAGGGAATGCTGCAGGCCGGCTGCTGGCTCAGGTTGAAAGGGTAGGAGAACGGCGACCAGCCCAGCATGGCCTCGGGGCTGAGCGGCGTGTGGCCGGCCGGCCTGGCCTCGAAGGCGGGCACCGCCACAGCCGGCGTGGCGATCAGGTCGTAGCGCTGCATGAACTGCCGCAGCACCGAGCCCAGGGCGCCGCGTTTGAGGTTCAGCTGCTGGATCTGCAAGGCGCTGAACTGCGCGCCCAGCGCCGCCTCGGCGGCGAAATCAGGGTCGGCCAGCGCCTGCTGAGCGGATGTCATGCCACTCCACACGGTGAGCGCACCCAAAAACCACAGGCCGGTGCAGATGTCCAGCGGGTCGTCGAAGCCGGGGTCCACCTGCTCCACCACCGCGCCCAGCGCTTCCAGATCCACCACCGCCCGGGCCACGGCCGCCGCCACCTCGGGGTGCACGTTCTTCGCATAGCCCAGGGTGGGCGAGTAGGCGATGCGCAGGCCACGCACGCCGTCGTGCAAACCCACCGTGTAGTCGCGTCCATCCGCCGGCAACGCTGTCCAATCGCGTGCATCGGGCTGGCTCATCACGTTCATCATCAGGGCCGCGTCGGCCACGCCCATGGTGTGCGGGCCCAGATGGGCCACGCTGCCGAAGGGCGAGAGTGGGTAGGCCGGCACACGGCCAAAGCTGGGCTTCAGGCCGAAGTTGCCGCAAAAAGCCGCCGGAATGCGCACCGATCCCGCGCCATCGGTGCCCACACTCAGCGGCCCCAGGCCCGCCGCCACCGCCGCCGCCGTGCCGCCGGACGAGCCACCCGGCGTGCGCCCCAAGTCCCAGGGGTTGCGGGTGATGCCGGTCAGCGGTGAATTCGTCTCGCCCTTGCAGCCGAACTCGGGCGTGGTGGTCTTGCCCAGCAGCACGGCCCCGGCCTCGCGCAGCCGGGCCGTCACCGGCGCATCCACCTCCCAGGGCTGGTCGGGGGCGATGGTGCGCGAGCCGCGCAGCGTGGGCCAGCCGCGGGTGAGGATCAGGTCCTTGATCGACGTGGGCACGCCGTCCAGCGCGCCGCTGGCGGTGCCGGCCTGCCAGCGCGCCTCGCTGGCGCGGGCGCTGGCCAGGGCCGCATCGCCATCCACCAGGCAGAAGGCATTCAGCTGGGGATTCAGCCGGGTGATGCGCTGCAGCACGGCTTGCGTGGCCTCCACCGGCGACGCGGCGCCGCTGCGGTAGAGCGCCAGCAGCTCGGTGGCGGTGCAATCCGTGAGTTGGGTGGACGTGGTGGCCATGCGGCAGCTCCGTTCGCCCGGCTCAGGCCTGGGCAGCGTGGTGCAGGAAGTCCGATGCGATGTGCGCCAGGCTGCGCACACCCACGATCAAACAACCCTCGTCCACGTAGAAGCGCGGCGAGTGGTTGGGCGCCGCCTTCATCACGTCCTGGCCTGCCGGCACCACGCCCACGAAATAGAACAGGCCCGGTGCCTCACGCTGGAAGAAGGAGAAATCCTCCGAGCCCATCACCTTGGGCACCAGCATCAGCTGGTGCTCGCCCACGCTGCGCGCCAGGCTGGGCCGCATGGCCTCGGTCAGCACCGGGTCGTTCACCGTCACCGGGTAGTTCTTGTCGATGCAGACCACGCAGTTGGCGCGGTTGCCGCGCGCGATCGCCTCGCCCAGATAGGTCACCCGCTCGTGCACGTCGTCGCGCATGGCTTCGTCGAAGGTGCGGATGGTGCCGGTCATCACCACCTCGTCGGGGATGATGTTCTGGCGCAGGCCGCCGTGGATGGTGCCGATGGTGACCACCGCCGGCTCGCGGGTCAGGTCGACCTGGCGGCTGACCACGGTCTGCAGGCCCATCACCACCTGGGCGCTGGTGACGATGGGGTCGACACCGAACCAGGGCATGGCGCCGTGGGTCTGGCTGCCACGCACGGTGATCTTCAGGCTGTCGCTGCTGGCCATGGTGGGGCCGGGGCGGTAGCCGATCACGCCCACCGGCAGCCGGCTGGTGACATGCAGGCCGAACACCGCCGCCGGCTTGGGGTTCTGCATCACGCCCTCGGCCACCATCATCTTGGCGCCACCGTCCTCGCCCTCGGGCGGCATCTCCTCGGCCGGCTGGAAGATGAACTTCACCGTGCCCGGCAGCTGCGCGCGCAGGCCGGCCAGCACCTCGGCCACGCCCATCAGGATGGCGGTGTGGGTGTCGTGGCCGCAGGCATGCATCACGCCCACCAGCTCGCCGTTCCACTCGGCCTTGGCCTTGCTGGCAAACGGGATGTCCACCTCCTCGGCCACCGGCAGGCCGTCCATGTCGGCACGCAGGGCCACCACCGGGCCGGGCAGGCCACCCTTGAGCAACCCCACCACGCCGGTGTGGGCCACGCCGGTCTTGACCTCGTCCAGCCCCAGCGCACGCAGGTGCTCGGCCACGATGGCGGCGGTGCGGAACTCGCGGTTGCCGAGTTCGGGGTTGGCGTGGAAATCACGCCGCCAGGTGGTCACACGCGCCAGCACGGCCTGGGCGGCGGTGTCGATGGCGGCGGCCAGGGCGCTGGCGGCAACGGGGGTGCTGGTGTTCATCGCGGTTCTCCGGGGGTCAGTTCTTGAAATCGCCCGCCCACACCACCACCCACTTGGCGGGATCGATGTGGCGGCGCAGCGCCGCGTTGACCTGGTCCAGGCTCAGCGCGGCAATCGCATCGTCGGTGGCCTGCTGCAGCGCAAACCGGCGCTGCAGGTACAGGTTGTTGAGCAGTGCGCCGGCCACCGCCGGGTCTTGCGCCCGGCCCAGGCGGCGCTGGTTGAGCAGGCCGTTGCGGCCCTCGTCCAGCTCCTTCTGGCTGAAGCCGTCCTTCAGGGCACGGGCCACCTCTTCCTGCAGGGCAGCCTCCACCCGGGGCTGGTTCTGCGGCGCGAAGATGGCCGAGGCGCGCCACTGCGACGCCGGTTCGAAGCTGTTCCACAGCACCTGGCTGCGCACGTCGTAGCTCAGGCCGTCCTTCTCACGGATGCGGGCCCACAGCCGGGCGTTGGCATCCCCGCCCAGCAGGTGGTTGGCCACCAGCAGGGCGGGGTAGTCCGGGTGGCTGTCGTTCAGCGCCAGCGGCTGCTCCAGCAGCAGGTTGGCATTGGGCTTGTCGGGCGTGGCCAGCAGCTGGCGCAGCGGTGGCGCCGCCACCAGCGGCTGCGGCGCGCGCACAAAGGGCAGCGCGCCGCCGGCCGGCGCGCGCCAGTCACCCAGGGCCTGGTCCAGGGCCGCACGCACGGCCGCCACGTCCATGTCGCCGACGGCGCTGAATTCGCCTGACGCGGCGCTGAGGAAGCGCCGGTGCACCGCCCGCACCGCGTCCACGCTGACGGCGTTCACGTCCTGCACCGTCTCGTCGAAGCTGCTGGCATAGCGCAGATCACCCCGGGGATAGGGGTTGCCATGGCGCTGCAGCGCATTGCTGGCCACGGCGCCGGGTTCGCTGCGCTGCGCGGCGATGGCCGCCAGCAGCTGGCGCCGGCGCTCGTCCAGCGCATCGGCCGGAAAGGCCGGCTCCCGCAGCAGCCGGCCCACCAGGGCCACCACCGCCGGCAGGTGCTGGCGAACGGTGGTGATGCCCACGCTCAGGCCCTGGCCGCTGGCGCTGAAGCTGACCTCGGCCCGCAGCTTGTCGAAGGCGTCGCTAATCTGCGCGCGGCTCATGCCCGCGCCGCCCTTGTCGATCAGCCCGCCGAGCATGGACACCGCCATGCCCTGGCCACGCAGACTGTCCACATCACCGAAGCGCAGCACCAGCCGCGCCTGCACCCGGGCGCCGCGCGTGCCCTTGGGCAGCAGGGCGGTCTTCAGGCCGCTGGGCAGGGTGCCGGCCTGGGTGCGGGCATCCAGGTTGGCGGGGGTGGCGTCGAAGGCCTCGGCCTGGGCCACGGCGGCATCCCCCTTGTAGCCTTTGACCATGGGGGCGGCATCCACCAGCACCGGATCGGGCGCACGCCGGGGTGCGTCGGTGGGCAGGTAGGTGGCCACGGTGCGGTTGTCGGGCAGCAGCATGGCCGTGGCCACACGCTGCACATCGGCCAGCTGCAGCGCACGCATGCGGTCGCGCGCCAGGAAGTACAGCCGCCAGTCGCCATTGCCGATGGCCTCGCTCAGCGCCACGCCCACCCGCTCGGGGTCGGAAAAGCCCTGGTCCCAGTCGTTCAGCCACTGGGTGCGCACACGCTCCAGCTCTTCGGCGCTGAACGGCTCGCTGCCGACCGCCTCCACCGTGGCCAGCAGGGCGCTGCGGGCGGCGTCCACGTCCTGCCCGGGCGCCAGCTGCAGGCCCAGCATCAGCGGCCCGGGCTCGGCCACCGCCCAGGTGAAGCCGAAGCTGCTGGCCGCCAGCTTCTGCTCCACCAGGCGCTTGTGCAGCCGGCCCGAGGGGGCGTTGCCCAGCATCGCCGCGATCGCCTCCGTGGCGGCGAAATCGGGGTGGGCCGCCGGCACGCCATGCCAGGCCGCCAGCAGAAACGGCGCCCCGCCCTTGCGCCGCAGCGTCACCATGCGCTCGCCCTTCTGCACCGGGTCCACGGTGTAGGTGGGCGGCAGCACCCGGGTGGGCTTGGGGATGGGGCCGAAGGCCGACGCCACCCAGCCCAGCACCTGGGCCGCATCGAAGCGGCCGGCCACCACCAGGGTGGCGTTGTCGGGCTGGTAGTGCAGGCGGTAGAAGGCCTGCAGCCGGGCGATGTCGACGTTCTCCACGTCGGCACGCGCGCCGATGGGTGTCTTGCCGTAGTTGTGCCACTGGTACATCGCCGCCAGGGTCTGCTCGATGGTGGCGCGCACCGGGTTGTTCTCGCCCGATTCCATCTCGTTGCGCACCACCGTCATCTCGGTGTCCAGGTCACTGCGGGCGATCAGGCTGTTGACCATGGCATCGGCCTGCCAGGCCAGGTACCAGCGCAGGGTCTCGTCATTCGCGGTGAAGCTGGCGAAGTAGTTGGTGCGGTCGAAGCTGGTGCTGCCGTTGTAGCGCAGGCCGCGGCGGCCGAACTCGGCCATCACGTTGCGCTGGGTGGGCGTGCCCTTGAAGACCAGGTGCTCCAGCAGGTGGGCCATGCCGGTCTCGCCATAGTTCTCGTGGCGCGAGCCCACCCGGTAGGTGACGTTGACCGTGGTGCTGGGCTTGGCGGCGTCGGGCACCAGCAGCACCTGCAGGCCATTGGGCAGGCGGTACTCGGTGATGCCCTCCACCTGGCTGGCCTGCTGCACACCGGCGGGCAGGGCCTGGGCCCAGGCCGGTGGCAGCAAGGCCGCGGCGCTCAGCAGCGCAGCGGCCACCAGGTGGCGCAACTTGGATGGCAGGAGCAGGTGCATGGCGGTGGGCTGGAAGGGCTGGAACCGCCGCAGTCTAGGCCGCGCCGGCCTGCAGTTCTGCCAGCAGGGCCGGCAGCGACAGCTTCTGCGTCAGCACCTCGGCCATGTGGCGGGCGCAGCGGCGGTGCACGCGGTCGAAGCGCGTCCATTCAAAGCCGTCCATCTCGGGCCGGTCGCGGCCCCAGGTGTCGCTGTAGTGGCTGTCGCAGTGGCAGGCGGCGGTGTCGAAGCGCTCGCTCAGCACCGCGAACAGGTGCAGGTCCTTGCGCGGGCGGTAGGCCATGCGGCCCAGGTCGAGCAGGGCGCGGCCGCTGAAATCGAGACCGCATTCCTCGCGTGTCTCGCGCAGGGCTGCGGCCTGCGGTGGTTCGTCGGGCTCGACCCCGCCCTTGGGGATGTCCCAGTGCCAGGCACCGGTGACATGGCACAGCAGCAGCTCCTGCTGCGCATTGACGATCAGGATGCCGCAGGACAGGGTCTTCATGCCGCGGCAGGCGCAGGCGCTGGCGGTGGAGGCCCGACCAGCCGCCAGGCGGCGGCCGTGGCCAGGGCCGACAGCAGCAGGCAGCCCCAGATCACCGTGGTGTAGCTGCCGGTGGCATCGAACACCGCCCCGGCCAGCCAGGGCCCCAGCAGGTTGCCGGCGGCCGCACCGGTGTACAGCGTGCCGATGATGGCCGACACCGCCCGCGCGCCGAACAAGTCCATGCACATCGCCGGCATCAGCGAGACGATGCCGCCGTAGCTCAGCCCCATCCACAGCGAGAACAGCGCCATCGCGCCCCAGCCCGCGGCGCCCCACCACACCAGGAAGCACAGGCCCATCGAGGCCATGGCCAGGGCCAGGGTGAGCGGGCGCCCCACGCGGTCGGCCAGGGCGCCGATGGCGAAGCGCCCGACCAGGCTGCCGATGCCGATCAGCCCCACCAGGCCCACGGCGCGGGCGTCGTCCACGCCCAGGTCGCGGGCGGCGGCCGAGACATGGGCGAAGGGCACGAACATCACCGGCCCGGCCAGGACCGTCATCAGGTAGAACCAGCGGAACTGCGGCGTGGCCATGGCCTGGCGCAAGGTGTGGCCGACCACGGCGCGGCCACCGGCGCCGCTGGCCGACGGCGCCCGCTGCAGCAGCAGCGTGGCACTGCCGCCCAGCAGCAGCACGCCCGCGGCCAGCACCAGCATGGCACCGCGCCATTGCAGGCTGGCGATGAGTGCGGTGGCGGCCAGCGGCACCACCACCGTGCCCGCGCCGATGCCGGCGCTGGCGATGCCGGCGGCCAGGCCGCGCCGGCGGGTGAACCAGGGCTGCACGCAGGCGATGGACGGGGTGTAGACCAGGGCGATGCCCACGCCGATGCCCACGCCGTAGGCCAGGTAGACCGCCAGCATCGAGGTGGCCAGGCTGCTGACCGCCAGGCCGGCGGCGATGCACAGCATGCCGGCACCACACACCAGCCGCGGGCCGAAGCGGTCGGCCGCGAGGCCGGCGGCCGCGCCACCGGTGAAGTACACCAGGCCACACAGGCCGAACACCAGCGACACATCGGCCCGGCGCGCGCTGAACTGGCTGGACAGCGATTCGAAGAAGGCCGCGAAGGAATACGAGACACCGAAGATCACCGCCAGCGCGGTGAAGCAGGCCCACACCACCACCCAGGCCTGGCGTGATTCTTCAGGCGCGGCGGCAGCGTCAACGGCGACAGGCATCGCGCCAGTGTAGGCCGGGGCTCCGCGCCGGGCCTGTCAGCGTGGAGACGCGCCGAGCAGGCAGTCCAGCCCGGCCAGCACCTCGTCGACCACCAGCGGCTTGGTCCAGTAGGCGGCGAAGCCGGCCTCGCGGGCGCGCTGCAGATCGTCGCTGCGGGCCGCCGCCGACACGGCCACCGCCGGCACCGCGGCCAGGGCGGCGTGGCTGCGCATGCGCTGCAGCAGCACCGCGCCGTCGCCATCGGGCAGCTGCATGTCCAGCAGCAGCAGCTGCGGCGGGTCGGCCAGGGCGGCGGCCAGGCCTTGTGCGCCATCGGTGCACACCTGCATGCGCACGCCGGGCCGCAGGCCGACGATGGCCTCCATCAGCAGCACGTTGACGGCGTTGTCCTCCACGTAGAGCACCCGCCCGCGGGTGGCCCCCGTGCCATCATCGACCGCGTCCTGGCCGGCCGGCGCTGCGGCCGGCATGGGGCTGGCCGCCAGCGGCAGCCGCACCTGGAAGCAGCTGCCCTGCCCCGGCGCGCTGTGCACGCCGATCTCGCCCTGCATCAGCTGCACCAGCTGGCGGCTGATCACCAGGCCCAGGCCGGTGCCCTCGACCACGCCGCCCTCGGCGCCCAGGCGGTTGAAGGGCTGGAACAGCTGCTGCTGCTGCGCCGCGCTGAGGCCCTGGCCGGTGTCGCGCACGGCGATCTCGGCCTGCGCCTGGCCGGGCACCACCAGCGCCGACACATCCACCCGGCCGCCGCGCTGGTTGTACTTGATGGCGTTGGACAGCAGGTTCACCAGCACCTGCTGCAGCCGGCGTGCATCGGCCTGCACCGCCAGGCCGGCCATGGCGCTGCGGGCCAGCTGCACCCCGGCGGCCTGGGCCAGCGGCTCCACCACGGCCAGCGCTTCGTCCACCGCCGCAGCCAGGGCCAGCGGGGCCGGGTGCAGGCTGAGCTGGCCCATCTCGATGCTGGTGATGTCGAGCACGTCGTTGATCAGGTGCAGCAGGCCCTGGCCGGCGGTCTGCACGATGGCCAGGCGGCGGCGCTGGTCGTCACGCAGGTTGTCGGCATCCCGCGTGGCCAGCAGGTGGGCAAAGCCGAGGATGCCGTTGAGCGGGGTGCGCAGCTCGTGGCTGACGCGGGCCAGGAAGGCGCTCTTGGCCTGGCTGGCCTGGCGTGCGGTCTCGCGCTCGGCCACGGCCTGCTCCATCGCCCGGCGCTGGGTGACGTCGGCCACATGGCCGTGCCACAGGGTGACGCCGTTGGCCAGGCGCCGAGGCGAGGCGCTGAACTCATGCCAGGCCAGGCTGCCGTCGGCACAGCGCACACGCGCACTGGCGCGCCAGGCGGCATCCGCCGCAGCGGCGGCGTCGCGCGCCTGCAGCAGGGCCGGGCGGTCGGCGTCCAGCACCCGGCCGAACACCACCTCGGCCGAAGCGCGCGCGGCCTGCGGCGTGCTGGCGTACAGCGCCCGCACCGCCTCGCTGACATACGGAAAATGCCCGTCGCCGCCAGGCAGGCACAGCAGCTGGAAGATCATGCCGGGCGATTCGTCGGCCGCACGCTTGACGCGCAGCATCTCCTCCTCCACCCGGCGGCGCTGGCGGATCGGCACCATCACCAGGTCATGCACCCGCTGCGCGCCGCTGCCGCGGCTGCTGGCATAGAGCAGCACCTCCAGCGGCTGGCCGTCGGCCAGCTTCAGGCTGATGGAGAACTCCTGCAGATGGCCGTGCAGGCGCAGCAGCGGCAGCAGGTAGCTCTGGTAGACCACCGCACCGGCGGTGCTGAGCAAGGCATCGAAGGGCTGGCCGGGCAGGGTCTCGGCCCGGCGGCCCAGCAGCAGGCCCAGTGCCGGGTTGACGCCCAGCAGCAGGCCGTCCGCGTCGACGGTGGCCAGGGCACAGGGCAGGGCCTCGGCGCCGGGCAGCCCGGCCGGGACCGGCGCCACGCCGTCAGTCGGTGCGGTGCTCACCCGCTGGTGCCGCTTCAGGCCGGTGCCAGCGCGGCACGCAGGGCCGCGATGGTCTGCTGCGGGTGGGTGAGGTGCGGGCAGTGGCCCACCACGTCCAGCAGCTGCAGCCGGCTGCCACGCAGCTGCTGGTGCATGTAGTCGCCCACCGCGCGTGGCGCGATGGCGTCGTGCGCACACTGCAGGATCACCGAGGGCACGGTCACCCGCGCCAGGTCGGCCCGGTTGTCCCCCAGGAAGGTGGCCATCGCGAAGCGGCGGTTGATGTCCGGATCGGCCGCGCAGAAGCTGGCCCGCAGCTCGTCGGTGCGCTCGGCCGGGCTGTCGGCGCCCATCACCACCGGGGCCAGGAAATCGGCCCAGCCCAGCAGGTTGCTGTCCATCATGTCGATCAGGCTGTCGATGTCGCTGCGCTCGAAGCCGCCCACATAACCGGCGTCCGGGTCGTTCAGGTAGCGCGGCGACGGGCCCACCAGCACCAGCCTGTCAAAGCGCTGCGGCCGGGCGATGGCGGCCAGCAGGCCGATCATGGCGCTGACCGAGTGGCCGACGAACACCACATCGTGCAGGTCCAGCGTGTCCAGCATGGCCACCACGTCCTCGGCATAACCTTCCAGGCGGCGGTGGCGCCGGCTGTCGTAGGCCGCCAGGTCGGACTTGCCGCAGCCGATGTGGTCGAACAGCACCACCCGGTGGCTGGCCTCGAAGGCCGGCGCGACGAAGCGCCACATCTGCTGGTCGCAGCCGAAACCGTGGGCGAAGACCAGGGGCGGGTGCGCCTGGCCGCTCTGGTGGATGTTGTGGCGCTGGATGGTGTCGGTGCGCATGCGGGCCGGTCAGGACAAGGGTTGGGATCCGGGACAGCACAACACCGGTGCGGCGCCAGCCTGCACGACCGGGGCCGGCAGCCAGGCGGTGAAACAAGACGGCCGGCTCAGAGCACGCCGGCCGCCTGCGCCTGCGGCAGGCAGCGCACACCCAGCGCGCGCATGGCCGCCAGAAAGGCCTGGGCCTGGGTCTCGAAGCCGGCCACCGGGCTCATGCAATCGGTCAGCAGCAGCAGGCGGCCGGGCCGGCCCGAGGGCAGGTGCTGCACCAGGTGCTCGACCGTGGCCTTCACGCAGTGGCTGCTGGCCTGGCCGGCCACCAGCAGGGTGTCGGCGCTGTCCAGGCGCTGCAGCAGCGCCTGGTTCAGCTGGGTGGCCGGCTCGCCGGCATCGGGCACCTCGGCCTGCAGCGCGCTGTAGTGCTCGCTCCAGGGGTAGCTGCCCTTGTCGACCACCCGCACCGGCTGGTGGTGGCGGTCTTCCCAGGCATTGCAGGCCGCCAGCACCGCCGGGTGCAGGCCATGGCCCCAGCTGCCCAGCTGGCAGTGCAGCGGCCACACCATCAGGGTGTAGCGGCCGCTGGCTTCCAGCGCGTCCAGGTAGGCCAGGCTGCGTGGCAGCTCGGCGGGCACGGCGGGGGTGTAGGCACCGGCGCGCACCTGGGCCGCGGTGATGGGGGTGAAGGGCGTGACGGCCGCGCCATCGCCCTGGCGCCAGTACGGCGGGTGGGCGATGTCGTGGCGGTGGTGGGAGTCCAGCGTGACGGTGATGCCGGTGATGCGCTCGCCCACCGCGCTGATGAAGGCCGCCAGGCGCAGCAGATCGGCATGCGCACCGGGCACGGGCAGGGCCGGGCGCTGCGGCTGGCCGGTGACGGGATCCACAGCGCACCAGTTGTCGGGCAAGTCGCAGAAGTCGTTCTGCGCATCGATGATCAACAGCTCGGTGTGGTGGGCCATGGCAAAGGACTGGCTGGGCAGGCGGAATCGCCAAACCACTGTAGCCCAGCCCCGGCGCGGCCACCTAAACTGGCCTGCCATGCACCCGGAGCCCCCATGATTCTCGAGATCGCCGACATCCGCATCCAGCCCGGCCAGAACGCCGCCTTCGAGGAAGCCATCCAGCGTGCACTGGCCACCGTGGCCAGCCAGGCCGCCGGCATGCAGGGCTTCAGCGTGACACGCGGCATCGAGAGCCCCGAGCGCTATGTGCTGCAGATCGTGTGGGCCACGCTGGAGGACCACACCGTGGGCTTCCGCGAGGGCCCGCTGTTCCCGCAGTGGCGCGGCATCATCGGGCCCTTCTTCGCCCAGCTGCCGCAGGTGGAGCATTTCAGCCTGGTGGCCAAATCGGCCTGAGGACCTGCCATGACCGAAGCCGCTGCCATCGCCCATGCCGAAGCGCTGTTCGACAGCGGCGCCTTCTTCCGCACCCTGGCCGAGCGTGTGGCCTGCCGCACCGAGAGCCAGAACGCCGAGTGCGCCGCCGACCTGGCGGCCTACCTGCAGGCGCAGATCGCCCCGGCCCTGGCCGCCCTGGGCTTCAGCACGCAGATCCACCCCAACCCCGAGCCCGGCGCGCCGCCCCTGCTGATCGCCGAGCGGCTGGAAGACCCGGCCCTGCCCACGGTGCTGTTCTACGGCCATGGCGACGTGGTGCGTGGCCACGAGGGCCAGTGGGCCGACGGCCGCGACCCCTGGACCCTGGCCAGCGCGGACGGGGCCCACGGCCCACGCTGGTACGGCCGTGGCGCCGCCGACAACAAGGCCCAGCACAGCATCAACATCGCCGCGCTGGACGCCGTGCTGGCCGCGCGTGGTGGGCGCCTGGGCTTCAATGCCAAGTGGCTGGTGGAGATGGGCGAGGAGACCGGCTCGCCTGGCCTGGCGGCGTTCTGCAGCGCGCAGCGCGCCGCACTGGCGGCCGATGTGCTGATCGCCAGCGACGGCCCGCGCCTGCGTGCCGACCGGCCCACCGTCTTCCTGGGGTCACGCGGGGTGGCCAATTTCGACCTGGTGCTGAAAGAACGCGAGGGTGGCCACCACTCGGGCAACTGGGGCGGGCTGCTGCGCAACCCGGGCACGGTGCTGGCCCATGCCATCGCCAGCCTGGTCGATGCGCAGGGCGGCATCCGCGTGCAGGGCCTGCGCCCGCCGCCCATCCCGGCGGCGGTGCGCGCCGCGCTGGCCGACATCGCCGTGGGCGGCGGCCCGGGTGACCCGGCGGTGGACACGGCCTGGGGCGAGCCCGGCCTGACGCCGGCCGAGCGGGTGTTCGGCTGGAATGCGCTGGAGGTGCTGGCCTATGGCTGCGGCAACCCGGCGCAGCCGGTCAACGCCATCCCGCCGGCGGCACGCGCCACGCTGCAGCTGCGCTTCGTGGTCGGCACCGAGGCCCACCGGCTGCGGGAGTTCGTGCTCGGGCACCTGCAGGACCACGGCTTCCACGGCATCGCGGTCAGCGAGCCGGTGGTGATGGCCGCCACCCGGCTCGACCCCCACAACGCCTGGGTGCGCCTGGCCCTGCGCAGCCTGCAGGCCAGCACCGGTGTCAAGCCGGCCCTGCTGCCCAACCTGGGCGGCAGCCTGCCCAACGATGTGTTCGCCGACATCCTGAGCCTGCCCACGGTGTGGGTGCCGCACAGCTACCCGGCCTGCAGCCAGCATGCGCCGAACGAACACGTGCTGCCAGCGCTGATGCGCCAGGGCCTGGGCATGACCGCCGCCCTGCTGTGGCAGGTGGGTGAACAGGCCGCCCAGCTGCCGCGCCGCCCCGGCGCGCCGGCGGCCTGAGGCCATGCACGGCCCCCGCCGCCAACTGCTGCAGCACGGCCTGGCGCTGGGCAGCAGCCTGGTCCTGCCGGCCGGGCTGCGCGCCCAGGTCACCCCCACCGAGGTGGTGCTGGCCACGCCCGGCCCGGGCAGCGCGGTGTCGCTGATCCCCGAGCTGGCGGTGAAGATCGCGGCCGACCGCGCCGAGGGCCTGGCGCTGCGGCTGAAGTTCGTCAACGGCGGCGGCGTGGCCATCCGCGAGCTGCACAACGGCAATGCCGGCTGCGCGGTGTTCGGCCTGCCGGCGGCCATGCACGAGAACCTGGCCGGCCCACGCCTGGTGGCGCTGGCCGCGGTGGAAGACCGGACCCCGTTGTCGGTGATGGTGCGCAGCGACCTCAAGCCCACGGTGCGGCGGGTCGAGGACCTGCGCGGCCGCGTGCTGGGCGTGCACAGCAATGCCCTGACCACGCTGACCACCGGCCAGCAGTTCCTGATCCTGGTGCTGCGCCAGCACCAGGTGCCCGACGATGCGGTGCGCTTCGTGGCAGCGGGGCAATCCTGGGAGACACAGTCGGCCGCGCTGCGCGGCAGGCTGGTCGATGCCATCGTGTCCGAGGAGCCCTTCGGCCTGCGGCTGGAGCAGGCGGGCCTGGCCTTCCCGCTGTTCCGCATCGGCCACCCGGGCGATGCCAACCGGCTGGCCGGCACCGGCTTCCTGCGCGGCACCCTGCTGGCGACGCGCCAGCTGGTGGAGCAGCAGCCCGAGCTGGCACAGCGCCTGGTGCGCATGGTGCAGCGCACCCTGGCCTGGCGCCTGGCCAACGGCCCGGAGGCCGTGGTGGCCGCCCTGAGCCTGGTGGGCGCCGAGGCCGCGGCCTTCGGCGCCATGCTGGCGCAGTTTCCGCAGCAGTACAGCCCGGACGGCAGGTTCTCGGCCGCGCAGCTGGCCCAGACCGAGGCCTTCTTCCGCGAGAGCGCCGGGCAGTCGCCCGCCACCCAGGCCTACAGCGTGTCGACCATGGTGGTCGACCGCTGGGCCGGCCGAAAACCCTGAGCATGCCGGACGCAGCCGCGGGCCCCCGCTTTCCAGGCGCCACGCTCACGCTGCGGCTGCTGGCGATGCTGCTGCTGATCCTGGCGGTGGTGGTGGCCTGCTTCGCGGTGGCCGCGCAGCTGGTGATCACCAGCGCCCGCGAGCAGCAGCTGCAGGACGCACGCGACTACTTCGCCGCCCGCATCCAGAGCATGGACGAGGGCTGGCGCCTGGGCGCCTTCGCGGTGTCGCAGCAACTCGCGCTGTGGCAGGCCGAGCCCCTGGGCAGCGGTGCCAGCCCCGAGGTGGCCGAGGCCCGCCTGCGCACCCTGCTGCTGACCCTGACCGACCAGGGCGACTTCACCCATGTGCTGATCATCGACGCCGACGGCCGCACCGTGCTGGCCCATGGCTCACGCTCGCAGGATCGGCCCGAGCCCCCGCCCGCGGGCGACCCGCAGGGCCTGGGCTGGGTCTACAGCGCGGCCGACCGCACCGTCTACCGCACGGTCAGCAGCACGCTGCGCCAGGGCGGGCAGGCGCTGCGCCTGGTGCTCTACCACCCGCTGGACAACGCCCTGCTGGCGCGCCTGGTCTACCCGCAGGCCCACCTGCAGCTGCTGCACGGCGGCGCGGTGCGGGCGGTGTCGGGCGCGGTGGAGGCGGCCTCGCGCGCCGGCCTGGACAGCGCCCCCACCAGCACCCTGCCCTGGGACCAGCGCGCCGGTGCGCCCGTGCTGCGGGTGCAGCGGCCGGTGCTGCCGCCGCTGAGCAACCGCCAGCTGCTGGCCATGCTGGCCACCGGGGCGCTGGGCTTCGTGGGTGCCGGCTGGTGGGTGCTGGGGCGCTGGGTGCGCCAGCAGGCCCGGCGGCTGCGGCTGCTGCGCGAGGCCGCCACCGGTTTTGCCACCGAGGGCGCGCTGGGCCCGGCCACCAGCGACCGGCTGGAGGCCGCCAGTGGCGGTGCCACACACGGCGCCGACGACATCGCCCAGCTGGCCGACGGCCTGCGCGCCATGATGCAGCGCATCGACCAGGCCCGGCTGGACCAGCAGCGCGCCCGCGCGGCGCTGGCCACGCTGAATGCCGGGCTGGAAGACCGCGTGCAGGCGCGCACCCGGGAGCTGGAGGTGGCGCGCGACGAGGCCCTGGCCGCCAGCCGCGCCAAGGAGCAGTTCCTGTCCAGCATGAGCCACGAGATCCGCACGCCGATGAACGGCATGCTGGGTGCGCTGGACCTGATGTCCACCACCCGGCTGGACGCCGAGCAGCGGCGTTACTGCGAGGTGGCCGCCACCTCGGGCGCCGCGCTGATGGCGGTGCTGGACGGGGTGCTGGACTTCGCCAAGATCGACGCCGGCCGGCTGCAGCTGGTGCGTGCACCGATGGACGTGCTGGCCATCGGCCTGTCGGTCACCACGCTGTTTGCCGCCGCGGCCCAGCGCAAGGGCCTGGTGCTGCGGCTGGAGGCCGATCCGCGGCTGGCCGGCTGGCGGCTGGGCGACGCAATGCGGCTGCGCCAGGTGCTGCTCAACCTGGTGGGCAATGCGATGAAGTTCACCCAGCGCGGCGAGGTGGTGCTGGCGCTGCGCCACGGCGATGGTGATGCGCTGCACTTCAGCGTGCGCGACACCGGGCCCGGCATCGCCGCGGCCGAGCATGCCCGCATCTTCCTGCCCTTCGTGCAGGCCGAGGGGCAGTCCCAGCGCGGCGATGGTGGCACCGGCCTGGGCCTGGCCATCAGCCGCCAGCTGGTGCAGGCCATGGGCGGCCTGCTCGAGGTGCACAGCACGCCGGGTGATGGCGCCACCTTCCTGTTCAGCCTGGTGCTGGCCCGCGCCGCCGAGCCCCCGCCACCGGCGCCGCCGGCCGCACCGGCGCTGCCCGGCCAGCTGCAGGGCCGGGTGCTGCTGGTGGAAGACAACCCGGTGAACCGCCTGGTGTGCGCCGCCATGCTCGAGCGCCTGGGCCTGGCGGTGCTGGACGCCGAGCAGGGCGAGCAGGCGCTGGCGGTGCTGGCCACGCCGCCGCCCGATCTGCGCGCGGTGCTGATGGACTGCCAGATGCCGGTGCTCGACGGCTACGAGACCACGCGCCGCCTGCGCGCGCTGGAGCAAACCGGGCATCGCCTGCGGCTGCCGGTGATCGCGCTGACGGCCAATGCCCTCAGCGGCGATGTGCAGCGCTGCTTTGCGGCCGGCATGGACGCCCACCTGAGCAAGCCCTTCACGCTGCAGCAGCTGCACGATGCGCTGGCGCCGTGGTGCGGGGCGCCGGCGGCCTGAGCGCCGGTCAGCCGGGGCGGGCGGTGGCGGCGCCGGCCGCATCTGCCAGGCCGCCAGCGCCGCGGCCGCCGTCACCAGGGCCCGCAGCAGAAACACCTCGTGGAAGGCGCGCAGCATGCCGGCGCTGGCCAGCAGGGCCACGACGATGCAGAACTGCAGCACGACGAAGAACACCGCGCACCAGCCGAAGCCGTCCGCCATCAGCGCGGGCAGGTTGCCGATCATCACGGTGGGCAGCACCCACCAGCGGTGGTGCGGCCCGTAGCGCTGCTGCAGCGCGGCCAGCGTGTGGCGCCCGGGCGGTGGCTCGGCAGGGGGTGCAGCAGGCGGGGCTGGGTGCATGCCCGCTGGATTGGGCCGGCGCAGGCACCGTATGCTGGCGCCATGACCATTGCCACCACTCTCCGCGGCCAGCGTGTGCTGATCACCCAGGCCGATGCCTTCATGGGCCCGGTGCTCACCGAGGTGTTCAGCGCCCAGGGCGCCACCGTGATCGCCGACACCCGCCCGCTGGCCGACGACCCCGCCGCGTCGGCGGCCGCGGTGGCCGCTGCCGGCCAGGTCGACGTGCTGCTGCTGCACCTGGCCATCCCCGCGCCGGCCAGCGCCGCGCAGGACATCGGCGAGGCCGAGTGGCGCAGCGTGTTCGCCCACATGGTCGACCCGCTGCCACGCCTGGTGGCCGCCGTGCTGCCGCAGATGCTGGCGCGCCGCTCGGGCCGCATCCTGCTGATGGGCAGTGCCGCCGCGCTGCGCGGCCAGAGGCGCACCGGCAGCTACAGCGCCGCTCGCGGTGCGCAGCTGGCCTACATGCAGGCGGTGGCGCTGGAGCTGGCGCCGCACAACATCCAGTTCAACGCCATCGCGCAGAACTTCGTCGAGAACCCCACCTACTTCCCACCCAGCGTGCAGGCCAATCCACGCTTCCAGGAGCGGCTGCAGCGCGAGGTGCCGCTGGGCCGGCTGGTGGCGGCGGAAGAGGATGCGCTGTTCGCCGCCTACCTGTGCAGCCCGGCGGCGGCCTGCTTCGTGGGCCAGGTGTTTCCGGTCAGCGGCGGCTGGGCGATGAAGTAGCCGGCGTGGCGTGTCACAGTTGCGCCTGGCTTCGCACTCTCGACAAGGACAGCGCTTGAACCCCACCCCCGCCTACCGCAGCGCGCAAGAGGCCTTCTGGGCCGGCGACTTCGGCACCGACTACATCCAGCGCAACCAGGGCAGCCAGCTGCTGGCCGCCAACCTCGACTTCTTCGCCAAGGCCCTGCGCCAGGCGCGGCAGCTGGGCTCGTGCATCGAGTTCGGTGCCAACATCGGCATGAACCTGCGCGCCCTGCAGCTGCTGCTGCCGCAGCTGCAGGCCCATGCGATCGAGATCAACCCCGATGCCGCCACCCAGCTGCGCAGCCTGCTCGGGCCCGAGCAGGTGCACCAGGGCTCCATCCTCGATTTCCAGCCGCAGCGCCAGTGGGACCTGGTGTTCACCAAGGGTGTGCTCATCCACATCAACCCCGAGCTGCTGCCCCAGGTCTACGACCTGATGGTGGCGGCCAGCGCACGCTATGTGCTGGTGGCCGAGTACTACAACCCGGCGCCGGTGGCCATCCCCTACCGCGGCCATGCCGACCGGCTGTTCAAGCGTGATTTTGCCGGCGAGATCCTGGACCGCCATCCGCAGCTGCAGCTGGTGGACTACGGCTTCGCCTACC
The DNA here is from genome assembly GCA_040386375.1 of Pseudomonadota bacterium. Lineage (GTDB taxonomy): Bacteria > Pseudomonadota > Gammaproteobacteria > Burkholderiales > Burkholderiaceae_C > Pseudaquabacterium. The sequence goes on from JAZKFQ010000015.1 coordinate 95,345, forward strand.
GCCGCGACCCCAATTTCCCGCAGGACGACATCAGCTGGTTCCTGCTCGAAAAACGCGTGCAGCCGGCATGAAGCACGAGGCCTGGCGGCGGGACCTGGCCGCCTATGCACAACAGGGCACGCTGCAACCCCGTTTCACCGATGTGGACCTGTGGCAGCACCTGAACAACGTGGCCCAGATCGGCCTGCACGGCGAGCTGCTGCAGCAGTGGCTGCACAGCCACCTGGGCCCCGAGCCCTGGCGCCACGCGGCGCCACAGCTGCTGGTGCAGGGCAATGCCACCGACTTCCTGGCCGAGGCGCACTACCCGGCGCCACTGGCCACCGGCGTGCGCCTGCTGGCCATCGCTGGCGGGCAGTTCACGCTGGGCACGGCGCTGTTCCAGAACGGCCAGTGCACCGGGCTGCACCAGGCCACGCTGGGCGCCTGGCAGGACGATGCGCCGGCGCCGCTGCCCGAGGCCTGGCACACACGCCTGCAGGCGGCCCTGGCCGCCCAGCCGCCGCTGCAGGCGGACGGCCCCGGCGCAGCACCCCTGGCCAACGCGCCACTGCCACCCCATCCCGACCACTGGCCCTGGCAGATCAGCCTGGCCAGCCGCTTCGCCGACACCGACGGCCAGGGCCACACCAGCGACCTGACGCTGGCGCGCTGTGCCGAGCAGGGCCGGGTGCAGTTCCTCACACGGGTGTTCGGCAGCGGGCGCCACAGCGCGCCGGTGGGCTTCATGGTGGCGCATGTGGCGCTGCGCTGGCACCACCGCCGCCGCCCGCCGGTGGCCTGGCAGCTGGGCATCGCCGTGCAGCGCGTGGGCGAGCGCTCGCTGGCGGTGCGCAGCGCGTTGTTCGACGGCGGCCTGTGCGTGGCCGAGTCGAACTCGGTGATGGTGGTCATCGACCACGCCACCCGTCGGCCTGCGGCCCTGCCCGAGGGCGCCCGCGCCCAGCTGGCCACCTATTTGCTGCCGGCGGCCTGAGGCCGCCGGCACGGGCTCAGGGCTTCAGCCGCGGCGCGCTGCGCAGCAGCGCCTCCAGCTCGGCCTTCCACCACTTCGCCTGGCCGGTGGTGCCGTGCCCGGCGGTGGCCTCGCTGCCGGGGATCAGCAGGATGCGGCCGCCCTTCACCCGCTTGATCTCGCGCTCCAGCACGCCCAGCTCGGGCGGGTTGCGCTCGTCGTCGGCGGAGTTGATGGCCAGCAGCACACCCTGGATCTTCTCCAGCCCCGCCGAGGGGTCGTAGTCGCGTGACGATTCCCACTGGTAGAGCACGTCGTTGGCATCGCCGGCGAACGGCGCCTTCAGCCGCGCGTCTAGCAGGGCATCGGCCTTCTCGCGTGACGGCGCGGCCTTGAACAGCGCCTGGTTGCCACCGCTGGTGGCCAGGCCGAAGAACACCGAGGCCACGCGCGCGCTGGCCGGCTGCTGGCTGTAGTTGCCACCCTGCCAGGCCGGGTCGTTGCGGATGCTGTCGACGATCAGCCGCCGGGTGATCCAGTTGCGGCCCGACATCGCCACCGGCAGCGAGGCCATGGGCACGGCGATGTCGGCGAAGCCGGGGTACATCTGCGCAAACACCCAGGTCTCCATGCCGCCCATGGAATTGCCAAGCACCAGGCGCAGGCGCTGGATGCCCAGGTGCTCGGTCAGCAGGCGGTGGTGGGCCACCACCATGTCGTCGATGCTGTAGGCCGGGAACGCCGCACGCAGGCCGTCGGACGGCTTGCTGCTCTTGCCGTGGCCGATGGCGTCCGGGAGGATGATGAAGTGGCGCTGCGCATCCAGTGGCTGGCCGGGGCCGAACAGCTCACCACCGAAGGCGGGTGAGAGCAGGCCGCGGCCGCTGCCGGTGGTGCCGTGCAGCAGCAGCACCGGCTCGCCCTGCGGGTTGCCCAGGGTGGTGTAGTGCAGGCGCAGTTCGGGCAGCACCTGGCCCGACTTGAAGCGGAAATCACGGGCCACCCAGCTGCCGTCGGTGGGGGGCTGCGCCGCGGATTGGGCGGCTGGTTGGGCCGCTGTCTGGGCGAACGTGGGCAGCACGGCGGCCAGGCACAGGGCCAGGCCGGCCAGGGCACGGCGGCGAAGAGTGGGGAGCATGGGCTGGGCCTTGGGTGACACGTCGGGCCTGCAGTGGAGCCCATGCCAGCGACCAAGGCCATCGGGGCAGACACCATGGCCGCAGGCTTCAGCGTGCCGCAGCCACCTTGGCCGCCGTCCAGCGCGCCAGCTTCTCGCGCGCGCCGTTGTGGACCGGGTCCATCAGCCGGTCGTGGTCCGGGCGCGGCGTGCACAGCTCGATCACATAGCCATTGGGGTCGCGGAAGTAGATCGAATCGATGAAGCCATGGTCGGAAATGCCGCGTACCTCCACGCCCAGCGCCCGGCCCTTGGCGAACATGGCCTCCAGCACCGGCCGGTCGACCCGCAGCGCGATGTGCAGGTCGAAATCATGCTGGGGCTTGAAGTCGAAGGGCATGTCCGGCGCCTCGAAGAAGGCCAGGAACGACCCATCGGCCAGCCGGTAGAAGGTGTGCAGGGTGTGGGTGGCGCGGCCGCTCTTGGTCTCGCCGATCTCCAGCGTGCCGGCCAGCGGCAGGCCCAGGAAGTCTTCGTAGAAGGCACGGGTCTGTTCGGAGTCGCGGCAGCGGTAGGCGTTGTGGTGCAGCTGGTGGATCAAGGCGGGCTCCCCGGGGCGGTGCGCCGAGTGTGCCCGTCTCGAGACACGGCGCGTTTTGCAGGATGGTGTTGCGGCGGAAGCCCCGCCTCCAACCACCGTGGCGACCAGGCCGAGGCCGCGGCATGCAGACCACCGGCGCAGGCGATCACCAGGCCAGCGGATGCACCTGGTAGAGCAGGGCCAGTTCGCGGTAGACAGCGGGCTCGGCGTCGGCCAGCGCCTGCGGCTGCTCGAAGAACAGCTCGCTGACCACGGCGAAGAACTCGGCCGGCGCGGTGGCGGCATAGGGGCCGATCAGCGCCGAGGGCTGGTGCTGCAGGCGCCAGTAGGCGGCGTCCATCACCGCCGCCCAGCGCCGGCGGCGCGCCCGGCCGGGCAGCCAGGGCCGGCCGTCGGCCACGCCCTTGTCCTGGTCGACCTGGTGGGCGAACTCGTGCACCACCACGTTCTGGCCGTCGCCGGGGTCGGCCGCACCGGCCAGCACCTCGGCATAACCCAGCACCACCTGGCCATGGGCCCAGCTCTGGCCGGCCAGGGCCTGGCGCTGCTCCTGAACCACACCACCCTCGGCGGCCTGCGCCGCCTGCACCGCAAACGCGCCGGGGTAGACCAGCACCTGGCGCAGCCGCGGGTAGACCTCGGCATCGGCACGGCCCAGCAGCAGCAGGCAGGCCTGGGCGGCGATGGTCACGCGCACCTCGTCGGTGATGGCCTGGCCGGCGCAGCCGATGAAGGGTTTTTCGGCCAGGAACACCAGGATGTGCTGTTTCAGCCGCTGCTGCAGATCGGCCGGCAGACGGGCCACCGCCGGTACACGCTGGCGCAGGATGCGCCGCCAGGCCGGCGGAAAGGGCTGGGCGCGCAGAGCCGCCCGGCGCCGCGCCTGCCACCAGGGCTGGGCCAGCAGGCCCGCAGCGCCCAGGCCCACGGCCGCCGCCAGGCTCAGCATGGGCCAGGCGGAGAGGGCGGTGTCGGCAGTCACCCAGGGCAGATGGGCCGGCCGGCGGGCAAATCAAGGGCAGCGGATGCGGGGGAAGCGAACGCGTGAGCGGGCCCCGCAGCACACAGCGCCGCGCACCATGCCAGACACGCCACCACGCACCAGCAAGGCCTGTGCACGCACCAGACTCGGCCGCACCACGCGCAACCAGCCGGCACGCACCCGGCATGCACCCGGCAGCCACCCCCGCACTTGCCCGCATGGCCCTTGGCACGGATCTGGCTTAACCTGGATCAATGTCATCTGTCGACAGCCGACAGATCAAGACCAACCACCGGAGCCCTGCCATGCCCATGTCCGCCGCTGAACGCCAGGTGCGCGAAGACCTCGCCGCTGCCTACCGCCTGGTGGCGCACCACGGCATGGACGACAGCATCTACACCCACATCTCGGCGCGGGTGCCGGGCACCGACGACCAGTTCCTGATCAACCCCTACGGCTGGCTGTTCCGCGACATCACGGCCTCGTCGCTGGTGAAGATCGACCTGGAAGGCCGCATCGTGGAACCCAACGGTCACGACGTGAACCCGGCCGGCTTCACCATCCACAGCGCGGTGCACGCCGCCCGGCACGACGCCGTGTGCGTGCTGCACACCCACACCCTGGCCGGCGTGGCGGTGTCGTCGCTGGCGGGTGGCCTGCAGCCCTGCAACCAGTGGGCGCTGCAATTCCACGACCGCGTGGCCTACCACGCCTTCGAGGGCATTGCGCTGGACCACAGCGAGCGGCAGCGCCTGGTGGCCGACCTGGGCCCCAGCAAGCGCGCCCTGATCCTGCGCAACCACGGCCTGGTGACCCTGGGCCGCACGGTGGCCGAGGCCTTCATCCTGATGCACAACCTCGACCGCGCCTGCAAGGTGCAGCTGGCCATCCAGGCCAGCGGCCAGGCCGTGCACCCGGTGAGCGCAGAGGTGGCCGAGCGCACCGCGCGCCAGTACGAGGGCGGCGACAGCAACCGCCTGCCCGGCGCCGCCGACCCCCATTCCCGTGAATGGCGCGCCATGCTGCAGCGCCTGGCCCCGCCCAGCACCAGCAGCTGGCGCGACTGAGCCCTGTCCCTTCCCTCCCCCGTCCACCACCACAAGGAAGCACACGATGAAACGTCGCCAACTGATCCGCCTGGGCGCCAGCGCCGGCCTGGGCATGAGCATCGCCGGCGTGCCGCTGCACCTGCTGGCCCAGGGCAAGAAGGGCGGCACGCTCAACGTGCTGGTGCAGCCCGAGCCACCCGGCCTGATGATGGGCCTGGTGCAGAACGGCCCCACCCAGCTGATCAGCGGCAACATCTACGAAGGCCTGCTGCGCTACGACGACAAGCTCAACCCGCAGCCCCAGCTGGCCACCAGCTGGACGGTGAGCCCCGACGGCAAGACCTACACCTTCAAGCTCAAGCCCAACGTCAAGTGGCACGACGGCAAGCCCTTCAGCGCGGCCGACGTGGTGTTCTCGGTCGACGTGTTCCTGCGCAAGACCCACGCCCGCCTGCGTGGCAACCTGGAGGCGGTGGAGACCATCAAGGCGGTGGACCCGCTGACGGTGGAGTTCAAGCTCAAGTACCCGTTCGGGCCCTTCCTGGGCATGTTCGAGAACGGCACCATGCCCATGGTGCCCAAGCACCTCTACGAGGGCACGGACTTCGCCACCAACCCGGCCAATGCCACGCCCATCGGCACCGGGCCGCTGAAGTTCAAGGAATGGTCCAAGGGCTCCTACATCCTGCTGGAGGCCAACCCGGCCTACCACGTGGCCGGCCTGCCCCTGGTCGACAAGGTGTACTACCACGTGATCCCCGATGCAGCGGCGCGCGCCGCGGCGTTTGAATCGGGCAAGGTCGACATCGTGCCCGGTGGTGGCGTGGAGTATTTCGACGTGCAGCGCCTGGCCAAGCTGCCGGGCGTGGCGGTCAGCACCAAGGGCTGGGAGTTCTTCTCGCCGCACTCGTGGTTGTGGATCAACAACCGCAAGGCGCCGATGAACAACATGAAGTTCCGCCAGGCCCTGATGCACGCCATCGACCGCGAGGCCATGGCCAAGATCGCCTGGTACGGCTTTGCCAAGCCGGCCACCGGGCCGTTCAACAGCAGCATCAAGTTCGCCAGCACCGACGTGCCCAAGTACCCGCGCGACATCGAGAAGGCCAAGAAGCTGCTGGCCGAGGCCGGCTACAAGGGCGAGACCATCCGCCTGCTGCCCCTGCCCTATGGCGAGAGCTGGCAGCGCCAGGCCGAGATGGTGCGCCAGGCTCTCACCCAGGCCGGCATCAAGATCGAGCTGGTGCCCACCGATGTGGCCGGCTGGAACCAGCGCCTGAACGAGTGGGACTACGACCTGGCCTTCACCTACCTCTACCAGTACGGGGACCCGGCCCTGGGTGTGGCGCGCAACTACACCAGCCAGAACATCGCCAAGGGCTCGCCGTTCAACAACGTCGAGGGTTATGTGAACAGCCGTGTGGACGCGCTGTTTGCGGCGGGTGCACGCGCCACCGATGCGGCCTCGCGCCAGAAGGCGTATCTGGAGGTGCAGAAGCTGCTGGTGGAGGAGGTGCCCGTGGCCTGGCTGCACGAGATCAACTTCCCCACGCTGTACCGCAGCAAGGTGCAGAACCCCATCAGTTCGGGCATCGGCCTGAACGACAGCCTGGGCCGGGCTTCATTGGCTTGATGCCAAACGCACCACAGAGGCCAAGACCATGAAACGCCTGCAGTACATGCTCACCCGCGTGCTGCAGGGCCTGCTGGCCCTGCTGGTGATCGCCACCGTCAACTTCATGCTGGTGCGCGCCGCGCCGGGCGATCCGGTGTCCGTCATTGCCGGCGAGGCCGGCGCCACCGACGCGCAGTTCGTGGCCCAGCTGCGCGCGCAGTTCGGGCTGGACCAGCCGGCGTCCACCCAGCTGGGGCGTTATCTGGCCCATGTTGTGCAGGGGGACCTGGGCTTCTCCTACCGCCAGCAGCAGCCGGTGGTGGCCCTGATCGCCGAGCGTCTGCCCGCCACCCTGCTGCTGACCGGCAGCGCCTTCGTGCTGTCGCTGCTGTTCGGCGTGGCGCTGGGCGCCATCGCCAGCCGGCGGCCGGGCAGCTGGATGGACAGCGCCATCACCGTGGTGGCCCTGGTGTTCTACGCCACGCCGCTGTACTGGCTGGCGATGATGGCGGTGCTGCTGTTCACCGTGCACCTGGGCTGGCTGCCCGGCTTCGGCCACATGACGGTGGGCGCCGACCTGCAGGGCGCGGCCCTGCTGTGGGACAAGCTGCAGCACCTGCTGCTGCCGGCCCTGACCCTGGCCCTGTTCTACATGGCGGTGTATGCCCGCATGACCCGCGCCGCCATGCTGGAGGTGGCGCAGCAGGACTTCGTCAAGACCGCCCGCGCCAAGGGTGTGGCGCCGGGCCGCATCCTGCGGGCCCATGTGCTGCGCAATGCCCTGCTGCCGGTGGTCACGCTGGCCGGCATCCAGGCCGGCGGCATGATCGGCGGCGCGGTGCTCACCGAAACCGTGTTCGCCTGGCCGGGCATCGGCCGGCTGATGTTCGACGCCCTGCTGCAGCGTGACTACAACCTGCTGCTGGGCTGCTTTCTGGTCACCGCCGCGATGGCGGTGCTGTTCAACCTGCTCACCGATCTGGTCTACACCCTCGTGGACCCGCGGATCGAGTTGCACTGAGGGCTGAACGCCATGAGCAAAGCTTTTTGGCGGCGTTTCTGCCGCAACAAGGGCGCGGTGCTGGGCCTGCTGGTGCTGGCGGTGGCGCTGGTGCTGGTGGTGCTGGGCCCCGTGCTGGCGCCCAACGACCCCTGGGACATGGTGCAGCAGCCCTTCCTGGCGCCGCTGCAGGAAGCCGGCTTTCCCATGGGCACCGACACCATGGGCCGCGACATCTACTCCGGCGTGGTGCGGGGTGCCCGCATCTCGCTGCTGATCGCGGTGGTGTCCACGGCGGTGTCGCTGCTGATCGGCGTGGGCATCGGCGCGGTGGCCGGCTACTTTGGCGGTTGGGTGGATGCCACGCTGATGCGCTTCACCGAGTTGTTCCAGGCCGTGCCCAGCTTTGCGCTGGCCATCGTGCTGGTGGCCATCTTCCAGCCCTCGGTGGGCGCCATCGTGGTGGCGATCGCCATCGTCTCCTGGCCGCCGGTGGCGCGCCTGGTGCGGGGGGAGTTCCTCAGCCTGCGCCAGCGGGATTTTGTGGCCGCGGCCCAGCTGGCCGGCCTGTCCACACCGCGCATCATCCTCACGCAAGTGCTGCCCAACGCCGCCTCGCCCATCGTGGTGATGGCCTCGCTGATGGTGGCCACCGCCATCCTGCTGGAATCGTCCTTGAGCTTCCTGGGCCTGGGCGACCCCAACCAGATGAGCTGGGGCTACATGGTGGGCTCGGCCCGCACCGTGCTGCGCCAGGCCTGGTGGATGGCGGTGTTCCCCGGCCTGGCCATCGTGCTGACGGTGCTGGCCCTGAACCTGGTGGGCGAGGGGCTGAACGACGGCCTCAACGCCCGCGCCGACGGGAGAAGCCGGTGAACGCCCGCCTCGATCTGGACGCCGTGCCGGCGGCGGCCAGCCTGACGCCTGTGCTCACGGTGGAAGACCTGGACATCCGCCTGCCTGCCGGTGCCGACCGCACGCTGGCTGTGCAAGGCGCATCGCTGCAGCTGCTGCCCGGCCAGACCTTGTGCGTGGTGGGTGAATCGGGCTCGGGCAAATCCATGATCGCCAACGCCATCATGGGGCTGCTGCCCCTGCCCCAGGTGGCGCCGGTGGCAGGCCGCATCCTGTTCCAGGGCCAGGACCTGCTGCAGCTGGACGAAGCCGGCCTGCGCCAGCTGCGCGGCAGCCGCATCGGCATGGTGTTCCAGGAGCCGATGACGGCGCTGAACCCGGTGATGCGCATCGGCGAGCAGATCGGCGAAGTGTTCGACGCCCACACCAGCCTGCCCACCGCCGAGAAACGCCAGCGCATCCTGGCTGCCCTGGCCGACGTGGGCCTGCCCGACCCCGCCCTGCTGATCGACAGCTACCCCTTCCGCCTGTCGGGTGGCCAGCGCCAGCGGGTGATGATCGCCTGCGCGATGGCGCTGGAGCCGGCGCTGCTGATCTGCGACGAGCCCACCACCGCGCTGGACGTGACCACGCAGGCGCAGATCCTCGCGTTGATCAAGGACCTGCAGCGCCGCCGTGGCACGGCCGTGCTGTTCATCACCCATGACTTCGGCGTGGTGAGTGAAATCGCCGACCAGGTGGTGGTGATGCAGACCGGCCGCATCGTCGAGGCCGGTGCGGCACGCCAGGTGCTGCGGGCACCCCAGCATGCCTACACCAGGCAGCTGATCGCCGCCATTCCGCAAGGCCACGCGCGTGCACCAACGGCCGATGCCGACGCCAGCCTGGTGCTGCAGGTGCAGGACCTGTGCAAGACCCATGTCACCGGGCGGGGGCTGTTTTCCCGCGGCCGGCGGGTGGAGGCGGCCAAGGACGTGAGCTTCACCCTGCGCCAGGGCCAGACCCTGGGCCTGGTGGGTGAATCGGGCTCGGGCAAATCCAGCGTGGGCCGCTGCCTGGTGGGCTTGTCGCCGTTTGAGTCGGGCCGCATCCTGTTCAAGGGCCGCAGCCTGCTGTCGGGTGGCAAGCTGATGCGCCAGGCTGGCGGCAAGATCCAGATGGTGTTCCAGGATCCGAATGCCTCGCTGAACCCGCGCCAGAAGATCGGCGCGGCCATCAGCGCCGGGCCCATCGCCCAGGGTGTGGCGGTGGCCGAGGCCCATGCCCGCACGCGGGAACTGCTGGCCCTGGTGGGCCTGGGGCCCGAGGCCGCCGACCGCTGGCCGCATGAGTTCTCGGGCGGCCAGCGCCAGCGCATCTGCATCGCCCGCGCCCTGGCCATGCAGCCCGAGCTGCTGGTGGCCGACGAGCCGGTGAGCGCGCTGGATGTGTCGGTGCAGGCGCAAGTGCTGAAGCTGTTTGCCGAGGTGCGCCAGCGCTTCCAGCTGGCCATGGTGTTCATCACCCATGACCTGCGGGTGGCCGGCGAGATGTGCGACCACATCGCGGTGATGCAGCGTGGCCGGGTGGTGGAACATGGGCCCACGGCCGAGGTGCTGTCCAACCCGCGCCATGCCTACACCCAGGCCCTGATCAACGCCGTGCCTAGACTTGCGGCATGAGCACCCCCACCCTGCATCCACCACCGGTCATCGCGCTGCTCAGCCGCAGCGTCGACATGGCCTTTCTGAAACCGGCCTTCGAGGCCGCTTGCCCCGGCGTGGACCTGCGCCTGCTGCCCGACCTGGGCGACACCACGCAGATCGAGGCCGCCACCTGCTGGCAGCCGCCGTCCGGTGTGCTGGCCACGCTGCCGAACCTGCGGCTGGTGCAATCGGCCGCCGCCGGCATCGACCACCTGACCGGGGACCCCACGCTGCCCACCGGCGTTGCGCTGTGCCGCATCATCGACCCCGAGATGGCCAGCGGCATGGCCGCCTACGTGACCTGGGCGGTGGTGCAGCACCAGCGCCACATGGGCCGCTTCCTGGCACAGGCGGCGCAGGCAGACTGGAAGGTGCAGCCGGTGCAGCCCACCGGCCATCACTGTGTGGGCATCGCCGGCCTGGGCACGCTGGGCCAGGCCTGCGGCCAGGCACTGCAGGCGCTGGGCTACCAGGTGCGCGGCTGGCGCCGCAGCGCCGACGGCGACAACCCGGGAAGTGTGCGGCTGTTCCATGGCGACGCGCAGCGCGCCGAATTCCTGGCCGGCTGCGACACCCTGGTCAACCTGCTGCCACTCACCGCGCAGACCCGCGGTGTGCTGAATGCCGAGCTGTTTCGCCAGCTGCCACAGGGCGCGCACCTGGTCAACGTCGGCCGCGGTGAACATCTGGTCGAGGCCGACCTGCTGGCCGCGCTGGCCAGTGGCCAGCTGGCTGCCGCCACCCTGGACACCTTCGTGCAGGAGCCGTTGCCGGCCGAGCACCCGTTCTGGCGCCATCCGCAGATCACCGTGACGCCACACATCGCCACCCGCACCCACCCGGTCGTGATCGCGCAGCAGACCCTGCTCAATCTGGCCTGGCTGCGCGCCGGCACCCCCGTCGCAGCGGCGGTGGACCTGGCGCGCGGCTACTGAACCCGTCAAGCGAAGCCCCCCATGCAAGCCTTCTTCTGCCCCGACCAGCTGCTGCACACGCCCCAGCAGTTCATGCGCCTGGGCCGGCTGCACAAGCCGGCCGATGTGCCCGCCCGGGCCGAGGCCCTGCATGCCATGCTGCAGGCGCTGGGCGTGCCGGTGCTGCTGCCACCGGAAGCCGGCCTGGCCGCGCTGCAGGCGGTGCACAGCCCCGCCTACCTGGACTACCTGGCCACTGCTTTTGAACGCTGGCAGGCCCTGAAGATGCCCGGCGTCGAGCCCGGCCCCGAGGTGCTGCCCAACCTGGGCCCGGCCCTGCATGTGCGGCGTGACCTGGCGCGGGGGGAGTGCCCCTCGCCGTCCATCGTGGCCCAGACCGGCTGGTACATCAGCGACCTGGCCTGCCCCATCGGCCCGCACACCTGGCGCTCCATCCAACGCGCCGCCCACACCGCCCTGGCCGCCGCCGAGGCCGTGTGTGCCGGCGAGACGCTGGCCTACGCCCTGTGCCGACCGTCGGGCCACCATGCCCAGTGGGACCGCGCCGGTGGCTTCTGCTACGTCAACAACGCCGCGGTGGCCACGCAGCGCCTGGCGCAGCAGTTCGGCCGGGTGGCGGTGCTGGACGTGGACGCCCACCATGGCGACGGCACGCAGCAGATCTTCTACGAACGTGCCGATGTGCTCACCGTCTCCACCCATGCCGACCCCGACCACTACTACCCGTTCTACAGCGGCCGCGCCGATGAGCGTGGTGCGGGTGCCGGCCTGGGCAAGAACCTGAACCTGCCGCTGGCCCACGGCAGCGGCAACGACGCCTTCCTCACCGCGCTGGACGCCGGCGTGGCGGCCGTGCGCGCCCATGCGCCGGCAGCCCTGGTGCTGTGCATGGGCTTCGACACCTTCGGCGACGACCCGCTGAGCGTGCTGAAGCTGGACCATGCCGCCTACCGCGCCGTGGGCCAGCGGGTGCGGGCCCTGGGCCTGCCCACGGTGGTGGTGCAGGAGGGTGGCTACATGGTCGAGGCGCTGGGGCCGGGCCTGCACGCGCTGCTGGAAGGGCTGGGCGCGTGAGCACGGCCACGGCGACACCGGACCAGCGCGCGGCGGGGGTCTTGCTGTTCCTCGCCGCCCTGCTCTGCTTCGCCCTCTACGACGCCTTCGCCAAGCAGATGGTCGGCAGCTTCTCGCCGGTGGCGGTGAACCTGGGCCGCTACCTGGCCGTGGGCGGCCTGGCCCTGGCCTGGCTGCTGCACAGCGGCGAGCTGCGGCCCTGGCGGGCACCGCACCAGCGCCTGCTGCTGCTGCGCGCGCTGGCCCTGGCCATCACCGCCACCTGCTTCATGACGGCCCTGGTCAGCATGCCGCTGGCCGAGGCCACGGCCATCTACTTCACCGCGCCGCTGGTGATGGTGGTGCTGTCGCCCTGGCTGCTGGGTGAACACGTGGGCGCTCGCCAGTGGCTGGCGGTGGCCGCGGGCTTTGCAGGCATGCTGCTGATCGTGCGGCCGGGCGGCGCGCTGCCGCTGGTCGGCACCCTGCTGATGGCCGTGGCAGCGCTGTGTTATGCGTTGTTCCAGCTGCTCACCCGCAAGCTCTCCGGCCGCGTGCCGGCGGCCACGCAATACGCCTACATGGCCGTGGTCTGCCTGGTGGTCACCCAGCTGGTCAGCCAGGTGCCAGCCATGCCGGGTGCCGACGGCGCCTGGCCCAGCGCGCTGCAGATGGCCATGCTGGTGGCCGGTGGCCTGGTCAGCGGCCTGGCGCAATGGCTGCTGCTGGCGGCCTTCCGCCGCGTGCCGCTGGCCACGCTGGCGCCGATGAACTACCTGCAGCTGCTGCTGGCGGTGCTGATCAGCAGCTTCTGGTTCCAGCGCCCGCCCGACGCCCTGGCCCTGGGCGGCATGGGCCTGATCGCCGCGGCCGGCATCGCCCTGGCCTTGCGGCCTCGGGCCTGATGCCGCCCCCACCCACCTTGCCCACTCCCATGGCCGCCCTGCCCGACACCCCGCATCCCGGCTTCAGCTCGATCCAGGTGCCCGACCTGGTGGCCATGGTCGAGGCCCAGCTGCAGGACGCCATCCTCGAAGGCCGCATCGCCCTGGGCGAGCGCATCGTCGAGGCCGAGCTGGCGCGCCGCATGGGCATCAGCCGCGCCCCGGTGCGCGAGGCGGCGCGCCGGCTGGAGAGCAGCGGCCTGCTGGTGGCGCGCCCGCGCCACGGCTTCGCGGTGCGTGATTTCACGCTGCAGCAGGTGGACGACCTGTACCAGGTGCGCATCCAGCTGGAGCTGATGGGTGCGCGCCTGGCCTGCCGGCACGCCAGCGACGCCGAATGCGACGCGCTGATGGCCCTGGTCGGCCAGATGGTGGCCCAGGCGGCCCAGCTCAGCCGCGCCCGGCGCGTGGCGCAGGACCTGGCCTTCCACCACCAGCTGTGCGCGCTGAGCGGCAATGCCTACCTGCTCAAGCTGTTCCAGAACCTGCGCCACGAGGTGCAGCTGTTCCTGGCCCTCAGCGAGGACAGCTATGGCGACCCCACGGCCCTGGCCGAGACCCACTGGCCCATTGCCCAGGCCCTGCAGCGGCGAGACGAGGCCGGCCTGCTGCAGGCCCTGCAGTACCACCTGGACGTGGCGGTGGTGCATGTGCGCCAGCTGTTCACCCAACGCGGCGCCACCTGACCCCACACATCCCATGCACGTCGTCCACAGCCCCCACCACCGCGGCCACGATCCGCAGCAGTTCATCGTGCGTGGCCGCTTCAAGCGCAGCAACGAGCAGCCCGAGCGCGCCGAGCGCCTGCTGGCCGCCGCCCTGGCCGAAGGCCTGCACCCGGTGGAGCCCGCCGACCACGGCCCCGGCCCACGCGGCGCCATCCACACACCCGAGTACCTGCACTTCCTGGCCACGGTGTGGCAACGCTGGCAGCAGCTGCCCGATGCGTCGGACGAGGTGCTGCCCAATGTGCACCCCTTCCCCGGCCAGCCCTGCACCTACCCCGACAGCCTGGTCGGCCAGGCCGGTTTCCACCTGGGCGACATGGCCAGCGCGGTGGGTGAACACACCTGGGCAGCGGCCGTGTGGTCGGCCCATGTGGCCACCCACGCCGCCCAGCTGGTGCTGGACGGTGAACGTGCCGCCTATGCCCTGTGCCGCCCGCCCGGCCACCATGCCTATGCCGACCGCGCCAACGGCTTCACCTACCTGAACAACGCCGCCATTGCAGCGCAGCAGCTGCGCCAGCGCCATGCGCGGGTGGCGGTGCTGGACATCGACGTGCACCACGGCAACGGCACGCAGGGCATCTTCTGGCGCCGCAGCGATGTGCTGACCATCTCGCTGCATGGCGACCCGCATTTCTGCACGCCCTTCTTCACCGGCCATGCGCATGAGCGCGGCGAGGGCGACGGCCTGGGCTACAACCTGAACCTGCCGCTGGCCAAGGGCACGGGCGATGCCGGTTTCCTGGCCGCGCTGGCCGTGGCGCTGCAGCGCATCAGCGACTACGCGCCCGGCGCCCTGGTGGTGGCCCTGGGGCTGGACGCCCATGAGCGCGACCCCTACCAGGCCCTGGCCGTCACCACGCCCGGCTTCGGCCAGGTGCTGGCCGCCATCGCCCGCCTGGGCCTGCCCACGGTGCTGGTGCAGGAAGGTGGTTACCTGTCCGACGACCTGGGGCTGAGCCTGCGCAGCGCGCTGCGGGGCTTTCTGTCGGCCGCATGACGCAAGCCTTCGACCAACTGCCCGAAGCCGCCGTGCTGTGCGCCGCGGCAGCGCCGGTGCCCATGGCCTGGGCGCAGCAGATGCTGCGGCAGCATTGGGGGCTGGATGGGGCGCTGGAGGCCGTGAGCGGCGAGCGCGACAGCAACTTCGCCGTGCTGGCCACGCTAGACGGCGCGCCGGTCAAGCTGCTGTTCAAGGCCTCGCATCCCGACGAGCCGGCAGCGGTCACCGACTACCAGACCCAGGCCCTGCTGCACCTGGCCCGCCATGCGCCGGAACTGCCGGTGCAGCGCCTGCAGCCGGCCATGCATGGCGCAACAGCGGGCACGCCGGCCATCACCGCCATCGCCCCCGACGGCCGGCCCCGGGTGCTGCGCCTGCTGCACTGGCTGCACGGCCTGCCGATGCCGCAGGCGCCCCGCTCGGCGGCCCAGCGCGCCAGCGTGGCCGGCCTGCTGGCACGGCTCGACCTGGCACTGGCCGGCCTGCAGCATCCGGCCGCGGCCCTGCAGCTGCCCTGGGACATCCAGCGCGCCCACAGCGTGGCCAGCCTGGTGGACCAGATGCCCGACGCCGGCCGCCGCGCCCTGGCGCAAGGCGCGCTGCAGCTGTTCCTGGCCCAGGCCCTGCCGCGCCTGGCCGGCCTGCCGCGCCAGGCCATCCACAACGACTTCAACATCCACAACCTGCTGGTCGACCCGGCCCGGCCCGACCAGGCCAGCGCCATCCTGGATTTCGGCGACATGCTGGCCGCGCCGCGCATCAACGACCTGGCGGTGGCGGCGGCCTACCAGTTGGATGCCGAGGGGGATGCCGAAGCTGGGGCCCTGGGTACGGTGGCCGCCTTTGCCGCGGCCTACCACGCACAGGCGCCGCTGGCGCCGGCCGAGCTGGACCTGCTGTGGCCACTGGTGCAGGCTCGGCTGCTGATGGTGGTGGCCATCAGCGGCTGGCGTGCGGCGCGCCAGCCGCAGGACGCCGCCTACCTGCTGCGCAACAACCCCGTCTCCTGGGCCCGGCTGCAGGCCTGCGCCCAGGTGCCGCCGGCCCGGGCGCGGGACGCACTGCGCGCCGCCTGCGGCGTCTGACCATGACCACACCCGACCCACATGCCGACCTGCTGGCCCGCCGCACCCGCGTGCTGGGCCCGGCCTACCGCCTGTTCTACGAACAACCGCTGCAGCTGGTGCGTGGCGACGGCGTGTGGCTCTACGACACCGCTGGCCGGCGCTACCTCGACGCCTACAACAACGTGGCCGCCGTGGGCCACTGCCAGCCGCAGGTGGTGCAGGCCATCGCCGCGCAGGCCGCGGTTCTGAACACCCACACCCGCTACCTGCACGCCGGCGTGGTGGAGTACGCCGAGCGCCTGCTGGCCACCATGCCGCCCGCGCTGGGCCAGGCCATGTTCACCTGCACCGGCAGCGAGGCCAACGACCTTGCGCTGCGCATCGCCCGCGCCCACACCGGCGCCCAGGGCCTGATCGTCACCCGCTGGGCCTACCACGGCGTCACCCAGACGATGGCAGAGGCCTCGCCCTCGCTGGGTGCCGGCATGCAGCTGGGTGGCGCGGTGCGCACCGTCGCGCTGCCGCTGCAGGCCCCGCCCGACCAGATCGGCCCCTTGTTCGCCGCCGGCGTGCGTGCCGCCATCGCCGACCTGCAGGCCCATGGCCTGGCGCCGGCCGCGCTGCTGGTGGACACGGTGTTCTCCAGCGACGGCGTGCTGACCGATCCACCCGGCTTCCTGGCCGAGGCGGTGGCCGATGTGCGCGCCGCCGGCGGTGTGCTGATCGCCGACGAGGTGCAGGCCGGCTTCGGGCGCAGCGGTGATGCCTTCTGGGGCTTTGCCCGCCACGGCCTGGTGCCCGAGATCGTCAGCATGGGCAAGCCCATGGGCAATGGCCACCCGGTGGCCGGCATCGCGGTGCAGCCGGCCGTGCTGGCCGCGTTTGGCGCCCAGTGCCGCTACTTCAACACCTTCGGTGGCAACCCGGTGGCCATGGCCGCGGCCGGCGCCGTGCTGGACGTGATCCAGCAGCAGGGCCTGCAGGCCAACGCCCTGCAGGTGGGGGCACTGCTGCGCGACGGCCTGCGCGGTCTGGCCAGCCGCCACCGCTGCATCGGCGCGGTGCGGGGTGCCGGCCTGTTCATCGCGCTGGACCTGGTGCAGGCCGACGACCCCAGCCGGCCCGACCCCGCGCTGACGCTGCAGGTGGTCAACGGCCTGCGCCAGCGTGGTGTGCTGCTCAGCGCCACCGGCCAGCAGGCCAGCAGCCTGAAGATCCGCCCGCCGCTGGTGTTCCAGCCCGAGCATGCCGCGCTGCTGGTGGCCACGCTGGACCGCCTGCTGGGCGACCTGGCCGCCGCGCGCTGAGCCTCAGGCCGCCGGCGCGCGGCGCGGCATCAGGAAGCTCTCCCGCAGGTCCAGAGACGAACGCACACCCACATCCGCCCGGTGCGCTGCCAGCCAGCGCTCGGCCGCCGCGCGGCCCAGCGCATGCAGGGCCTCCAGGAAGCTGCGGTCGGTGTTGACCTTGCTGGAGCCCTGCAGCGGGGCCAGGCCGTCGTCGTCGGCCACCATGTGCAGGCGCAGCTGCTTGTAGTCGTCGCCCGAGAGCCGGCCCTGCTCCACCAGGCGGCTGACGAAGCCGATGGCCCGCATCTCGCCCACCAGGGCCGCATTGAAGGTGATCTCGTTCACCCGGTCGGCGATCTCGGCCGGTGTGTCGGGTGTGCCCGGCCGCGACAGCGGGTTGATCTTGACCAGCACCAGGTCCAGCGACTGGGTGTTGTAGATCAGCGGCCACAGTGCCGGGTTGCCGCTGTAGCCACCGTCCCAGTAGGGCTCACCGTCGATCTGCACCGCCTGGAACAGCTGCGGCAGGCAGGCCGAGGCCAGCAGCGCAGGGATGTCCAGGTCGGCCCGCTCGAACACCCGCGGCTGGCCGGTGCGCACCGAGGTGGCGGTGATGAACAGCGGGATGGGGCTTTGGCGCAGCCGGTCGCAGTCCACATGCCGGGTCAGCACCGCCCGCAGGGGGTCGCTGCCCAGCGGATTGAACTGGTAGGGGCTGAACAGCCGCAGGAACTGCTGCTGCCAGGCGTAGAACGGGTTGTTGCCCAGGTTGTAGGCCGCCAGCCCCTGCCCGGGCGGGCTGAAACAGCCGCCGCCCCAGGGCGAGTGCTGGCTGGCCACGTCCAGCCAGAAGGCGCGCAAGGCCGCCTGTGCACCAGCACGCCCGCCGTCCACCCAGCCGCAGGCCAGCACGGCCGCGTTCAGCGCACCAGCGCTGGTGCCGGAGATGCCGGCGATCGACAGGGTCTGATCCTCCAGCAGCCGGTCCAGCACGCCCCAGGTGAAGGCGCCGTGGGAGCCACCACCCTGCAGCGCCAGCACGATGGGGTGGGTGGTGGTGGGGCTGGGGGTGGCCGCGGGGCCGGTGGCAGAGCTGCTGCGGGGTGGGCGTCGGCTGGGCATGGGAACGGCAATGCGGGGTGGGTGGCTCAGGCCGGCTTGCGCAGGCCGGCCTGTTCGAGGTCGAGATCGGCCATGCGCAGGCGCAGCGCGCCGGGGTTGGCGGCCGCCAGCGCATCACCGGTGGCCGACAGATCCCCCACCACCACCGCGCGCAGCGCATTCGCCGCCCAGTGGCGGCGGGCAAAGGCCTGCACCTGGGCAGGGCTGACGGCCAGGATCTGCGGCACATGGTCGGCCAGGTCGGCCAGCGGGCGGCCGGCCGCCCACTGGCCCAGCAGCAGCGCCGCCAGGCCGGCCGTGGTCTCCAGCCGGCGCGCAAAACCGCCCACCAGGCTGGCCTGGCGCGCCGCCAGTTCATCGGCCGTGGGCGGCGCCTCGGCCAGCCGGGCGACCTCGCTGCGCAGCAGCTGCAGCACCTGGGCCGCGTTGGCATGGGCGGTCTGCGCCTGGGCGCTGGCCATGCCACCCGGCGCCAGGGCCTCGACGGCGCCGGACACGCCATAGCTCAGGCCACGCTGGATGCGCACCGCCTGGTTCAGCCGCGCCGAATAACCCCCAGCCAGCACGGCATGGGCCACCAGGCCGGTGCGCCGCTCGGCCGCCGCCTGGGCCACGAAGGGCGCGGCCACCGCCACGCTGGTCTGGCCGGCGCCGGGCATGTCGATCAGCACCAGCGGGCTGGCCAGCGGCTGCGGCGGTGCCAGCGCCAGCTCGGGCAGGGCCGTGGCCGGCGCGCGCCAGTCGCCCAGCAGGCGCTGGGCCAGGGCCAGGCCGGCCTCGGGCGTGGTGTCGCCTGCCAGCACCAGGGCCACACGGTCGGGCCGCACCCAGCTGGCCTGGAAGTCCTGCAGATCGGCCACGGCCAGGCGCTGCAGCGCGGCCGGCACCGGCACCCGGCCATGGGGCACATCGCCCCAGAAGGCACGCCGCAGGGCCAGGGCCGCCACCTCGCCGGGGTTGCCCAGCGTGAGGCGCAGGCCGTCCAGCGCCTGGGTGCGGGCGCGCTCCAGTTCGTCGGCGGCCAGCAGCGGGCGGCGCAGCACATCGGCCAGCAAGGCCAGGGCGGCGTCGGCACGGGCGCTGGTGACGGTCATCGCCAGGCTGCCGAGGCCCCAGCTGCTGTGCGCATCCAGCGTGCCGCCCAGGGCCTCGGCCTGGCGCGCCAGGTCGGACGCCCCCACCTTGCGGCCGGCACGCAGCGCACCCCTGGGCCACAGCGTGGCCAGCATCTCGGCCACGCCGGGGCGGCCGCCGGGGTCGGCCTCGGGCCCGGCGCGCACCGCCAGGCGCAGGCTGACCAGGGGCAGGCCGGGGCGTGGCGCCACCAGCACCTGCACACCGTTGGCCAGCTGCTGCTGGCTGAAGCCGGGCAGCTGCAGCGGGCGGGGTGGCTGCGGCAGCGGGGGTTCGTCCACCCCCGGCGTGGCGCGGGCGCCTGCGGCCAGCAGGGCTAGCGCGGCGGCCAGGGCCTGGCGGCGTTGGGGATGCTGTGTCATGCCGGGCCCTGGGTGTAGTCGATGCTGACGCGGCGCGCGGCCAGCACATGCTGCTGCAGCACACGCTGCACATCGGCCACCCGCACCGCCTGCAGGCGGGTGAAGCGGCCGTCGGCCTCGCGTGCATCACCATGCTGCAGCGCCGCCATGCCGATGGCGCTGGCCAGGCCCTGGGGCGTCTGGCGGCGCAGCAGGGCGGCCGTCAGCAGCTGGGTGCGCACCTTGTCGATCTCGTCGTAACCCACCTTGCCACGCGCCAGCAGGCTGATCTGGTCGAGCAGCGCGTCTTCCAGCTTGCGCAGGTTCTGGCCGCTGGCGGCAATGGCATAGGCCGCCAGCATGCCGCCCTCGGCATACAGGTCGGCGCTGAAGCCCGCCGCCTGCGCGCTGCGGGTGCTGTAGACCAGGGCCTGGTTCAGCCGCGCCGATTCACCGGCCGACAGCAGGGCCTGCGCCACCTCCAGCGCCGGAGCATCGGCATGGCGCACCGGCGGGCCCTTCCACACCAGGGCCACGGCCGGCAGGGGCACGTTGGGGCCGTGCACCTGCACCCGCTCGTCACGCGTGCGTGGGGGTTCCTGCTCGGTCACCCGCGGGATGGGCGTGCCGGGCGTGGCCAGCGGACCGAAGTAGCGGTCGACCCAGGTGTCCAGCTGCGCCGGGTCGGCGTCGCCCACCACGATCAGCAGCGCGTTGTCGGGCCGGTAGTAGGTGCTGTGGAAGCGGCGCACATCGTCCAGCGTGGCGGCGTTCAGGTCGGCCTCGCTGCCGATCACCGGGCGGCGGTAGGGGTGGCGCTCGAAGGCCAGGCCCGGCAGGGCGTTGAACAGCCGGCCGTAGGGGTCGGCCAGCACCCGTTCACGCAGCTCCTCGATCACCACCTTGCGCTCGCTGTCGAAGGCCGCCTGGTCCACCTGCAGGTGCGCCAGCCGCTCGGCCTCGGCCCAGAGCAGGCGCTCCAGGTGGTTGGCCGGCACCTCGTTCTGGTAGGCCGTCATGTCCTCGGCGGTGAAGGCGTTGTTCTGGCCACCCACGTCTTCGGTCAGGCGGTCGAACATCTCGTCGGCCATGTGCCGGGTGCGCTTGAACATCAGGTGTTCGAACAGGTGCGCAAAGCCCGAGCGGCCCACCGGGTCGTCCTTGCCGCCCACGCGGTACCAGACCTGCACGCTGACCGTGCCGCTGCCCGCCATCGGCAGGCTGACCAGCTGCAGGCCATTGGCCAGGCGGCGCTGGCGCAAGGCCATGGGTGGCAGGTGGAGGCTGGGGCGCGGGGGTGGTGGCGTTGCTGATGGTGGTGACGTTGGTGACGGCGGCACCACCGGCTGCGCCCCCACCCAGCCTGGCAGGCCGGCGGCAGCCAGCCAGGCCAGCCGGACCAGGGATTCGCGGCGCTTGGGCATCAGGAGCATCGGGCGGTCTCGGGCAGCAGGCAAGGCCCGCATCATCGCCGATCAGGGCTGGCCAGGCCGCAGCGCGGGCGGGCTAGAACAGGGGCTGCTGGCGCGCCAGCGGCCAGCCCGGCAAGGCGTCCAGCTGGCCGATGCCGCGGGTGGCCTGGCGCCAGAACTGCGAGAACGAGCCACACAGCTGCGCCGGCTCGGGCAGCAGCGGCGCTGCGCTCTGGCGCCAGGCGGCGGGCCAGCTGGCGGGCAGCTCCGGGTGGTCGGTGGTCAGCACCCGGGCCGCGGGCTGCAGCGCCTGCTGCAGGCTGGCGCCATCGGCCCACACCACGGCGGTGCTGATGGCCGCCAGCCGCTGCGCCACGAAGGCCCAGCGCCGGGCCGTCCAGGGCGCCTGCTGGAAGTGCTCGGCCGGCCACACGCCCAGGCGCAGCACGCCGGGGTCGGCGCCGGCCACCGCAGCGGCCGCCGGCTCGGCCAGCGCCCAGGGGTGCAGCAGCTGCACCGTGCGGCCGGCCAGGGTGGTGGCCGCCGGCAGCGCGGCCGGCGCCGGCAGGCCCGGCGGGGGCTGCCGCCACAGCAGGGGTTCGGGCAGGCCCTGGTCAGGCGCCAGCGGCGCGGCAAGCGGCAGCGGCGTCTGGCCATGCGCCCAGCGCTCGAGCGTGGTGTAGCTGGTGTCGAGCACGCTGCCGGGGCTGGCCCAGCCATCGTGTGTGCCGGCGCAGTGGCGGGCCACGTTCTCGGCGTTGAACAGATAGGGCTTGTGGCTGCCGGTGCCGGCCACCCACTGCCAGCTGAGGTGGTTGCTGGCACGGTCGCCATCGAGCAGATGGGCCAGCATCCAGTCGGCCCCGGCGCGCCAGTGCACACCACGCACATGCACCAGGTAGCTGGCCAGCCACATGCGCGCATGGTTGTGCAGCCAGCCCGTGGTGTAGAGGGCGCGCACGGCCTGGTCGATCACCGGCACACCGCTGCGGGCCTGGCGCACATCGTCGGGCAGCAGCGGCTGGTAGTCGGCCTCCGGGCGCGGCCCGGCATGCAGGGATTGCAGGATGCCGTCGCCCCGGCGGCGGGCCACATGGTGGAAGAAGGCACGCCAGGCCAGTTCCTGCACCAGCTTGTGGGTCAGCGCCAGCGGGTGGCGCGCGGCCACGCCGGCCGCCACCTCGGTCAGGCTGACGATGCCATGCGTCAGATAGGGCGACAGCCGCGTGACGGCGCCGCCCAGGTGGTTGCGGCTGCGGGCATAGGCCGTGGGGTCGATGGCGGCGATGCGCTGCTGCGCCGCGGCCAGGGTGGGCGGGAAGCCGTCGTCCGGCATCAGGCGTCCAGCAGCCCGGCGCGCACGGCATCGGCCCGCGCCGCGATGGCCGTGCGCTGGTCGGGCGCCAGCCGCGCCAGGTTCTTCAGCTGCAGCGCCAGGCGCGGGTTGGCCGCCAGCAGCGCCTGGTGGCGGCCCAGGAAATCCCAGTACAGGGTGGTGAAGGGGCAGGCCCTGTCGCCGGTGGACAAGGCCGGGTCGAAGCGGCAGCCCTGGCAGTGGTTGCCCATGCGCTGGATGTACTTGCCGGTGGCGGTGTAGGGCTTGCTGGCCATCAGCCCGCCGTCGGCGAACAAGGCCATGCCCAGGGTGTTGGGCAGCTCCACCCATTCCACCGCGTCCACGTAGACGCCCAGGTACCAGGCATGCACCTGCTGCGGCTGCACGCCCAGCAGCAGTGCATACAGGCCGGTCACCATCAGGCGCTGGATGTGGTGGGCATAGCCGTGCTGCAGGGTCTGGCTGATGGCGTCGTGCAGGCAGGCCATGGGCGTGTCGCCGGTCCAGTAGAAGGCCGGCAAGGGCTGCTGCGCGTGCAGCGCGTTGTGGTCGGCATAGCCGGGCATCTGGGTCCAGTAGATGCCGCGCACATACTCGCGCCAGCCCAGGATCTGGCGGATGAAACCCTCCACCGCCGCCAGCGGCGCCTGGCCCGCACGGTAGGCGGCCTCGGCCCGGGCCACCACCTCGCGTGGGTTCAGCAGCTTGCAGTTGAGCGCGGCGCTGAGGTGGGCGTGGTACAGCCAGGGCTGGCCGGCCCACATCGCGTCCTGCCACTGGCCGAAGTGCGGCAGGCGCTGGGTGATGAAGGCATCCAGCGCCTGCAGCGCCTGGCCGCGGCTGACCGGCCAGCCGAAGGGGCTGGCCTGGCCCGGGTGCCCGGCGAAGCGCCGCGCCACCAGGTCGACCACCGCCTGGGTGCTGGCATCGGGCGTGAAGCGTGTGGGCGGCGGCAGCAGGCCAGGGCCGCTGCGGCCGAAGGCCTGGCGGTTGTCGGCGTCGAAGTTCCACTGGCCGCCGCAGGGCTGGTCGCCGTCCATCAGCACGCCGTGGCGACGCCGCTGCTCGCGGTAGAAGTACTCCATGCGCAGCTGCTTGCGGCCGCGCGCATGGGCCGCGAAGTCACGCACGGTGCAGAAGAAGTGCCGGTCGTCGCGCAAGTCCAGCGGCAGGCCGTGCTGGCGTGCCACGGCGCGCAGGGCCTGCAGCACACGCCAGTCGCCGGGGGCCGTCAGCACCAGGGCGGCAGGCCGCAGGCGGGTGATGGCGGCGTCCAGCTCGGCGGCCAGGCTGTGGAGGTTGGCGGGGTCGTCCAGTTGGCTGTAGTGCAGCGGCAGGCCCTGGTCGCGCAGCGCCTGGGCGAAGTGCCGCATCGCCGCCAGGAACAGCACGGTGCGCTGCTGGGACGAGGGGATGTGGGTGGATTCGCCGTCCACCTCGGCCATCCACACCGCGTCCTGCGCGGGGTCGAAGCCGTCGAAGGCGCTGGCATCGTGGTTCAGCTGGTCGCCCAGCACCAGCACCAGGTGGCGCAGCGGCTCAGCCACGGCGGGGTGTGCCGCGGCGGCAGGCGTCGGAGCAGTGCTGGACCTCGGCCCAGTTCCGGGCCCAGGCCTTGCGCCAGACCATGGGCCGGCCGCAGACCTTGCAGGGCTTGCTGGGCAGGGCCTGCTTGTTGCCCTTGAAGACACGCGTGGAACTCATGCGCCATTGTCGGCAGGCCACCAGCTGGCCGTGGCCGGGCCAGCGCAAGACCGCATCAGCGTGGGGCCAGTTCCCGCGCCAGAAAGGCCTCCACCTGGCGCCAGAAGTCGACCCGGGTCTCGGGCTTGGCCAGGCCATGGCCTTCGTCGGGGTAGACGATCCAGGTCAGGCCCGTGTAGTCGGCCGGCAGGGCCGCCTTGAAGCGGGTGCTGTGGGCGATGGGCACGCGGCGGTCGACACCGCCCGCCGCCAGCAGCAGCGGCCGCTTCAGGCGCCCGGCCTGCTGCAGCGGCGAGGTGGCGGCCAGCTGCGCCGCATCCTTCTGCGGATCACCGATGAGCTGGGGCATGCCGTATTGGCGCCAGATGTCCGGCAGGTCGCTGTACTTCAGCTCGAACATCAGGCCGATGTCGGTCACCGCCATCCAGGCCAGGCCGCAGCGGTAGAGCTTGTCGTCGCGGATCAGGCCCATCAGCGCAGCATAACCACCGTAGCTGCCGCCGGCGATGCAGGCCCGGCTGGCGTCGGCCTCGCCCTTGGCAACCGCCCAGCCCAGGGCATCGGCGATGTCGTCCTGCGACTTCAGCCCCCATTGCTTGAAGCCGGCCGCAAACAGCGCACCGCCATAACCGGTGCTGCCCCGGAACTCGGGCTCCAGCACCAGGTAGCCCCGCGAGGCCAGGAACTGCGCCTCGCCATCCCAGGACCAATGGCCACCACGCACATGCGGCCCGCCATGCACCAGCACCACCGTGGGCCAGGGGCCCTTGCCCTGGGGCCGGGTGACATGCAGCGGGATGTCCATGCCATCACGCGCCTTGAAGCGCAGGAAGTCGCGGCTGGCCATGCGCCGCGGGTCGATCTGCGGCTGGGCCTGGCCCACCGGCTCCAGCCGGTCGGCCTCGCGGTCGTAAAGCCAGAAAAGATGCGGCTGGCGGTCGGAGTGCGAGCTGACCACCAGCCAGCGGCTGCAGGCACATTCGGCCACGTCCACCAGGTTGATCAGGCCGGGCAGCTGGGCGTCGATGCGGGCCTGCACCGCCTGCATGCCCGGGTTGAGCCAGGCGGTGGACCAGGCATCGCCCAGGTAGCGCACACCCAGCAGCGACTTGTCGCGACCGTCGAAGACCAGGTGGCCTTCGAAGTCGAAACCCTGCACGCTGACCAGGGGTTCGGCCTCCAGACGGCGCTGGGTGGTGTCGAAGCGGTACAGCTCGGAGGTGCCATCGCTGTGGCGCCCGTTGGTCTCGGCATAGAGCTGGCCGTCCAGACCCAGGCGCAGGCCGACCAGGCCGCCGCTGCGGCCGACGAACAGCGGCTGCCGGTCGATCATCACCCACTCGGCGTCGGGGCCGGGCCGCCACCAGGCTTCCAGCTTGTCGTCCTGGCGGGCAAACAGCGCCCTGGCGGCGCCCTGGTTGTCCACCACCCACTGCCGGGCGTTGCGCAGCCAGCCGGTGTCCAGCGGCCGGGTGCGGCCGGTGCGTGTGTCCAGCCGCAGGGCCGTGGCACCCACCACCTCGCGATAGGCGCCGTCGTAGTCAGAGCGCTGCACCACGACATCGGCCGAGCCGTCACGCAGCACCCGCAGCAGGCCGTGGTTGGGGGTGAGCGCCGGCACACGCACGCCGCCCAGCTCGGCGACGAACTGCCAGCTGCGCTGCACCAGCATGCGCAAGTCCTTGCCATCCCGGTCGACGGCGTACAGGCCGGGGGCGCTCCAGTGGTCCCAGGCCTGGTGCCAGTCGGCCACGGTGAACACCAGCCGGTCGTCGTTGACCCACTGCACGCGGTGGATGCTGGTGTCGTCGAAGCCGGCCACGATCACCGCCGTGCGTGGCGGGTCGACGCTGAGCACCGCCAGCCGGGTGCGGCCGTTGGGCGCGCCCACCTGCACCGCCAGGTGCTTGCCCGAGGGCGACAGCAGCGGGCGCGCCATCGCATCCACGCGGAAAAAATCCGCCACCGGCACGGCGGCCGGCTTGTCGGCGGCGGCCTGGCCGGTCTGGGCCGATGCACCCGCCACCAGCGCCGCCATGCCCAGCAGCACCCGCCCCAACACCACACCGCAGCGGCCCAGCAGATCCAGCATCGCACCCCCTTGCGCCGGCATCCGGGGCCGGCGATCTGCAGCCAGCATAGCGCCGCCTGCCCGGTGCGTGGCTGCTGACAACCCGCTGTCAGCAGGGTTGCGGCAGCATGGCAGCAGCACACAATCAGCCAGGCTGATGAAGGAGATGAGGATGCCGGCGCTGCTGATCAACCTGGCCGACGTGCAGCTGCAAGCGCGGCCGGCGGACTACACCCCGCCACCCGACACCGCGCAGCGCATCGCCATGCAGCTGGGCCGCATCGGCAGCCTGCTGGGCCTGCAGCACCTGGGCTGCAGCCTGGTGGAAGTGCCGCCCGGCAAGCAGGCCTTTCCCTTCCACAGCCACTGGCACAACGACGAGCTGTTCGTGGTCTTGTCCGGCCAGGGCGAGCTGCGCTTCGGCCCCAGCCGCCAGCCGCTGCGCGAAGGGGATGTGGTGGGCTGCCCCGCGGGTGGGCCCGACACGGCGCATGCCATCACCAACACCGGCAGCACCGCGCTGCGCTACCTGGCCTTCAGCAGCCAGCGCACACCCGAGGTGTGCGAGTACCCCGACAGCCGCAAGACCGCCTGGTATGACGACCGGCCCGGCCCCGACGGCGCCCTGCAGGCCCACCATGTCGTGGTGCGTGATGGCCAGGTGGTGGACTACTGGGACGGCGAGTGAGACAGCCACCCCACCATGCGCCGCGCCGACCGCCTGTTCCAGACCGTGCAGCTGATCCGCGGCCGGCGGCTCAGCACCGCGCTGTGGTTGTCCGAACGGCTGCAGGTGTCCACCCGCACCGTCTACCGGGACGTGGCCGATCTGCAGCAGCAGGGCGTGCCCATCGAGGGCGAGGCCGGTGTGGGCTACCGCATGCGCGCCGGCTTCGACCTGCCGCCGCTGATGTTCACCGCCGGCGAGGCGCAGGCCCTGGTGGCGGCCATCCGCCTGGCCCAGCCGCGGCTGGACGACCTGCTGGCGGCCGGCGCCGAGACCGCGCTGTCGAAGATGCTGGCGGTGCTGCCACCGGCCACCCGTGCCGCGGCCGAGAGCCTGGCGGTCTACGCCCCGCCGGTGGGGCCCGACGCCGCCACCCGTGCCCGGCTGGAGACCCTGCGCCTGGCCACCGAGGCGCGGCGCAAGCTGCAGCTGCAGTACCAGGACCTGCAAGGCCAGGCCAGCGAACGCACCGTGCGCCCGCTGGGCAGCTTCTACTGGGGCCAGGTGTGGACACTGGCGGCCTGGTGCGAGCGGCGCCAGGATTTCCGCAGCTTCCGGGTGGACCGCATCGGCGCCATCCAGGTGCTGGACCAGCGCTTCCGCGACGAGCCCGGGCGCTGCCTGGCCGACCTGCTGCGCCTGCAGGGCGACCCCGGCGCGTGCTGATTCAGGCCGCCTGCAGCCCGCCGTCCACCGGCTTCTTGGGCTGGCGGAAGTGCCACCAGGGCAGGGCCTGGGTCAGTGACAGCACCTGGCCGCCCTGCGCCGGCGCATAACCCGCCAGGCCTTGCAGCGCCTGCACCCAGGCCGGGTCTTCCAGGGTGGCGCGCAGCTTCAGCACCGCGGGGTGGTCCAGCGCGTCCTTCAGGCAGACCAGGAAATAGTCTTCCTCGATCAAGGGCACAAAACCCAGGCCGAAGGCCCGGGCCGCCGATTCGATGCCGGGCCCGGCGTCGGCCGCGCCGCTGGCCAGGGCGGCGGCCACGGCCAGGTGGCTGTCTTCAGGCGGAGTGAACCAGCCTGGGATGGCCTCGGGCGCCAGGCCCTGCTCGGCCAGCAGGTGGTCCATCAGCAGCCGGGTGCCCGACCCGCTCTGGCGGTTGACGAAGCGCAGCGTGCGCCCGGGCACCGGCGCCAGGTCGGCCAGGCCCTGCAGGCCCAGCGGGTTGCCAGGCTGCACCATCAGGCCCTGGGTGCGGCGCACGCAGCCGATGAGCTTGTGCACACCCGGCTTGAGCAGCGGCTTCATGGCCGCGGCGAACTGGCGCGAGCCACCGGGCAGGGCCGGCACGTGGAAGCCTGCCACCAGGCAGCGGCCCTGGGCCAGCGCGGCGAGCGCGTCCACGCTGCCGGCAAAACGCAGGTCGATGTGCAGGCCGTGCGACTGGCTGGCCAGATCACGCAGCAGGGGCAGGGCCAGGTCGTGGCTGGCGAAGATCGTCAGCACATGCTGGCTGCCGTCGAGTGCGTCGGCCAGCACCCGCTCCAGCTCGGCGCGCAAGGCCTCGATGTGCGGCGTGAGCCGGGCGCGGGCGCGCTTCTCGGCCCACAGCAGGCGGTCGGCAAAGGGCGTGAGGCGGGCCGGCTGGCCCTGCGCCCAGGTGACCAGGGGCTCGCCCAGTGCATCTTCCCAGCGCTTGAGCGCGCCCCAGATGTGGCGGTAGCTGGCACCCAGGCTCTTGGCCGCATGCTGGATGGAGCCATGCGCATGCACGGCCTGCAGCAACTCGAACAGCGGGTTGTGCAGCGCCGCGCCACGCTGGCCGTCGGCTTCGAAGCTGTACTGGAGGTGAACGCCGCGCGCTTTCATGCCGGGATTGTCGATGGGCCGGCACTCAGCCGCCGAACAGGCCCTTTATCCAGGCCACCAGCTTGGCGAACAAGCCCTGAGGTGCCACCACCACCGCCGGCACCGGCTCGGGCGCCACCTGGTAGCGCGCCTGCAGCTTGGCATTGAAGGTCTCGAAGAATTCGGTGGCCATCTTCTGCGCCGCCATGTCGACCAGGCGTGAGCCCAGCTGGGCGATCTTGCCGCCCACCGTGGCTTTGGCGGTGTAGTGCAGCACGGTGCTGCGTGGGCCGGCGTTCTCCAGCTTGACGTCGGCCGTGCCCTTGCCATGGCCGGCCGCGCCGCCCTGGCCCTCGAAGCGCAGGGTGTAGCTGGTGGGCGGCTGCAGGTTCTCCAGCTGCAGCTTGCCCTTGAACTTGGCCTTGACCGGGCCGATGGCGGCGGTGATCAGCACCTCGTACTGGTTGTCGCCGGTGGCGGTGATGCCATCGCAGCCGGGGATGCATTCCTGGAGCAGGCCGATGTCGTTGAGCGCCTCCCAGGCCTGGGCTTGGGCAACGGGCAGGGTTTGTTGGCTGGTGAGTTCCATGGTGGTCCGGAGGGTCAGAAACGGGGATTCAACGGCCGCGACGGGGCGCTGTCTCGGGCGAGGACAGCACGCCCACCAGATCGGCCAGGCTCTGCAAATTGTGGGCCGGCAGAAAGCGGTCGCAGTGCGGCAGCATGGCCTGGATGCCGGCGGCGCGCGGCTCGAACTTGGCGAAGCGCAGCAGCGGGTTGAGCCACACCAGGCGCCGGCAGCGCTTGTGCAGGCGCTCCATTTCGAAGGCCAGCTGCCGGGTGTCGCCATGCTCCAGGCCGTCGGAGATCAGCAGCACGGTGCTGCGGCCGGTGAGCACCCGTCGCGCCCAGTGCTGGTTGAAGTCATGCAGGCTGGTGGTGATGCGGGTGCCACCCGACCAGTCGGCCACGGCGCGCACCACCTGGGCCACGGCGATGTCGGGGTCGCGGCTCTTCAGCAGGCGGGTGGTGCGGGTGAGCCGGGTGCCGAAGACGAAGCTCTCCACCTTGGCATCGGCATGGCCGAGCGCATGGGCGAAGTGCAGCAGCATGCGCGAGTAGCGGCTCATCGAGCCCGAGATGTCGGCCAGCACCAGCAGCGGCGCGGGCTGGATGCGCGGCGCGCACCAGCGCATGTCCCACAGCTCGCCGCCGTGGCGGGCCATGGCCGCCATGGTGGCGCGCCAGTCGGCCTTGCCGGGCCGCGTGGCGCGGCGGCTGCGGCGCGTGGGCAGG
This sequence comes from Pseudomonadota bacterium, assembly GCA_040386375.1. Taxonomy (GTDB): domain Bacteria; phylum Pseudomonadota; class Gammaproteobacteria; order Burkholderiales; family Burkholderiaceae_C; genus Pseudaquabacterium. The sequence continues at coordinate 125,155 of JAZKFQ010000015.1, forward strand.
GGCTCGAAGACCAGCTTCAGCTGCGACAGCAGGCGCTGGGCTGCGCGCCATTCATCGGCCGTCATGGTGTCGAAATCGGCCTGGCGCAGCACCTCGCGGTCGTTCCAGGTCAGCTCGGCATGGATCTCCACCTGCTCCTGCTCGGGCTGGTTGGGCGGCCGGTTGGGCTGGTGCGGGAACAGGGCCTCGCCCAGGCGGCGGTTCTCGGGCGGGGGCGGCTGGGCGCCCTCCTTCACATTGACCTTGGGCAGCAGCAGGGCGCGCATGCGGCCCATCAGGTCGGGGTCACGCCAGAACAGCACAAAGGCCTGGTCGAACAGCTCGCGGTGCTCGATGCGGTCGAGCAGGCAGGCCGACAGCACGGCGTGGAAATCACGCTTGCTCTCCAGCCCCGCCACCTGCAGCGCCGCCAGCGCGGTGTGCACCCGGTCGCCGCCCACCGGCATGCCGGCCGTGCGCAGCACGCGGGCGAAGTGCATCACGTTCTCGGCCAGGTGACCGGGGGAGTTCTTGCTGAACAGCATCGGCAGACCGCTTTCGGTCAGCCGCCCGCCACGCGGGCTTCCTCACGCACCTGGTCGAGCAGGCGCGCCGCCTCGCTGCCCTGCATGCGCACGATGTCGTCCTGGTACTTCAGCAGCACGCCCAGGGTGTGCTGGATGACCTCGGGGTCCAGCACCATCGCATCCAGCTCCATCAGGGCGCGGGTCCATTCGATGGTCTCGGCGATGCCGGGCAGCTTGGTCAGCTCCATGCCACGCAGCTTCTGGATGAAGGCCACGATCTGCGCCGCCAGCGCCGCACCGACCCCGGGCACCCGGCGCTGCAGGATGTCCAGCTCCCGCTTGGCATCGGGGAAGTCGACCCAGTGGTAGAGGCAACGCCGCTTCACCGCATCGTGGATCTCGCGCGTGCGGTTGCTGGTGAGGATGACGATGGGCGGGTGCACGGCCTTCACCGTGCCCAGCTCGGGGATGGTGATCTGGTAGTCGGCCAGCACCTCCAGCAGAAAGGCCTCGAAGGGCTCGTCGGCCCGGTCCAGCTCGTCGATCAGCAGCACCGGCGGCACGGCATTGGCCGGATCGATGGCCTGCAGCAGGGCGCGCTTGGTGAGGAAGCGCTCGCTGAACAGCTCGTTGGCCAGCGCGTCACGGGATTCCTTGGACGTGCCACCTGCTTTGTCGGATGTGGCCTCGGCCAGGCGGATCTCCATCATCTGCCTGCCGTAGTTCCACTCGTAGGCCGCGCCCGCCAGGTCCAGGCCCTCGTAGCACTGCAGCCGGATCAGCGGCCGGCCCAGCATGGTGGCCAGCGTGCGCGCGATCTCGGTCTTGCCGGTGCCCGGTTCACCCTCCAGAAACAGCGGGCGCTGCAGCTTCAGCGCCAGGTAGACGCAGGTGGCCAGCTGGCGGTCGGCCACGTAGTCCCGCGCCGCCAGGCGGGTGATGGTGTCATCGATGCTGGTCGGCAGGGCGGTGTCTGACAAGGCGAAGCTCCAACAAAAACGCCGCACCGGGTGCGGCGTTTTCTCAGCCGGGAAGGGCAATCAGGCGACGGCGCGCGCGGCCAGCACCGGGATCAGCGCGGCGCGGTACTCGGCCGAGCCGTGCAGATCGCTGTTCAGCCCGTCGGCGCTGACGGTGGCGCCGTTCAGCGCGGCTGCCGACCAGCTGCCGGCCAGCTTGGCTTCCAGGCCGCTGGCGCGGAACACACCCGCGCCGGCGCCGGTGACGGCCACACGCACACCCTGCGGGCCCTTGCTGACGAACACGCCCACGATGGAGAAGCGCGAGGCCGGCTGCTTGAACTTCTGCCAGCCGGCCTTATCGGGCACCGGGAAGCTGACGGCGGTGATCACCTCACCCTCGTTCAGCGCGGTGCTGAACATGCCGGTGAAGAAGTCGTCGGCGGCGATGCTGCGGCTGTTGGTGTGGATGGTGGCGCCCAGGCCCAGCACGGCGGCGGGGTAGCAGGCGGCGGGATCGTTGTTGGCCAGGCTGCCGCCGAGGGTGCCGCGGTTGCGCACCTGGCGGTCGCCGATCTTGCCGGCCAGGTCGGCCAGCGCGGGGATGGCCTTCTGCACGTCGGCGCTGGCGGCCACCGCGGCATGGGTGGTCATGGCGCCGATCTTGACGACACCGGCGCTGACGCTGATGCCCTGCAGCTCGCCGATGGCGGCCAGGTCGACCAGGGCCTCGGGCGCGGCCAGGCCCAGCTTCATCGACGACAGCAGGGTCTGCCCGCCGGCCAGGAACTTGGTGTTGTCGGCAGCGCCGGCACGGGCGGCATCGGCCACCGAGGCGGGGTTGGAATAGGCGAATGCTTGCATGGTGTTGGAGTCTCCTCGCGGGTCAGCGGGCAGCCTGGACGGCCTTCCACACAGTGTAGGGCGTGGCCGGCATGGGCACATCTTTCACACCCAGAGCATGGCAGATGGCGTTGATCACCGCCGGCGGCGAGCCGATGGCCCCGGCCTCGCCGCAGCCCTTGACGCCCAGCGGGTTGTGGGTGCAGGGCGTGCCCTTGGCGGTCTCCACGTTGAAGCTGGGCAGGTCGTCGGCGCGTGGCATGGCGTAGTCCATGTAGCTGCCGGTCAGCAGCTGGCCGGTCTCGGTGTCGTACACGCCGTGCTCCAGCAGGGCCTGGCCGATGCCCTGGGCCAGGCCGCCGTGCACCTGGCCTTCGACGATCATCGGGTTGATGACGTTGCCGAAGTCGTCGCAGGCCGTCATGCGGTCGATGCGGGTGTGGCCGGTCAGGGGGTCGACTTCGACCTCGCAGATGTAGGTGCCGGCGGGGTAGGTGAAGTTGCTGGGGTCGTAGAAGGCGTTTTCGTTCAGCCCCGGCTCCAGCTTGTCGTGCGGGAAGTTGTGCGGCACGTAGGCGGTGAGGCTGACGGCGGCAAACGGCACCTTCTTGTCGGTGCCGGCCACCTTGAACTCACCGTGTTCGAACACGATGTCGGTGTCGGCCGCCTCCAGCAGGTGGGCGGCGATCTTCTTGCCCTTGGCGATCACCTTGTCGACCGCCTTGACGATGGCCGTGCCACCCACGGCCAGCGAGCGGCTGCCGTAGGTGCCCATGCCGAACAGCACCTTGGCGGTGTCGCCATGCTCGATGCTGATGTCGTCCATGGGGATGCCCAGCTTGTCGGCCACCACCTGGGCGAAGGTGGTCTCGTGGCCCTGGCCATGGCTGTGGCTGCCGGTGAAGATGGTCACCTTGCCGGTGGGGTGCACCCGCACCTCACCCGCCTCGAACAGGCCGGCGCGGGCGCCCAGGGCACCCGCCACCGACGAGGGCGCGATGCCGCAGGCCTCGATGTAGGCGCTGTAGCCCAGGCCACGCTTCAGGCCCTTGGCGGCGCTGGCCGCCTTGCGGGCTTCGAAGCCGGCCACATCGGCCAGTTCGATGGCGCGCGCCATCGTCGCCTCGTAGTCGCCGGTGTCGTAGGTCAGGCCCACCGGCGTGGCGTATGGGAAGCTGGTGATGAAATTGCGGCGGCGCAGGTCGGCCGGGTCGATGCCCAGCTCCCGCGCCGCGGTCTCGACGATGCGCTCGACCACATAGGTGGCCTCGGGCCGGCCGGCGCCGCGGTAGGCATCCACCGGCGCGGTGTTGGTGAACATGGCATCCACCGCGCACCAGATCTTGGGCGTGGCGTACTGGCCGGCCAGCAGGGTGGCGTAGAGGATGGTGGGCACGCTGCTGGCGAAGGTGGACAGATACGCACCCAGGTTGGCCGTGGTGTGCACCTGCAGGGCCAGGAACTTGCCGTCCTTGTCCAGGCCCAGGCTCACCGTGGTGGCATGGTCGCGGCCGTGGGCGTCGGACAAAAAGGCCTCGCTGCGGCTGCTGGTCCACTTGATGGGGCGCTTGAGCAGCTTGCTGGCGAAGACGATGGCCGTCTCCTCGCCGTACAGGAAGATCTTGCTGCCGAAGCCGCCGCCCACATCGGGCGCCACCACGCGCATCTTGTGCTCGGGGATGCCCAGCACGAAGGCGCACATCAGCAGGCGCTCGACGTGCGGGTTCTGGTTGGCGACGTAAAGCGTGTAGTTGTCGGCGTTGACGTCGTAGCTGGCGTTGGCGCAGCGTGGCTCCATCGCGTTGGGGATCAGCCGGTTGTTGCGGTAGGTGAGCGTGGTGACGTGCGCGGCCGTGGCCATGGCGGCGGCTGTGCCGTCCTTGTCGCCGATGCCCCACTGGTAGACGCGGTTGTCGGGCGCCTCGTCGTGCACCGACGACTGGATCTGCGGCGCGGTCAGCGCGTCCACCACCGGGGTCAGCTCCTCGTACTGGACCTCGATCAGCGCGGCGGCGGCTTCAGCCTGGTCGAGTGTCTCGGCCACCACCAGGGCCACGCGGTCGCCCACGTAGCGCACCTTGCCATCGGCCAGCACCGGGTGCTTGGGCTCCTTCATCGGCTGGCCGTCCAGGCTGTTGATCAGCCAGCCGCAGGGCAGGCCACCCACGGCCTTGAAGTGCTCACCGGTGAGGATGCCCACCACGCCCGGGGCCCGGGCCGCGGCGCTGGTGTCGATGGCGGTGATCTTCGCGTGCGCATACGGGCTGCGCAGGAAGAAGGCATGGGTCTGGCCGGGCAGGACGATGTCGTCGGTGTACTGGCCCTTGCCGGTGAGGAAGCGGCTGTCCTCGCGGCGCTCGACCGACTGGCCGATGAAACCTTGGCGTGCGTTCATGGGCGTGCTCCGGTCAGGCCTGCATGGCGGCAGCACCCTGCTGCACGGCCTTGACGATGTTGTGGTAGCCCGTGCAGCGGCAGATGTTGCCTTCCAGCGCCTCACGCACCTGTTGCTCGTTGTGACACCCATGGTTCTTCACCAGGTCCACCGCGCTCATCACCATGCCCGGGGTGCAGAAGCCGCACTGCAGGCCGTGGCAGCTGCGGAAGGCCGCCTGCATCGGGTGCAGCGTGCCGTCGGCCGCGGCCAGGCCCTCGATGGTGGTCACCGCCCTGCCCTGGGCCTGCACCGCCAGCATGCCGCAGCTCTTCACCGCCTTGCCGTCGATGTGCACCGTGCAGGCGCCGCACTGGGTGGTGTCGCAGCCCACGTGGGTGCCGGTCAGGCGCAGGCTGTCGCGGATGAAATGCACCAGCAGCTGGTTCGGTTCGGCCTCGCGCGTGACGGACGCGCCGTTGACGGTGAGGGTGATCTGCATGCCCATTGAAGCGTCTCCTGGGGGTTGGTCTGCGTTTTGCTGCGCCGAGGCATCGACGATCGGGCCTCGGCAGGCCGGGCGGATGCTAGGCAGATCACCCTGGCGGCGCATCGATTCGCTTTCCCTTATGAACACCACGACATAGGGCGCAGCCCAGGCCCGGCCTGCGCCGTATGCTTGCGCTTTCCTAAGGGAATGCACGGCATCGCCGGGCAGGCGCACAGCAGTTAGGTTCCACTCCCACTCCGCTTTCCCCGCCAGAACACACCATGGACAACGTCGATCTGAATGTGCTGCGCCAGGCCACCACCTGGCTGGCCCAGGGCCACCGGGTGGTGCTGGGCACCATCACCCGCACCTGGGGGTCCGCCCCGCGCCCACCCGGCAGCAGCGTGGCGCTGCGCGACGACGGCCTGGTGGCCGGCAGCGTGTCGGGCGGCTGCATCGAGGACGACCTGGTGGACAAGGCGCGCGCCGGCGCCCTGACCACCGGCCTGCCCCAGGTGGTGCGCTACGGCATCGACACCGACACGGCGCAGCGATTCGGCCTGCCCTGCGGCGGCCTGATCGAACTGGTGCTGGAGCCGGTGATGCCCCGCACCCGGCTGGACGAGCTGCTAGCCCGCCTGGACGCCGGCCAGCGGGTGCGGCGGGTGCTGACCATCGCCAGCGGCGAGGTGGATCTGCAGCCCGGCAATGCCACCGATGAACTGGCGCTGGACGACACCACCCTGATCACCCACCACGGCCCACGCTGGCGGCTGCTGCTGATCGGTGCCGGCCAGATGACGCAGTACCTGGCGCAGATGGCCACGGCGCTGGACTACGAGGTCATCGTCTGCGATCCACGCGAGGAATACGCCACCGGCTTTGCCGTGCCCGGCGCCACCCTGCTGCGCAGCATGCCCGACGACACCGTGGTCGACCTGAAGGCCGACGGCCACACCGCCATCATCGCGCTCACGCACGACCCCAAGATGGACGATCTGGCGCTGATGGAGGCCGTCAACAGCCAGGCCTTCTACATCGGCGCCATCGGCTCACGCGCAAACCAGGCCAAGCGCAAGGCCCGGCTGAAGGAGCACTTCGGCATCACCGACGACCAGCTGGCGCGCATCCACGGCCCGGTGGGCCTGAAGAACGGCGCGCGCACACCACCGGAGATCGCCATCAGCATCCTGGCCGAGCTGACCGCCGTGCGCTACGGCTACCGCGTGCCCGAGCCGGTGCAACTGCAGCCCCAGACGGCGGTCGAGGCTGGCTGCACCACTTGATGTGCCGGTCGGGGCTCTTGGCTGACTTTGCTGTTGTTGAACAACCGACGTTTGGCGGTTGGCGCGAGGACGAGGCCGGCGGGTGACTGGCTGACTCCGTGCCTGCAGCCAAGGCTGCAGGCGTTCGCCAGGCACAAACAGTCCACTGGACTGTTTGTGTCCGGGCTCACTCCC
>JAZKFQ010000016.1:0-50363 GCA_040386375.1 Pseudomonadota bacterium
CTGGCGCCCTTGGCCACCCCGGCGCGGGCACGTTGGGTTCTCTCACAACTTCTGACCCCCCGAATCCAAGGGTGAATTGGTCACGGTCCCGCAGCGGTGTGACCAATTGTCAAGAGTTCCCCACCTATAGTTCGCCCAGGTCGACGCCATGGGCGTGGGTGCGGTTCGTGCATCCACCGCTGCTGGCATCGCCGCAACACTGAGGAACCCTGGATGACCACCCCGAATTCGCTGCGCTTGCACCGCTGGCAGCAAGGCCTGTCCCGCATGGCGCTGGCCTGCGCGCTGAGCACCACCCTGGCCGCCGGCCCGGCCCTGGCCCAGACGGCAGCCGATGGCGGCGTGATCGAGGTGGTTCCCGGGGATTCCTTCTCGGGCATCGCCGGTCGCATCCTCGGCTCGTCGCGGCAGTGGTCCCAGCTCTACAACCCGCGCCTGAGCGGGCTGGCCGACCCCAACAGGATCCAGGTGGGCCAGCGCTTCGAGCTGGTGACCGAGCCCGGCGGTGCGCGCTACCTGCGCCTGGTGGGTGGCAAGCCGGCGGCCGTGGCCGCGGCCAGCCCGGCACCGGCCAGCACCCCCGCGCCTGCAGCCGCCCCGGCCCCTGCCGCAGCACCCGTGCGGGCTCCGGCGCCAGCGGTGGCTGCAGCACCCGCCCCCGCGGCGGCACCAGCGCCCGCCCCCGCACCAGCCCCCGCGCCGCAGGCCGCTGCACCGGCGCCGGCCGCTGCCGGGGCCGACGATGCCCTGGTCATCGGCGTGCTGCCCAACATCGGCACGGCGGCGCTGCTGGCCCAGTACGAGAACCTCAAGAGCTGGATGGAGCGCACCCAGGGCACCAAGGTGCGGCTGAGCGTGCCGGCCAACTTCAAGGTGTTCTTCGACAACACCATGCGCGGTGACTACGACCTGTCGGTGGCCGCACCGCACTTTGCCCGCGTGGCCCAGGCCGACCGCGGCATGGTGCCGGTGGTGATCTACGAGCCGCGCATCAACGCGCTGTTCATCGGCAAGCCCGACGACGGCATCAACGGCCCGGCCGACGTGCGTGGCAAGGCCCTGGGCTTTGCCAACCCCACCTCGCTGGTGGCGCTGTACGGCCTGCAGTTCTTCCGCCAGGCCGGGCTGGAGCCGGGCAAGGATTTCGAGGTGCGCGGCGCGCGCACCGACATGGGTGTGGGCCGCATGCTGCTGACGGGCGAGGTGGCCGGCGCGGTGATGAGCAACGGTGAATTCCGTGCCCTGCCGCAGGACGAGGCGGCCCGCCTGCGCACGGTGGAGGCCTTTGCCCGCATCCCCAACTTCATCATCGTGGCCCACCCGCGCCTGGGTGCGGCGCGCATCAACCGGCTGAAGTCGCAGTTCAAGGCCTTCATCGCCGACAAGGACGAGGGCGCGGCCTTCGTCAAGGCCACCGGCATCACCGGCATGGTCGACGCCGACGATGCCGTGCTGCGCGAGCTGGACCCCTACCTCGTGCCCACGCGCCGCGCGATGGGCCACACCAACTGAGCAGCACACGATGGCCAAGGTCCTGTGGCGCTCCACCCTGGGTGCGCCTTCCACCAATGAGGGCTATGCAGACGGCCCGTTCGAGGACTCCACCCCCATGGCGTCCACCCCGCTGCCCGTGACGCTGTCGCAGGACATCGCGCGCAGCTTCCGCCAGCTGGGCGTGGCCTCGTTCCGCGCCTCGCTGGTGAATGTCGATTCGATGAGCTTCCAGGCCGCCTGGACCATCTCCGAGGCCGGCGAAGTCACCGACAACCAGGTCGACCGCCCGCTGGACAGCTCGTTCCCGGCGGCCACCGCGGCCATCAACCTGCTGGCCCATGCGTCGGACGACGAGACGCTGCTGCACAAGCTGAGCCCACGCCGCTGGGGCATCGCCTGGCGCCTGGACGACCCCAACGTGGTGCTGGCCGAGGCGCATTTCCACGACCGGCGCGACGCCATCAGCGAATCCGACAAGACCCTGCTGCGCCTGGTGTGCAGTGCGGCCATGCGGCCATCGGGTCCGTCGGCCCTGCCCGGCCTGGGCGAGCCCGGCCCCGCCATGGCCTGGCCGGGTGCCGAGGCCGCCGTGGCGGCGCCACCGCGGCTGGCGTCGCGGCTGTCGGTGGTGCTGCTGGCCTGCAGCGCGCTGATGGCGCTGTGGCTGGCCGCCATGGCCGTGCCCGAGCTGCAGCGCAGCACCAGCCAGCGCGAGGCGCAGCTGGCCAAGCTGCAGGCCCTGGCCGACAAGACCCTGGTGCGCGGCATCGGCACGGCCATGGGCACCGGCGACTACGGCGACGTGCAGACCGCGCTGTCGGCGTACTCGTCACTGGGCTACTTCGACGGCGCGGCGGTGGTCAACGTGCGCCAGCGGGTGGTGGCCTTGTCGGGCCGCACCGACCAGCTGCGCATCGGCGACCCGGTGTCCGAGGACGCCCAGCGCAATGCGCAGACCATCGAGCTGGCGCTGGGCGCCGAGCGCCTGGGCCAGCTGCTGATCGTGCCCGCCCCGCCCACGCTGCAGCCGCGCAACCTGCCCAGCTGGCTGCCGCCGCTGGCCTGGGCCACCGGCCTCACCGCCCTGGCAGCCCTGGCCATGGCCCTGCTGGGCATGCGCCGCGCCAAGCCGGCCAAGCCGGCCTGACGCGGCCCGCTGCGGCGGGTCACTTCACATCGGCGGCCCTGATGGCGGGGCCCCAGTCGCTGATCTGTTTGGCCACGTAGTCGGCGAACTGGGCGCTGCTCATCTTCAGCGGCGTGATGCCCAGGTCCTCGAAGCGCTTCTGCACCGCCGGGTCGGCCACGATGGCCGCCAGCGCGCCCGCCAGCTTGTCGACCACCTCCTTGGGCAGGCCGGCCGGGCCGCTGATGCCGAAGTAGTTCTCGGCCACCAGCTGCGGGTGGCCCAGCTCCACCACGCTGGGCACGTCGGGCGCCAGCGGCGATCGGCTGCGCGAGGTGACCGCCAGGCCCTTGAGCTGGCCGCTCTTCATCATCGGCACATAGGCGGTGATGACGTCGATGCCCACGGGAATCGTGCCGGCGATCAGGTCGGTGGTCATGGGTGCGCCACCGCGGTAGGGCACATGGGTCATGTTGAACTTCAGCTCCTGCTTGAGCATCTCGCCCACGATGTGGCCGATCGAGCCCGGCCCACCGCTGCCGAAGGCGCTGCCACCGGACACCCCGCCACCGCCGCCGGCGTAGAACTTCGGCATGTCCTTCAGGCTGGCCGGCCCGGTCTTGGGATGGGCCAGGATGGCCACCGGCGCAATGCCCAGCATCGCCACATGGCTGAACTGCCTGACCGGGTCGTAGGGCGGCTTGGGCAGGGTGAAGGGCCCGATGGACAGCGGCGTGCTGTTGCTCAGCATCAGGGTGTGGCCGTCGGGCGCGGCGCGCACCACTTCGGCGCCACCGATGGTGCCGCCGGCGCCGGGCTTGTTGTCCACCACCACCGGCTGGCCCAGGGCCTTGGCCAGAGGCTCCGAAATGGTGCGCGCCACGATGTCGCTGGCACCGCCGGCGGCGAAGGTGACGATGATGCGCACCGGCTTGTCGGGCCAGGCGCTGGCACTGCCCGCAGCCATGGCCAGGCAGATGGCGGCCAGTGCCGTGCGGCGTGACGGGTGCGGGGTGGTGGTGGGCATTCTGGCGCTCCTGGAGGGTGGCTGTGGGCCAGGTCTGCCCTGGGTATGGCCCGGACATTGCAATGCCCATGCCATCGTATGCTGCCGCCGTTCTTCAACCGTTGCCCGCCACCGCCATGACCCAGCCGTTCCATCTGCTCCGACGCACCCTGCTGGCCACCTGCCTGGCCACCGGCCTGTTTGCCGGCGTGCCCGTCCAGGCCCAGGAAACCCCCATCAAGTTCCAGCTCGACTGGCGTTTCGAGGGGCCCAGCGCCTTCTTCCTGCTGCCGGTGGCGCAGGGCCAGTTCAAGGCCGAGAAGCTCAACGTCAGCATCGACGCCGGCAACGGCTCGGGCAATGCGGTGAACCGTGTGGCATCGGGCACCTACGACATGGGCTTTGCCGACCTGGCCGCGCTGATGGAGTTCCATGCCAACAACCCCACGGCACCCAACAAGCCGGTGGCGGTGATGATGGTCTACAACAACACGCCGGCCGCGGTGTTCAGTCTGAAGAAGACCGGCATCACCAAGCCCACCGACCTGGCCGGCAAGAAGCTGGGGGCGCCGGTGTTCGATGCCGGGCGGCGCGGCTTCCCCATCTTCCAGAAGGCCAACGGCATCGGCGCCGTCAACTGGATCAGCATGGACCCGCCGCTGCGCGAGACCATGCTGGTCAAGGGTGATGTGGATGCCATCACCGGCTTCTACTTCACCAGCCTGCTGAACCTGGAGCAGCGCGGCGTGAAGGCCGAGGACATCGCGGTGCAGCTGTATCCGCAGCACGGCGTCAAGCTCTACGGCAACGCCATCATCGTGGGCGAGGATTTCCTCAAGAAGAACCCCGAGGCGGTGAAGGCCTTCCTGCGCGCCTTTGCCAAGGGCGCCAAGCTGGTGATGGCCGACCCCAAGGCCGCCACCGCCATCGTCAAGGCGCGTGACGGCCTGGTCAACGCCGAGCTGGAAGAGCGGCGCCTGCGCCTGGCCATCGATTCGGCCGTGGCCACGCCCGATGCCCGCGCCGAGGGCTTCGGTGCCGTGGCCGGCCCGCGCCTGGCGCTGATGGCCAGCCAGGTGGCCGACGCCTATGCCACCAAGGGCCGCATCAACCCCGACGCGGTGTGGAACGGCAGCTACCTGCCAGCCAAGGCTGAGCTGGCGATCCTGCCGGCCGCCAAGAAGTGATGGCGTCGTTCGTCGACTTCAGCCAGGTCTGGCTGGCCTACAACGACCAGCTGCTGGCACAGGGCCAGTTCGCCGTCGAAGACATCAACCTGAAGATCAACGAAGGCGAGTTCATCGCCATCGTCGGCCCCAGCGGCTGCGGCAAGAGCACCTTCATGAAGCTGGCCACCGGGCTGAAGCGGCCCAGCAAGGGCACGGTGATCATCGGCGGCCAGGAAGTGACCGGCCCGCTGAAGATCACCGGCATGGCCTTCCAGGCGCCCAGCCTGCTGCCCTGGCGCACCACGGTGGAGAACGTGATGCTGCCGCTGGAGATCGTCGAGCCCTACCGCTCCACCTTCAAGCAGAAGAAGGCCGAGTACACCCACAAGGCACGCACCCTGCTGCAGAGCGTGGGCCTGGGCGGCTACGAGGACAAGTTCCCCTGGCAGCTGTCGGGCGGCATGCAGCAGCGCGCCAGCATCTGCCGCGCCCTGGTGCACGAGCCCAAGCTGCTGCTGCTGGACGAGCCCTTCGGCGCGCTGGACGCCTTCACCCGCGAGGAGCTGTGGTGCGCGCTGCGCGACCTGCAGGCGGCGCAGAAATTCAACGTGATCCTGGTGACGCACGATCTGCGCGAGAGTGTGTTCCTGGCCGACACGGTGTATGTGATGAGCAAGAGCCCGGGCCGCTTCGTGGTGCGGCGCGAGATCGACCTGCCGCGCCCGCGTGACCTGGAGATCACCTACACGCCGGCCTTCACCGACATCGTGCATGAGCTGCGGGGCCACATCGGCGCCGTGAGAAACAGCTTTGGCAAGGCGGCAGCGGAGGCCAAGGCGTGAACCGCACAAAACGCCTGGAATCCTGGTCGCCCTGGATCCTGCTGGTGGGCACCCTGGTGCTGTGGCAGGCGATCTGCAGCGCCTTCAACGTCAGCGAGTTCATCTTTCCCAGCCCGCTGCGCATCTGGGACCAGCTGATGGAGTTCCGGGGCGAGATCGCCAAGCATGCCTGGCGCACCTACTGGGTGACCATGCTGGGCTTCGGCATCGCCATCGTGGTGGGTGTGCTGCTGGGCTTTCTGATCGGCAGCAGCCGCCTGGCCTATGCCGCCATCTACCCGCTGATGACCGGCTTCAACGCCCTGCCCAAGGCGGCCTTCGTGCCCATCCTGGTGGTGTGGTTCGGCATCGGCGTGGGGCCGGCGGTGCTGACGGCCTTCCTGATCAGCTTCTTCCCGATCACGGTGAACATCGCCACCGGCCTGGCCACGCTGGAGCCCGAGCTGGAAGACGTGCTGCGTGTGCTGGGCGCCAAGCGCTGGGACGTGCTGATCAAGGTGGGCCTGCCGCGCTCCATGCCCTACTTCTTCGGCAGCCTGAAGGTGGCCATCACCCTGGCATTCGTGGGCACAACAGTCAGCGAGATGACGGCCAGCAACGAGGGCATCGGCTACCTGCTGGTGAGTGCCGGCAGCAGCATGCAGATGGGCCTGGCCTTTGCCGGCCTGGTGGTGGTGGGTGCGATGGCCATGGCCATGTACGAGTTCTTCTCGGTGCTGGAGAAGCGGCTCACCGGCTGGGCGCACCGGGGCAGCCAGGGCGGGCACTGAAGCCGGCCACTGACGGCGGGCACCGAAGGCCGGCACGACGGGCGGGCGCCCTACACTGCCCGCCCCTTCTTCCTGGCGGCTGCGGCCGCCTTGCACCGTTTCCCCATGGGCTGGCACGGACACCTGCATCTGCACTACACGCGCGACGGCGCGCGCACCACCGCGCTGGACCGCCACCACGGGCCGCTGCGGGTGCTGCAGCGGCTGTACCCCGAGGGCGAGGGCATCTGCCACCATGTGCTGGTGCACCCGCCGGGTGGCATCGTCGGGGGTGATGTGCTGGAACTGCAGGCCGACCTGGAGGCCGGCAGCCATGCGGTCATCACCACGCCCGGCGCCACACGCTTCTACCGCAGCGACGGGCCCTTGGCCTTGCAGCAGGTGCGGGCCACCCTGGCCGCCGGCGCGCGGCTGGAATGGCTGCCGATGGAGACCATCGCCTACCGTGGCTGCCAGGCGCACAACAGCCTGCACTTCGATCTGGCGCCAGGGGCACAGATGCTGGGCTGGGATGTGCTGGCCCTGGGCCTGCCGGCGGCCAACGCGCCGTTCGATGCGGGTCGTTTCCGGCAGGAGATCAGCCTGCCGGGGGTGTGGCAGGAGCGGGGTGTGCTGGCGGGTGATGACCAGTTGCTGCTGCACAGCCCGCTGGGGCTGGCAGGGCACACGGTGATGGCCAGCCTGTGGCTCGCGGAAGGTTTGGGGCCGGGGCAGGCGCTGGACCGCAGCCGCACCGAGTCCCTGGTGGACGCGGCGCGCGCCGCGATCGATGGCAGCGCCTTGCCCACCACCGCCGGGGTCAGCGCGCCGCACCCGAGCCTGCTCGTTTTGCGTGCATTGGGCCACCGGGTGGAGCCGGTGATGGCCTTGCTGCAGGCGGTGCGGGCTGCGTGGCGGCAGCTGCACTGGGGGCTGGCGGCCAACCCACCACGGCTCTGGCGCACCTGAGGGCCGGGGCCTGCGTGCCTGGCCACCAGGCCCGACAATCCCCCCATGCTCACCATCAACAAACTCATCTCCCAGGCCCGCGGCCTGGCGCCCGTGCTGGTGCGCCGCGCGGCCACCGTGCAACTCGACTGGGACGTGCGCCAGAAGAGCCGCTTCGATGCCACCGATTCCCAGGGCCGCCAGCTCGGCGTGTTCCTGCCCCGCGGCACCCTGGTGCGTGGTGGCGATGTGCTGGTGGCCGAGGATGGCTCGCTGGTGCTGGTGCAGGCCGCGCCACAGCCGGTGCTGGAGGTGCGCCACTGCAGCCAGCACGGCAGCCCCTTCGACCTGCTGCGCGCCGCCTACCACCTGGGCAACCGCCATGTGGCGCTGGAACTCCAGCCCGACCACCTGAAGCTGGAGCCCGACCATGTGCTGGCCGACATGCTGCGCCAGCAGCACCTGATCGTGACCGAAGGCCTGTCGGCCTTCGAGCCGGAAGGCGGCGCCTATGGTGGTGGGGGCGGCCATGGGCATGGGCATGGGCACGACCATGCACACCATGACCATGACCATGACCACGACCATGCCCATGCGCCTGCGGCCGCCACCGCATCTACCGGCCGCCCGCTGTCCGTGCCCGTGGTGGCCGCCGCGCCGGCGCCCCATGTGCATGGCCCCGGCTGCGGCCACGACCACGCGCACGGTCACGGCCACGACCACAAACACGACCCCAAGCACGGCCACTGACCAACCCGCCCTCGGCATGCCCCGCGTCCGCCCCCCCGCCCAGCGCCTGCCCGCCCCGGCCCTGCTGCAGCTGATGTGGCTGGCCTCGCCCGCCCTGCCGGTGGGCGGCTTCAGCTATTCCGAGGCACTGGAAGCCGCCGTCGACCAGGGCCTGGTCAGCGACGAGGCCAGCGCCGCCCGCTGGCTGCTGGACCAGCTGCAGCTCGGCCTGCAGCGCGCGGACCTGCCGCTGCTGGCCAGTGCCATGCACGCCTGGCAGCGGCGGGATGCCGAACGCCTGGCCACGCTCAACGATTGGGCCCTGCAGACGCGCGAGACCTTCGAGATGCGCCAGCAGACCGAGCAGATGGGCCGATCGCTCACCGACTGGCTGCGCCAGCGCCACCCGGACGACGACCGCCTGCCGCTGCTGGCCGCCCTGCAGCCCTCGCCCACCTGGCCGCTGGCCTTTGCACTGGCCGCCACCACCACCGGTGCGCCGCGGCGTGAATCCCTGCTGGCCTTCGGCTTCGGCTGGGCCGAGAACCAGGTCGGCGCCGCGGTGAAGTCGGTGCCGCTGGGCCAGAGCGCCGGCCAGCGCCTGCTTGGTGCCCTGGCCCAGGCCTTGCCTGCCGCGGTGGACACGGCCCTGGCCACCGCCGTGGCCGGTGATGGCGCGCGCCAGAACCTGGCACCGATGCTGGCCATCCTGTCGGCCCGGCACGAGGCGCAGTATTCCCGGCTGTTCCGCAGCTGATCCCTGGTTCCAAGCCCCCGAGACAGACCACCCCATGAGCCACCTGCACACCATACCCCACCGCACCAAGAAGCTGCCGCCGCTGCGCGTGGGCGTGGGCGGCCCGGTGGGGTCGGGCAAGACCACCCTGGTGGAGATGCTCTGCAAGACCATGCGCGAGCGCTGGGATCTGGTGGTCGTCACCAACGACATCTACACCAAGGAAGACCAGCGCCTGCTGACCGTGGCCGGCGCGCTGGAGCCCGAGCGCATCATGGGCGTGGAGACCGGCGGCTGCCCGCACACCGCCATCCGCGAAGACGCCTCCATCAACCTGGAGGCGGTCGACCGCATGCTGGCCAAGTTCCCCAATGCCGACATCGTGTTCATCGAGAGCGGCGGCGACAACCTGGCCGCCACCTTCAGCCCCGAGCTGAGCGACCTCACCATCTACGTGATCGACGTGGCCGCAGGCGAGAAGATCCCGCGCAAGGGTGGCCCCGGCATCACCAAGAGCGATCTGTTCGTGATCAACAAGACCGACCTGGCACCCCATGTGGGGGCCGACCTGGCGGTGATGGAGGCCGACACCCGGCGCATGCGGCCCGACCACGCCGGCCGCCGGCCCTATGTGATGAGCAACCTCAAGACCCGCGAAGGCCTGGCCGCCGTGGTGCGCTTCATCGAGACACGTGGGCTGCTGACCGCCGCCTGAACCGGCTTCAGCGGGGCGCCGCAGCCTTCAGGTAATCGATGCCCGGCGCCAGGGCGCGGCGCCAATAACGGGCCAGGTCACGGGCCAGGTCACGGCCCGCTTCCACCTCCCGGCAGGCCGGGTCGAAGGCAGGTTCGCCCCGGGTCTCGTCGCCGCACACGGTGCGCACCAGCGCTTCCAGGAAGGGCCCGTACAGGCTGGCCGGGATGCCACGGTGGGTGGTGGCCGTGCGGCTCAGCAGGGTGGGTTCGCTGCGTTCCCCATGCTGCTGCGCAAAGGCGAACAGCAGCAGCACCGCCTCCTTCAGCATGCGGTGCTGGCGTGCCCAGTCGCCCGGCGCAAAGCGGGCGAAGAAGGGCTGGGCCTCGGGGCAGTCGCGCATCAAGCGCGCATAGAAGCGGGCGAAGAACTGCGCATCAAAATCCGCCACCTGGGCGCAGCGGCGGTAGCTGTCGCGGGCGATCACCAGGTTCAGCTCGTCCTGCAGGTCGCTCTCCTGCAGCACCTCGTCCAGCCGGGGGTGGCGCAGCATGGGGTCGATCTGCGCCATGCGTGCCACCAGGGCGCCCACCCGCTGCGGGCACAGGCGCCGGCGCTGCGCCACCGGCGGCAGCGGCACGAAGGCGTCGCTGCCATCGCTGAGCAGGCGGCTGGTGTCGGGCACCAGGCTGGGCAGCTGGCCGGTGGCCATCTCGTAGGCCAGCACGCCCAGCATGTACTGGTCGGCCAGCTGCGGGTTCAGCTCCTCGACCTGCTCGCCGAAGCGCTCGGGCACCAGGTAGGCCAGGTCTTCCAGGTCGGATGCACGCGGCGCGCTGCCGGTTTCGGCGCAGCCCTGCAGCCGCGCCAGCAGGGCCACCGTGGCCTGGCGTTCACGCGCCGGGTCGCGCCGCCGGCCCACCGGCAGGATGTAGGGCTCGAAGCTCTCGTCCAGGAAGATGTTGGACGGCTTCAGGTTGCCGTAGCTGATGCCCAGCGCATGCGCATGGGCGATGGCGGCCGTCAGCCGCAGGAACACCCGGCGCAGGGTCTGCACCGGCAGGCCGTTGGCATAGGCCGGGTCTTGCAGCAGGCTGCGCAGGGTCTGGCCGCGGATGTGCTGCACCACGCAGTAGGCGCTGCCGCCCTCGAACTCGGCGTCGTAGATGTTCACGAAGTTGGGCTCTTCCGAGGTGCGCAGCGCATCCTCCACGTCGCACTTGAAGGCCTCGCGCTGGCGCAGGTCCTTCAGCACCTTGATGGCCACGGTGCGCTTGAGCTGCTGGTCATGGGCCTTGTAGACCGCCGCCAGGTTGCCTTCGCCCAGCCGGCGCTGCACCTGGTAGCGCCGCGCCACCCGCTGGGCCAGGTCGGCGCCCAGCGGGTCCACCGCGGCCTGCATCTGCTGCGCCACATGCTGGCGGATGGTCTGCAGCGCCGCGGCCGGGCAGTCCTGCGGGCGCGGTGGCAGCGCCAGGTCGAAACCCAGGCCGCCCTGGATCGCCGCCAGCTCGGGCCGCCGGGCCAGCAGTTGCGCACGTGTCAGCGCCAGCGGAATCCACACGATGCGCAGGCTGCCGGCCTTGGCGCGCTGCAGGATCACCGGCAGCTCCCGCTCGGCGATGAAGGCCGAGGCCAGGAAATGCGGGCTCACCAGCAGCACGGCCACGGCGCAGCGGGCCAACTGGGCCTCGATCTGCTCGCGCCAGGCATCCCCGGCGCGCAGCCAGGCGTCGCTCCACACCAGGTAGTCGCCATGGGTGGTGGACAGGCAGGTGTCGAACAGGTGGGCGCGCCAGTCGCTGTCGTGGTGGCTGTAGCTGACGAAGAACGGGGCTGCGTCGGTGTCGGCCATGGCGGGCTCCTGGGTGCGGGCGCCGGGCCGGCCGGGCGGCCAGCCCGCACCCTCGTCGGCACTGTAGGCCCCGCTCCGGCGCATGCCAAGATGCGGGCCTGCCGCTGCCGCCCCCACCGTACCCCGCCATGTTGATCAACTGCGTTGCCTACCGCGCCGGCGCCAAGCTGGCCGACATCACCACCGACCAGATCAGCGACTACCTGGCCCAGCCCGGCTGCTTTGTGTGGGTGGCGCTGCGCGACGCCAGCGATGAAGAACTGGCGCTGATGCAGGAAGAGTTCGACCTGCACGACCTGTCGGTGGAAGACGCCCGCCACGGCCACCAGCGGCCCAAGATCGAGGAGTACGGCCGCACCGTGTTCACCGTGCTGCACCTGATCGAATACACGCCCACCGACGAACTGCGCCTGGGCGAAGTGAACGCGTTCACCGGGCCCAACTTCGTG
Organism: Pseudomonadota bacterium; assembly: GCA_040386375.1. Taxonomy (GTDB): domain Bacteria; phylum Pseudomonadota; class Gammaproteobacteria; order Burkholderiales; family Burkholderiaceae_C; genus Pseudaquabacterium. Next base: position 11,798 of record JAZKFQ010000016.1, read on the forward strand.
CTGTCGGTGCGCAACCACAGCACGCAGGGTTTTCTGGGTGTGCGTGAGCGCTGCGAGAACGAGCCCGAGCTGCTCAGCCAGGGCGCCAGCTTCGTGCTGTATGCGCTGATGGACGCGGTGGTCGACCGTTATTTTCCGCTGGTCGATGCGCTGGAGAGCGAGTTGGAAACCATCGAGGCCCAGATCTTCGACCGCGGCGCAGGCCGCGCCAACATCGAGCGGCTGTACGACCTCAAGCACAAGGTGACCACGCTGCGCCATGCCGTGGTGCCCCTGCTCGATGCGATGGGCAAGCTCTACGGCGGCCGCGTGCCGCCGGTGTGCATGGCCAGCACCGAGTACTTCCGCGACATCGCCGACCACCTGGCCCGGCTGCAGACCAGCATCGACACCATCCGCGACACCATCGGCACCGCCATCCAGGTCAACCTGTCGATGGTGGCCATCGAGGACAACGAGGTCACCAAGCGCCTGGCAGCCTGGGCCGGCATCTTTGCCGTGGCCACCTTCTTCGTCGGCGTGTGGGGCATGAACTTCGAGTTCATGCCCGAGCTGAAATCACCCTGGGGCTATCCGGCCGCGCTGGGCCTGATCGGTGGCACCTGCGCGCTGATGTACTGGCGCTTCCGGCGTGTGGGCTGGCTGTAGTGGCTTGATCTGCATCACGCGATTGCGAATCGTTCTTGTTATGATTGAACGCATCGCACCTGATCCTGGATACACGCCATGCAGATTCTTCGCCGCCGCACCACCCTGATCACCGCTGCCGTGGCCGCCATCACCGGCCTGGCCCCGCTGCTTGCCGCCGCGCAGGCCCCCGTGCTGAACCTGTACTCGGCCCGCCACTACCAGACCGATGACGCGCTGTACGCCAACTTCAGCAAGGCCACCGGCATCAAGATCAACCGGCTCGACGGCAAGGAAGACGAGTTGGTCGAGCGCATCCGCAACGAGGGCACGGCCAGCCCGGCCGACATCCTGATCACGGTGGATGCCGCCCGGCTGGAAGTGGCCGACAGCCTGGGCCTGTTCCAGCCGCTGCAGAGCAAGCTGCTGGACGAGCGCATCCCCGCCAACCTGCGCACGCCCACCTGGGTGGCCTTCTCCACCCGGGCCCGGGTGATCGTGTTCAACAAGGCCGCGGTCAAGCGCGAGCAGGTGCAGACCTATGCCGACCTCGCCAAGCCGGCCATGAAGGGCCAGGTGTGCATGCGTTCGGGCAGCCACCCCTACAACCTGAGCCTGGGCGCGGCCGTCATCGCGCACGAAGGCGAGGCCAATGCCGAGGCCTGGGCCAAGGGCCTGGTGGCCAACTTCGCACGCGGCCCCAAGGGTGGCGACACCGACCAGATCAAGGCCGTGGCCGCCGGTGAATGCGGCGTCACCATCTCCAACACCTACTACCTGGCGCGTTTGATGCGCAGCACCAAGCCCGAGGACCAGCAGGCGATGAACGCCGTGGGCATCGCCTGGCCCAACCAGGCCACCTGGGGCACGCATGTCAACGTCTCGGGCGCCGGGGTGCTCAAGCATGCGCCGAACCGGGCCAACGCCATCAGGTTCATGGAGTATCTGGCCAGCAACGAGGCCCAGGCCTACTTTGCCGACGGCAACAACGAGTGGCCGGTGGTCAAGGGCAGCGTGGCGGCCAACCCCACCCTGGTGGCCATGGGCACGTTCAAGCCCGACGCCCTGCCCATCGGCGACCTGGCCAAGACCACCGTGGCCGCGCAGAAGGTGTTCGACCGCGCCGGCTGGAAGTGAGCGGGCGGGCGGGCCGCGGCGGCCGGCCCGGCCCTACTGCGGGCTGATCGCCAGCCCGCCGTCGGCCACGATCACCTGGCCGGTCAGGTAACGCGCCTGGTGGGAGGCCAGGAACAGGATCACGTCGGCGATGTCCTCCGGCTCGCCCACCCGCCCCAGCGGCACCCGGCCGGCCGCCAGCTGCACGCCTTGCGGGCCCAGCGAGTGCTCTTCGGACAGCAGCTGCGCGGTGCGCACATAGCCGGGCGACACCGCGTTCACGCGCACGCCGTCGCCGGCCACCTCGGCCGCCAAGCCCCGCATCAGGCCGATGACACCGGCCTTGGCCGCCGAGTAGTGCACATGCTCGCTCCAGCCCCAGGCCAGGCCCATCAGCGAGGTCAGGCAGACGATGGCGCCGCTGCGGCGTGCACGCATCGCCGGCAAGGCCGCGCGCGCCACCCGGAACATGCCGGTCAGGTCGATGTCCAGCGTCTGGTGCCAGTCGGCGTCGCCCAGCTGCGCCAGCGGCCGCTTGCGTGCGATGCCGGCGTTCAGCACCAGCGCATCGATGGCACCGCGCTGGGCGATCACCGCGGCCACCACCGCGTCGGCCTGGGCGCTGGAGCGCACGTCCAGCGCGGCGAACGAGGCACTGCCACCTGCCGCCGTGATCTCGCCCACCACCGCCTGGCCCTCGGCCTCGAGGATGTCGGTGACCACCACGTGGTAGCCCGCATCGGCAAAGGCGCGCGCGGTGGCGCGGCCGATGCCGATGCCACCGCCGGTCACCAGCATGGTCTTGGAGGGGTTCATGCGGCAGGCTCCGGGGTGTCGATCAGGTCGTGTCCACGCGCCAGGTCAGCCACCCGACAGGCTCTTGGCGTCGGCCTGCACCGCGCCGCCCAGGTGGGCGGTGCAATCCACCAGGCTGACCGCATGCGGCGCGGCCGCCGTGGCCAGGGTGAGCGAGGTGTTGGACAGGCGCTCGGGCAGCACCAGCCCGGCCGGCACCTGCAGCGGCCCGTGGTGCAGCCACTGGCGGATCACCAGGCCGTGGGTCACCACCGCCAGCGGCCCACCCAGCGCCGCCTGCTGCTGCAGCACCCAGGCCCAGGCCGCGGCGCAGCGGGCGGCGAACTGCGGAATGGACTCCCCGTTGGCAGGGGCCTCTTCGCGCGTCAGCGGGTCGAAACCCAGGCTGTCGTAGAGCTGGCCACGCAGATCACCGAAGTTGCGCTCGTGCAGCAGGGCGCTGGTGGTGATGGGCAGGCCGGTGGCCGCGGCCAGCGCCTGGGCGGTCTGCAGGGCCCGCGGCAGGTCGCTGCTGACGATGCCGGCCGGCCGCACCGGCTGCGCCGCCGCCAGGCGCTGCGCCAGTGACGCGGCCTGCAACTGGCCGTTGGCCGACAGCGGCGTGTCGGCCGGCTGCATCACGCGGGCCACGTTGAGCGGGGTCTCGCCGTGGCGGATGATCAGCAGGTTCATGGTGCAAGCCTTGTTGGTGGGGTGGGTGCTATCGTGGCCCGATGGCCTGGATCGACGACTGGCTGCCGCAGTGGCAGTTCGAGGAAGTGCACCACATCCGCAGCCAGGCCACACCGGCCAGGCTGCTGGATGCAGCCGCCGCCTACGAGCCCGGCGACGATGCGGTGATCAGTGCGGCGCTGGCACTGCGCGAGGCGCCGGCGCGGCTGGCGGGGCGGCTGGGTGGGCGCAGCGCGCTGGCACAGCGCCCGCGCTTCGGCCTGGCTGACTTCGTGGCCCTGGGCCGGCAGGGCGACACCGCCCTGGCCTATGGCCTGGCCGGACGCTTCTGGGAGCCGGGCTACGGCCTGCAGCCGCTGGCCGATGCCGCGGCCTGGCAAGCCCATGCCGACACTGACGCGGCCAAGCTGCTGCTGGGCTTCACGGTGCAGCAGGCGGGGGGCACCAGCACCCTCACCACGCTGACCCGCGTGCACTGCGGCAGCGCCGCCACCCAGCGCCGGCTGGCGGCCTACTGGCTGCTGATCCGGCCGGTGAGCGGCCTGATCCGCCGCCGCATCCTGGCCGATGTGCGGCGCGCGGCCGAGCAGTGAGCCGTGCCGTGGTGGTTCAGCGCACCAGATTGACGCCACCGTCCACCGTCAGCGTGGTGCCCACCACATAGTCGCCCGCGCGGCTGGCCAGGTAGATGGCGGCGGCGGCCATGTCGTCGGCCACACCCACACGCCGTGCCGGCACCCGCTTGGCCACGGTGTCGGCGTTGTCGCGGGCGTCCTTGTTCATCTCGCTGGCAAAGGCGCCGGGGCAGATGGCGTTGACGACGATGCCGTCCTCGATCAGGCGCAGCGCCATCCGCTTGCTGAGGTGGATCACCCCGGCCTTGCTGGCGGCGTAGCTGTAGGTTTCCCAGGGGTTGACGCTCTGGCCGTCGATGCTGGCGATGTTGATCACCTTGGCCAGCTGGCCGCCGGCCGCAGCCGCCTTCAGCATGCCGTGCAGGGCCTGGGTCAGGAAGAAAGGCGACTTCATGTTCAGGTCGACCACCTTGTCCCAGCCGGCCTCGGGGAATTCGTCGAAGGGCGCACCCCAGGCCGCGCCGGCGTTGTTGACCAGGATGTCGAGTGTCTTCTCGCGGTCCTGCAGCGCGGCCGCCAGGGCCGCGATGCCCGCCATCTTCGAGACATCGGCCGGCAGGCTGAAGCAGGGGCCGATCTTGGACAGTTCGGCCGCGGTGGCATCACAGGCCTCGGCCTTGCGGGCGCTGATGTAGACCGTGGCGCCCTGGCGCAGAAAGCCCTCGGCGATCATGCGGCCGATGCCGCGTGAACCGCCGGTGACCAGGGCCACGCGGCCGTCCAGGGAAAAGAGCTTGCTCATGGGTGTCTCCGGTTGAAGGTGTCAGAAGCTGGCCGCCGCCGCCAGCGCACCCAGCCGGGCGCTGATGGCATGGAACTCGGCCACGGTGTCGTCGATGATCTGCTGCACCGGCTTGACGGCATGCACCAGGCCGGCCGATTGCCCGGCCAGCGCTGGCGCGGCATTCATGTCGCCGTCGAAGTACACCCCGCGGATGCCCTTGAAGCTGTCCGGGCCCATCAGGCCGGCGGCATGGATCTCGCGCGTGAAATCGGTCTTCAGCGCGCGGATGCAGGGTGTGGACTTGGTGTTGAGCACCCAGGTGCCGGTGGCGTCGGCATCCACGATGGCCTGCTTGTACGCGGCATGCACCGGGCTCTCGGCACTGGCCACGAAGCGGGTGCCCATCTGGATGCCCTCGGCGCCCAGCGCAAAGGCCGCGGCCATGCCACGCCCGTCGACGATGCCGCCGGCAGCGATCAGCGGCACGGCCACCCGCTCGCGGATGGCCTGCAGCAGCACCAGGCTGCTCACCTCCTCGGGGTTCTTGAAGCCGCCGCCCTCGCTGCCCTCGACCACCAGGCCGTCGATGCCGGCGTCCTCGCATTTCAGCGCCAGGTCCAGCGTGGGCACGGCGTGGTAGACCACGATGCCGGCCGCATGCAGCGGGGCGATGAACTTGGCCGGGCTGCCGGCCGAGGTGGTGACGAAGCGGATGCCGCTCTCGCAGACGAAGCGCAGCATGGCGTCGTCCTTGAGAAAGCGGATCGGCAGGTTCACGCCGAAGGGCAGGCCCAGGGCCAGCATCTGGCGGATCTCGCGGCTGCAGGCCTCGGTCTCGCCCGAGCTGGTCTCGATGATGCCCAGGCCACCGGCACGCGACACGGCGCCGGCCAAGGGCGTGCGGGCGATCCAGCCCATGGGTGCCTGCACGATGGGATAGCGGGCGCCGGTGTGGGCCAGGACACGGTTCATCAGACGCTCTCCTGCGCGGTTCGGGGAGCGCGCAGTGTCGCTGCCGCTGCGTGCCGGCCGCAGTCGCTCAGGTGCCAGGCCCCCAGGGTGTGGCTCAGGCCGGCGGCGGGGTCCAGTCGGCCAGGAAATCCGCCGCCTGGCCACGGGCGCGGCGCGGCGCACCGCGTGCGCTGCCGATGGACACGAAGCACACCGCCTGCTCGCCCGGCGTCAGCGAAAACGCCCGCGCAAAACGCGCCGTGCGCACCGCCCGGCCGCTGGTCAGCATGGCGCCGAAGCCCAGGCCGTGCGCCGCCAGCAGCAGGTTCATCAGCGCCGCGCCCAGGGTGATGGCGCGCTCCACCAGGGGCACCTCGTCGTCCGGCGGTTCGCCGCGCAGCACCGCCAGCAGCAGCACCGGCGCACGCCCGGCCTTCTCCCGGCTGCGGGCGATGTCGTCGGCGCTGGCCGCGGGGTCGCGGTCCAGGGTGCAGGCCTCGAACAGGTCGGCCAGTGCCGCGCGCTGGTGGTCGGCGATGCGCAGCAGCCGCCAGGGCCGCAGGCCGCGGTGGTCGGGCGCACAGGCGGCGGCGTCCACCATCTGGCGCAGCTGGCTGTCATCGGGCCCGGGCGCCAGCAGGCGCTTGGGCATCACCGATTGCCGGCTGCCGATCAGCGCCAGCACCAGGCCGGCCAGGTCGGCGCCGTCGTCGTGCTCGTCTGCGCTGGGGGCCATGGCCGATTCTGCAGCGCTGGCTCAGAAGTTGTGAGAGAACCCAACGTGCCCGCGCCGGGGTGGCCAAGGGCGCCAGGCAAGGCGCAGCGCGCCGCCCGCACTGGCGTGCGGGCAAGCGGTGCAACGCCGCATGGCGCCCTTGGGTACCCCGGCCCTTCGGGTTGCCCCCAGAAAACGCCCACTCCGCGTTGCAGCGCTTGCCCAGGCGCACAGCATGGGCTGCGCGCTGCGCCTTGATTGGGCGTTTTCTGGGGGCAACGCGGGCACGTTGGGTGCTCTCACAACTTCTCAGGCTGCCGGCGGCATGGCGGCACCGCACTGCCAGCACTGGTCGAACGGGCCGTCGATCACCTCGCCGCAGCCGGGGCAGGCCCAGCGCCGCTCGGCCGGGTGCTGCAGGCCGTGCAGCAGGACACGTGCCTCGGCCCAGCGGGCGTCGTCCTGCAGCCACAGCTCGGGCAGGGCCTGGTCGGGCGGGATCTCGCCGGCGATGCCGCCCGCAAAGGCCCGCTGCACGCTCACCGCGAAGCCGGCGCCGCTGAGCACATCGGCCCACAGCGTGGCGATCGCCAGGTTGGGCGCCTGGGCCAGGCGCTTCATGCCGTTGGCGCCGGTCGCGCCGGCCGAGCCGACACCACGATGCCGGCCACGATCAGCCCGAAGGCCAGGCCGTGGAAGGCGCGGGGCCACTCACCGAGCATGGCCGCGCCCAGCAGGGCGGCGAACAGCGGCGTGAGGTTGCCGAAGAAGGCCGCCACCGTGGGCCCGGCCCGGGCCACACCCAGGCCCCACAGCCGGTAGGCCACCAGCGAAGGCAGGATGCCGACATAGGCCAGGGCCGCCAGCAGGGCCGGGCTCCACACCAGCGGCTGCGCCCCGGGCTGCAGCAGTTCACCCACGCCGGCGAACAGGCTGGCCCACAGCAGGCCGGGAGCGATCTGGATGCAGAGGAACTCGGCCCAGTGCCAGTCGGGCCGCGCGGGTGGGCGCATGGATGCCGGCGGCCGCGCCAGCAGCCAGCTGTAGACGCACCAGCAGGCGATGGCGCACAGCATCAGCAGATCGCCCGGCACCAGCTGCACCCGCAGCAGGGCTGCGGGGTCACCACGCGCCAGCACCACCGCCACGCCGGCCAGCGACAGCGCGGCGCCCGCCACCTGGGCCCGCCGCGGCCGCTCGCCGTACACCGCCGCGCCGATGGCCAGCATCCACACCGGCGCGCTGGCGGCGATCAGGGTCACGTTCAGCGGCGTGCTGGTCTGCAGCGCCAGGTACTGCAGCGCGTTGTAGGCGCCCACGCCGGTCAGGCTCAGCAGGGCCAGGTGCGGCCAGCGCGCGGCCAGCTGGGCCCGGCGCTGCGGGCTGCCGACCGCCTGCCAGCCCAGCGGCAGCACGATGGCCAGGGCGATGGCCCAGCGCAAGGCGTTCAACCACAGCGGGCCGATGGACTGGATGGCGATGCGCCCCACCACCGCATTGCCGGCCCACAGCAGCGGCGGCACGCTCAGCATCAGCGCCAGGCGGGGGGTCAGGGCCGACATCGCAGGCGGGCAGCGGGGGCGCGGGGCATGGGGCGCGATTGTCGGGCTGGCCGCTGTGCAAGACCGCCGGCACCGCGGGCAGCCCTGCGCGCCGGCCCCGCTGCGGCAGGCGGGGGCTGCAGCGGTTACGCTGGCGGCCCGATTCCAGGCTTAAGACAACCGCGGAGACAGCCCATGCCCCAGACCATCCAGATCCAGCAATACGGCGGCCCCGAGCAGATGCAGCTGGTCGACCTGCCCGTCGGTGAACCCGGCGCCGGCGAGATCCGCATCCGCCACCATGCCATCGGCCTGAACTACATCGATGTCTACCAGCGCACCGGCCTCTACCAGAACCCGCTGCCGCTGAGCCTGGGCATGGAAGCCGCCGGCGTGGTGGAGGCGGTCGGCCCGGGTGTCAGCCACCTGAAGCCGGGTGACCGTGCCGCCTATGCCAGCAACCCGCCCGGCAGCTACAGCCAGGCGCGGGTGATGCCGGCGCGCACCGTGTGCCAGCTGCCCGACGACATCTCGTTCGAGACCGGCGCGGCCATGATGCTCAAGGGCCTGACGGCGCAGTACCTGCTGAAGAAGACCTTGCCGGTGGAAGGCCTGGTGGCCGGCGACCACATCCTGTTCCATGCCGCCGCCGGCGGTGTGGGCCTGATCGCCTGCCAGTGGGCCAAGGCGCTGGGCCTGCAGCTGATCGCCACCGCCGGCAGCGATGCCAAGTGCCAGCTGGCGCTGGACCATGGCGCGGCGCACGCCATCAACTACCGCACCGAGGACTTCGTCGCCCGGGTCAAGGACATCACCGGTGGCGCCGGTGTCAAGGTGGTCTACGACTCGGTGGGCAAGGACACCTTCGAGGGCAGCCTGAACGTGCTGCGGCCCTTCGGCCTGCTGGCCAGCTTCGGCAATGCCTCGGGCCCGGCGCCGGCGTTTGCGCCCGGCATCCTGGGCGCCAAGGGCTCGCTCTACATCACCCGGCAGACGCTGTTCACCCACATGTCCACCCGCGAGGCCACGCAGAAGATGGCCGACGACCTGTTTGCGGTGGTGCGCAGCGGCGCGGTGAAGATCCGCATCGACCAGCGCTATCCGCTGGCCGAGGTGGCACGCGCCCACACCGCGCTGGAGGCGCGCGCCACCACGGGTTGCAGCATCCTGGTTCCGTGATCTCCTGCCCCCCGTGGATCGGGGGTCGGGTGGTGGCAAGCGCATCCGGCCGCCGTGGTGCCGCGTAGGGCTGCGGGTCGGCCCCGCTGTGCCCGAGGCAGTGCGGGCTGGCGTCCAACCCACGCCACCATCCGTCACGGAGTCCCGCATGCCACGATCCACCACCCGCAGCACCCTCGCCGCCAGCGCCCTGGCCCTGGCCGCCGCCGGCGCCCAGGCCGTCACCCTGGTCGGCCTGACCAGCGCCGGCCAGCTGACCAGCTTCGACACCAGCAACATCGCAGGCGCCAGCACCACGGCCATCACCGGCCTGGCCAGCGGCGACCGGCTGGTGGGCATCGACCTGCGCCCCAGCGACGGCAAGCTCTACGGCGTCTCGCTGTCGAACAAGCTCTACACCGTGGACCAGACCAGCGGCGCCGCCACCCAGGTGGCCATGCTGTCGTCGGCGGTCATCAACCCCGGCCTGGGCTACGGCATCGACTTCAACCCGGTGGCCGATTTCAGTGGCGGCAGCTCGCTGCGCCTGGTCAGCTCGGCCGGCAGCAACTTCGCCATCAACGCCGGCACCGGCGTGGTGGGCAATGCCGCCAGCAACATCGGCAACGGCTACACCGCCGTGGCCTACAGCAACAGCGTGCCCCTGCCGACCATGGCGCCGCCCAGCACGGCGCTCTACTACATCAACAGCAGCACCGACATGCTGATGGTGGCGCCCGGCGCCTTCAACGCCCCCACCATCACCGCCGTGGGCGCGCTGGGGGTGGACGTGCTCAAGGCCAACGGCTTCGACATCGGTGCCGACGGCATGGGCTATGCCGCGCTGAACCTGGACGACGGCACCTCGCTGGCCACCGGCATCTTCGGCATCAACCTGGCCACCGGCGCCGCCACCATGCTGGGCACCTACAACGGCACGCTGTCGGGCCTGAGCGTGAGCCCGGTGCCCGAGCCGCAGAGCGTGGCGCTGATGCTGGCCGGCCTGGTGGCCCTGGGCGCCCTGGCGCGCCGCCGCCGCTCAGCCTGAGGCCAGGGCCTCGCGCACGGCGGCCAGTTGGCGGCGTGACACCGCCAGCGCCTCGCCGTTGGACAGCCGCACCACCCAGGCCTCGTCACCCTCGGCCGCACCCGCCGCCCCGGCGCTGGAGGCACGTTCCAGCGCCCGCACGGCGCTGCGGGCCACCAGGGCATTGCGGTGCACACGCAGAAAGCCGTCGCCCAGGCGCTGGGCCAGCTCGGCCAGCGGTTCGTCCAGCAGCCAGCGGCCCTGGCTGCTGCACAGGGTCACGTACTTCAGCTCGGCCTTGAGGTACAGCACCTCGGCCTGCGGCACACGCAGCACCCGGCCGCGGTCGCTGACCACCAGCACCGGCGTGGCATCCACCTCGCCCACGGCGGGCGCGGCCAGGCGCTGCGCCGCCCGCAGCAGCGCCGCCTGCAGCCGCTCGCGCCGCACCGGCTTGGTGATGTAGTCGACCGCATCCACCTCGAAGGCCCGCAGCGCATGCGCGCCGTGCGCGCTGACGAACACCACCAGCGGCGGCTGCCCCTGGCCCGGGGCGCGGCGCAGCGCGTCGGCCAGCTTGAGGCCGCTGCTGCCGGGCATCACGATGTCCAGCAGCAGCAGGTCGCAGGGGGTGGCCGCCAGCAACTGCAGCGCCTGGGCCGCATCGGCCGCCTCGCCCACCACACAGGCCGCGGGCACGGCATTGGCCTGCACCAGGCCACGCAGGCGCAGCCGGGCCAGCGGCTCGTCGTCAACGATCAGCACCCGCAGCGGTGGCGGCTGGGCGCCGCCCGTCACAGCGGCACCTCGATGCGCGCGTTGTACAGGCCGTGCTCCACGCCGCTGTGCAGGGTGGCGGCCACGTCGTGCAGCAGGCGCAGGCGCTCGGCCACGTTGGCCAGGGCGATGCCGTTGCCGGCGGGGCCAGGGGTCTCGGGCAGGGTGTTGGTCACCACCACGATGGCCATGCCACGCACCGCGCGGGTGCTGACCACGATGCGCCCCCCCGCCAGCGCCGGCTCGATGCCGTGGCGCACCGCGTTCTCCACCAGCGGCTGCAGCACCAGCGGCGGCAGGCTGGCGCTGGCGGCGGCGGGGTCCAGGTCCCACACCAGCTTGAGCCGATCGCCGAAGCGCAGCTGCTCGATGGCCAGGTAGCGCTGCGCCAGGTCGATTTCCTCGTCCAGCGTCACCGCGCTGCCCGATTCGGCCAGCGCGGCGCGGAACAGCTGGGCCAGGTCCTCCAGCACCGATTCGGCGCGCTGCGGGTCCACCTGCACCAGGGCCAGCGCGGTGTTCAAGGCGTTGAACAGGAAGTGCGGCCGGATGCGCGACTGCAGCTCGGCCAGGCGCGCGCTGGCCTCCACCGGCTGGGCCGCCACCGCACGCAGCCCCAGCCAGTGCCACAGCACCCAGGCCAGCACCGCGCCCGCCAGCGCGCTGCCCAATCCGCCGGCCGCGCCGCCGGGCACCAGGCCCAGCGCCGCCACCATGGCCCAGCCGGCCAGCGCGGCCAGCGCGCCCAGGCCGGTCAGCAGGCCCTGGCGCAGCAGCGGGCCGCGGTTGGCCAGCCAAGGGCGCAGGCCGCAGACCGCCGGCAGCCACAACAGGGTGGCGGCCAGCGCGGCAAAGGCGCCCACCGCCGCACGGCTGGCGGCGTCCAGCCAGCCCTGGGCCAGCGGCGCACCCGCCAGCAGCACGGCGGCCTGCACCGCCAGCAGCAGGCGCAGGCCCAGGGCCGGCTGGCACAGGTCGAACTGCAGGCCAAGGCGGCGCCGCGCCTGCGCGGCCTGGCCATGCAGGGGGTCGAAACGGGTGGCCTGGAACAGCGAGCTGCCGGTGGCCGCGCGCAGGCGCCCGGTGTCGGGCCAGAGGCTGGGCGCGCGGGTGCCGGTGTCGCCGGCATCGCCTGGATCGGGAACTGCAGAGTCGTCGGCGGGGGCCATGGGCGGGTGCGGCGGGAGGCCACCGGATAATACGGGCTGCCCTGCGGCCGGCCCGTCTGCCAGCGGCCGTGCCCACCCCTCACACCAGAAGACCCCGCCCATGTCCGGCAACCAACTCGACCAAAAATCCAAGGCCTGGTCGGCCCTGTTCTCCGAGCCGATGAGCGAGCTGGTCAAGCGCTACACCGCCAGCGTCGATTTCGACCAGCGGCTGTGGCGGGCCGACATCGCCGGCAGCCTGGCCCATGCCGGCATGCTGGCGGCCCAGGGCATCATCGGCGCGCAAGATCTGGCCGACATCCGGCGCGGCATGGCCCAGATCACGGCCGAGATCGAGGGCGGCCAGTTCCAGTGGAAGCTGGAGCTGGAGGATGTGCACCTGAACATCGAGGCCCGCCTGACCCAGCTGGTGGGCGACGCCGGCAAGCGCCTGCACACCGGCCGCAGCCGCAACGACCAGGTGGCCACCGACGTGCGCCTGTGGCTGCGTGGCGAGATCGACGCCCTGGCGCTGCTGCTCAGCGACATGCAGCGCGCCCTGGTGGAGGTGGCGGCGAACAACACCGACACCGTGATGCCAGGCTTCACCCACCTGCAGGTGGCCCAGCCGGTGAGCTTTGCCCACCACCTGCTGGCCTATGTGGAGATGTTTGCGCGGGATGCCGAGCGCCTGGCCGATGTGCGCAAGCGCTGCAACCGCCTGCCGCTGGGCGCGGCCGCGCTGGCCGGCACCAGCTACCCGCTGGACCGCGAGGCCGTGGCCCGGGAACTGGGCTTCGACGGCGTGTGCGAGAACAGCCTGGACGCGGTGAGCGACCGTGATTTCGCGCTGGAATTCCTGGCCTTCGCCAGCATCACCATGGTGCATGTGAGCCGCATGGCCGAGGAACTGGTGCTGTGGATGAGCCAGAACTTCGGCTTCATCGACCTGGCCGACCGCTACTGCACCGGCTCGTCCATCATGCCGCAGAAGCGCAACCCCGACGTGGCCGAGCTGGCGCGTGGCAAGAGCGGGCGCGTGGTCGGCCACCTGATGGGCCTGATCACCCTGATGAAGGGCCAGCCCCTGGCCTACAACAAGGACAACCAGGAGGACAAGGAGCCCTTGTTCGACACCGTGGACACCCTGGCCGCCACGCTGCGCATCATGGCCGAGATGGTGGCCGGCATCACGGTCAAGCCCGCCGCCATGGAGGCCGCTGCACGGCGTGGTTATGCCACTGCCACCGACCTGGCGGACTACCTGGTGAAGAAGGGCCTGCCGTTCCGGGATGCCCACGAGGTGGTGGCACATGCCGTCAAGCTGGGCCTGCAGAAGGGGGTGGACCTGTCCGATCTGGCGCTGGACGAGCTGAAGGCCTTGCACCCGCTGGTCGGCGACGACGCGCCTGCCGTGCTGACCCTGCGTGGCTCGCTGGAGGCGCGCAATGTGCGGGGAGGCACGGCGCCTGGGCAGGCGTTGGCGCAGATTGCGCGGCATCGGGTGCGCCTGGGTTGAGGAGGTTGGCGTGCCTGCCTGCCTTGCTTGCGCCTCGCCGTTGCGTTGCACCGCGCCGGGTCTCGCCCCGGCAGGCGACCACCCTTTTGTCGCGCCAAAAGGCTGGCCCAAAACGCGCTTCTTGAACTTTGCGGCAACAGCGCCGCTCCAGCCAGCACCCAGGCGCGCGCCTCGCCTGTCCGGCTCGAACACAGCCACCCCTGACGACCGCAGTCGCGTCAGCGGCAGTTCCGCTCAGCGGACCGCCATCTGAACAGGTCGCCGCATGTCGCGATCGCGCCTGGCCGGGTTCTGTGCGTCACAGCCCTGACCGGGGTGGCATGGCCGTGGAATGTGCCGCCTTGTTTCCGGCCGGCTCTGTTCGAGCCGGACAGGCGAGGCGCCCGCCTCGATGGTGACGGGCGTTGGGCTGGTGTCGGAAAGTTCGGAAGGGCCTTTTGATCCAAACTTTTGGCCCAGCAAAAGTTTGGTCGCCTGCCGGGGCGAGACCCGGCGCGCTGCAGCGAACCGGCGAAGCCCAAGCAAGGCAGGCAGGGCGACACGCAGACCAGCCCCAATCCATGCGCCCCCCCGACATGCGCCGTTGACAAACCAGGCGCACCATCAAGGCATTGCCGGTCAACAAGCCGGCCATGATCTCCGCGAGGTGTGCCCTGGACCCCCTGACCCGCCGGCTGCTGCCAGCCGCCCTGCTCGGCAGCGTGCTTCTCACCGGCTGTGCCGGCCTGGCGATACCGCCGCCAACACCGCAGCTGGACGGCCTGCCGCCCGCCTGGTCCGCCACCGCCGCAGACAACCCGGCCCGACCCGCCGACCGGCAGGCCCTGCTGGCCTGGTGGCAGCAGTTCAACGACCCGCTGCTCAGCGACCTGGTGGCCCAGGCCCTGGCGGCCAACACCGGCCTGCGCAGCGCCCAGGCGGCGCTGCGCCAGGCGCGTGCCCTGCAGGACGTGGCCGCCGCCGGCCTGGGGCCCACGCTGGGTGGCTCGGCCGATGCCCAGCGCAGCCGCACGGGCCTGGGCAGCGCCGGCAGCAGCAGCAACCGCTTCGGCGCCGGCCTGGACGCCAGCTGGGAAATCGACCTCTTCGGTGGCCAGCGCAGTGCCCTGGCCGCCAGCACCGCCAGTGCCGAGGCCAGCGCCGCCAGCCTGGGCGATGTGCAGGTGTCGCTGGCGGCCGAGGTGGCCCTGGCCTACATCGGCCTGCGCAATGCCCAGGCACGGCTGGCGATCGCCGAGGCCAACCTGGCCAGCCAGCAGGAGACGCTGCAGATCACCCGCTGGCGCCAGCAGGCCGGCCTGGTCGACATGCTGCAGGCCGAGCAGGCCCAGGCCGCCGCCGAGCAGACGCGTGCCGGCCTGCCACCGCTGCAGAGCACGCTGGCCCAGACCCGCCATGCGCTGGCGGTGCTGACCGGCCAGCCACCGGCCGCGCTGGATGCGGCACTGGCCGCCAGCGCCCCGGTGCCGCAGCCCGCCACCACCCTGGCCCTGGCCGGCCCGGCCGACACCCTGCGCCAGCGCCCCGATGTGCGCGCCGCCGAGCTGCGCCTGCAAGCCGAATGGGCGCGCCTGGCGCAAGCCGATGCGGCGCTGCGCCCCTCGCTGCGCCTCTCAGGCTCGCTGGGGCTGAATGCACTCACGCTGGGCGGGCTGGGCAGCGGCAGCGCCCTGGCCGGGTCGCTGCTGGCCGGCCTCAGCCTGCCGCTGTTCGACGGTGGTGCGCTGCGGGGCCAGCAGCGTGCCCAGCAGGCAGTGCTGGACCAGGCGCAGGAGAGCTGGCGCGCCAGCGTGCTGGCCGCCCTGCAGGAGGTGGAAGACGCCCTGGTGGCGCTGCGCAACAACCGTGAGCGGCTGCAGCGCCTGCAAGCCGCCGCCCAGGCCGCCACCAACGCCGCCACCCTGGCCAACCAGCGCTACCGCAGCGGCCTGGTCGATTTCCAGACCGTGCTGGACACCCAGCGCAGCCAGCTCGGCGCCCAGGACAGCCTGGCCAGCACCGCCGCCGAGCTGGCGGCCGACCATGTGCGGCTCTACAAATCCCTGGGCGGCGGCTGGGCCGATGCGCCGGCTGCCGCTGCAACCCCCACCCCATGACCGACCACACCACGCCCACCCCTGTCCCGCCCGCCAGTGCTGCGCCCGACAGCGCCACCCTGGACGGCCTGCTCGGCACCGGCGCCAGCCGCCCCTGGACCCGGCGGCTGTGGCCCTGGCTGCTGCTGGCCGCCCTGCTGGGCGCCGCGGGCGGCTGGTGGTGGTGGCAGGCGGGCAGCGCCGCACGCGCGGCGCCGGTCTACAGCACCGAGCCGGTGGCACGCGGCAACCTGGTGCTCAAGGTCACGGCCAACGGCACGGTGCAGCCCACCCGCAGCATCAACATCGGCAGCGAGCTGTCGGGCACGGTGCTCAAGGTCCATGTCGACGTGAACGACCGCGTGAAGAAGGGCCAGGTGCTGGTGGAGCTGGACACCGCCAAGCTGCGTGACCAGGTGCGCCGCTCGCAGGCCGCGCTGGCCTCGTCCCAGGCCAAGGTGGCGCAGACCGCGGCCACCATCGCCGAGGCCCAAGCCGCACTGGGCCGCTTGGAAGAGGTGGCGCGCCTGAGCGGCGGCAAGGTACCCTCGGCGGCCGAGCTGGACAGCGGGCGCGCCACCCTGGCCCGGGCCCGCGCCGACGATGCCGCCGCCCGCGCCGGCGTGCAGGACGCCCAGGCCGCCCTGTCCACCGACCAGACCAACCTGGGCAAGGCCTCCATCGTGGCGCCGGCCGATGGCGTGGTGCTCACCCGCAGCGTGGACCCCGGCAATGCCGTGGCCGCCTCGCTGCAGGCGGTGACGCTGTTCACCATCGCCGAAGACCTGTCGCGCCTGCGCCTGTGGGTGTACGTGGACGAGGCCGACGTGGGCAGCGTCAAGCTCGGCCAGGAGGCCACGTTCACCGTGGCGGCCTTCCCGCGGCGCAGCTTTCCGGCGCGCATCACCCGGGTGGGCTTCGGCTCGACCATCACCGAGAACGTGGTCACCTACCTCACCTACCTGGACCTGGACAACACCGACCTCAGCCTGCGCCCCGGCATGACGGCCACCGCCACCATCACCGCCGACAAGCGCGAGAACGTGCTGCTGGTGCCCAACACCGCGCTGCGCTTCACCCCCGGCGCGGCGGCGCCCGCCGCGCCCAAGGGCGGCGTGCTGTCCAGCCTGACACCGCGCATGCCTGGCGGCGGCCGCCGCCCGGCATCGGCCACACCCGGCAGCACCGCCGGTGCGCGCCAGGTGTGGGTGCTGCAGGACGGCAGCAGCAGCCCGGTGGCGGTGCCGGTGGTGCCCGGCATCAGCGACGGCCAGATGACCGAGATCACCGGCGGCGGGCTGCAGGCCGGCATGCGGGTGGTGACCGGGCAGACGCTGGCGGTGGCGAAGTGACTGCGCCATTGATCCAACTGCGTGGGGTCACCAAGCGCTACGGCAGCGGCGCCACGGAACTGCTCGCCCTCAAAGGCATCGATCTCGACATCCAGGCCGGCGAGTTCATCGCCATCATGGGCCCCAGCGGCTCGGGCAAGAGCACGGCGATGAACATCCTGGGCTGCCTGGACACCCCCAGCGACGGCCAGTACCTGTTCAAGGGCCAGCCGGTGCAGCGGCTCACGCGCGACCAGCGTGCCCGGCTGCGGCGGCGCTACCTGGGCTTCGTCTTCCAGGGCTTCAACCTGCTGGCGCGCACCTCGGCGCTGGAGAACGTGGAGCTGCCCCTGCTCTACCGCGGTGATGCCGCCACCCAGCGCCGCCTGGCGGCGGCCAAGGCCCTGCAGGCCGTGGGCCTGGCCGGGCGCGAGCACCACACGCCGGCCGAGCTGTCGGGCGGCCAGCAGCAGCGGGTGGCCATCGCCCGCGCCATCGTCACCGAGCCGGCGGTGGTGCTGGCCGACGAGCCCACCGGCAACCTGGACACCGAACGCAGCCACGAGATCATGGGCCTGCTGCTGGCGCTGAACCGCGACCACGGCATCACCGTGCTGATGGTGACCCACGAGCCCGACATGGCGGCCTATGCGCGGCGCGTGGTCACCTTCGTCGACGGCCGCATCGCCGCCGACACGGTGAACCTGCACCCCACCACCCGCGCACCCCAGGCCAGCGCGCACGGGGCGGCCTGATGCTCTACAGCGTGTTCCTGCTGGCGCTGCGCTCGGTGCGGCGCAACCTGCTGCGCAGCTTCCTCACCATCCTGGGCATCGTCATCGGCGTCAGTGCGGTGATCACCATGGTCACGCTGGGCAACGGCGCCACCCAGTCCATCCGCAACCAGATCGCCGGCCTGGGCAGCAACCTGCTGCTGGTGATGCCCGGCCAGCGCCTGGCCGGCGGCGGCGGGGGTGGTGGCGGCGGGGTGCCGCAGTTCACGCCCGCCGATGCCGAGGCCATCGCCAGCCAGATCGGCGGCGTGGCGGCGGTGGCGCCGCAGGCGCGGGCCGCGGCCACCGTGGTGGCCAACGGCCGCAACTGGGCCACCAGCGTCACCGGCAGCACCAATGCCTGGTTCCAGACCGGCAACTGGAAGCTGGCCCAGGGCCGCAGCTTCGAACCCGACGAGCAGGCCGCCGGCGCCGCGGTGTGCGTGATCGGTGAGACCGTGCGGCGTGAGCTCTTCGGCGGCCAGGTGCAGGCCGGCAGCAGCGCCCCGCCCGGCCTGGGCCAGGCCCTGCGCATCAAGCAGTTCTCCTGCACCGTCATCGGCATCCTGGCGGCCAAGGGCCAGAGCGGCATGGGCGACCAGGACGATGCGGTGGTGGTGCCGCTGCAGACGCTGCAGCGCCGCGTCACCGGCAACCGGCGGGTCAACACCATCTCGGTGGCCATGGCCGACAACGCCGACAGCGCGCCGCTGAAGGCCAGCCTGCGCAAGCTGCTGCGCGAGCGGCGCAAGCTGGCCGAGGCCGACGACGACAACTTCAGCATCTTCGACACCCAGCAGCTGGCCGAGACCCTGTCGGGCACCATGGCGGTGATGACCACCCTGCTGGGCGCGGTGGCCGCCGTCAGCCTGCTGGTGGGCGGCATCGGCATCATGAACATCATGCTGGTGAGCGTGACCGAGCGCACCCGCGAGATCGGCCTGCGCCTGGCCGTGGGCGCTCTGGAGCGCGAGGTGCTGCTGCAGTTCCTGATCGAGTCGGTGGTGCTGTCGGCGCTGGGCGGGGTGGTGGGCATCGCCATCGCCACCGTGGCCTCCTGGGGGCTGGCGCAGGTGATGGACGTGCCCTATGCCTTCGACCCCGCCATCAACCTGCTGTCGCTGCTGTTCTCGGCCGCCATCGGTGTGCTGTTCGGCTTCTTCCCGGCGCGCCGCGCCGCGCGCATGGACCCGATCGAGGCGCTGCGGCACGAATAAGCCCTGACAGGCGCGGCGCGGGCCCAGCGCCGGGCCCACGCACGCGTCGGACGAGGGGCCAAATCCCCCGGCTTTTCGGGCCATTGCGGCCACCCCCCCCATGAAACGATGTGACAGCACATCTTCGGGGGCACTGGGTGTTCGGACTTTCTCGCAGTGACAACTTGCCAGGCTGGATCGCCTGCGCACCGGCCGGCGCCGATTCGGCGTTTGCGCTGGTGCAGCCGGGTGGCGCCGACGGCAAGCCGGCCGTGCGCTGGACCGCCAGCGAGCCCTGGGCCCAGCCGGTGGCGGCGCTGCAGCGCCTGCGCC
Organism: Pseudomonadota bacterium; assembly: GCA_040386375.1. GTDB lineage: Bacteria > Pseudomonadota > Gammaproteobacteria > Burkholderiales > Burkholderiaceae_C > Pseudaquabacterium. The sequence continues at coordinate 30,932 of JAZKFQ010000016.1, forward strand.
GCCGCCATGCGCTGCACCGCCACCACTGCGTGGCCGTGCTGCAGCGCCACCAGTACCAGTGCGTCACCATGGATGCACCGCCCGGCCTGCCCCGCGCCGACTGGGCCGCCGCCGTGCGCTGGCAGCTCAAGGACACGCTGGACTTCCCGGTCGACGCCGCCGCCATCGACGTGCTGGCCGTGCCCGAGGGCACCAGCTACCGCGCCCAGACCCAGCTGATCGCCGTGGCCGCGCCCGAGACCCAGGTGCGGCCGCTGGTGGAGCAGGCGGTGGACGCCGGCACCCGCTGGGCCGCCATCGACATCGCCGAGACCGCGCTGCGCAACCTCAGCGCCCTGGTCGAGCCCGAGGGCCGCGCCCAGGCCCTGCTGCACTGCCAGCGCGGCCATGCCACCCTGGTGGTCACCCATGGCGGCGAGCTGCTGTCCACCCGCCAGATGGAGCTGAACCTGCTGCTGGACGACGACGCCGACCCCGACCAGCGCAGCGCCGGCCACGAGCAGGCCGGCCTGGAACTGCAGCGCACGCTGGACGGCATCGAGCGCGCCTTCGGCCAGGTCACGCTGGCACGCCTGCTGATCACCCCCATGCCCGGCGTGCATGCGCTGTGCGACCACCTCAGCCCGCTGCTGTATGTGCCGGTGGCCCCGCTGGACCTGCGCGACGCGCTGGACTGGAGCGCCGTGCCCGGCCTGCTGGACGACCCGGCCCTGCTGAACCAGCAGCTCTGCGCCATCGGCGCGGCCCTGCGCCCCTGACACCATGGCCCAGCAACTCAACCTCTTCGACGCCCGCTTCTCGCCACAGCGGCTGCGCTTCTCGGCCCGCCAGGGTGGCCTGGCCCTGGCCGCCACGCTGGTGCTGGCCTGGGGCGGCGCCCAGGCCCTGCTGTGGGCCGCCGACCGGGTGCAGGCCGAGGCCCAGGCCACGCAGGCCGGCATGGCGCCGCTGCGCGCCAAGCTGGACGCCCTGTCGGCCCGCCGCGGCGCCGGCGCCGATGCCGAGCTGGCACGGCTGCGCGCACTGGACGGCAGCCAGCGCCAGGTGCAGGCCGCGCTGGACGCCGGTGCGGCCGGTGTGCGCGACGGCCATGCCGACCTGCTGCTGGCCCTGGCGCGCCAGGCCTCGGGCCAGCTGTGGATCACCGGCCTGGGCGTGTCCGACGACGGCAGCGCCATCGACCTGGACGGCCGCATGACCGACAGCAGCGTGCTCACCGACTACCTGCGCCGCCTCAACGCCGAGCCGCGCTTCAAGGGCCGGCCCTTTGCCCAGCTGACCCTGAAATCGGCCGACACCAACGGCGAGCGCCTGCCCTACACCGAATTCACGCTGCGCTCCACCCCCGTGGCCGGCACGGCCACCACGCCCTGAACCCCGGCACGGCCAACCCACCATGAAGATCACCCTCCCCCATGCCGCCGGTGGCGCCGAGGCCGCGCCCGCGCTGGCCCGGCTGGCCACCCGCTGGCGCGCCCTGCTGCGCCAGTTCAACCAGCGCAGCGAGCGTGAGCGCCTGCTGCTCATCGCCGCCGGCATCGGGCTGGTGCTGGTGCTGGCCGACAAGCTCTGGCTCGACCCGGCGCTGCAGGCCTACAAGGCCGCACGCGGCGCCCAGGCCAGTGCCCAGCAGCTGCAGCAGGGCCTGCAGGCCGACATCGGCCAGCTCGAGACCCGCGGCGTGGCCCAGGCCCGGCAGCAGCAGGCCGAGCTGGCGCAGTGGCGCCAGCGCCTGCGTGACGGTGATGCCCAACTGCGCAACCATGAAGACAGCCTGGTCGGCCCCGAGCGCATGCTGGACCTGCTGGAACAGCTCCTGGCCCGCCATGGCGAGGTGCGGGTGCGGGCGCTGCGCTCGCTGGGCCGCAGCGACCTGCTGGCCAGCCTGCCGGCGGCTGGGGCGACAGCGCCTGCCGCTGCGGCCAGCGCCGGCAACGCCGCAGCGGCGGCAGCCGCGGCACCGGCACACGGCGGGCTGTACCGCCACGGCGTGGAACTGGTGCTCGAAGGCGGCTACGCCGACCTGCTGGCCTACCTGAAGGCGGTGGAAGCGCTGCCGCAGCGGGTGCTGTGGGGCGGCGCCCGCCTGAAGGTGGAACAACACCCGCGCTCGGTGCTGACCCTGCGTGTCTTCACGCTCAGCCGCGACCCGCATTGGCTGGAGATCTGACATGGACCAACCCCTTCTGTCCGGCTTGACCGCGGTCCTGCTCGGCTGCTGCACTGCCAGCATGGCCGGCCCGCTGGCCGACCCGACCCGGCCACCGGCGGCGCTGATGGCGCCGGGCGGCATGGCGGCAGCGGCGCTGCCGCACCGCGCCAACCTGGACACCGCACGCGCCATCGCCGCAGCAGCCCGCGCAGCCGACCCGCCGGCGCCAGCCGCACCGGCCGTGGTGCAGGCCGTGCAGCTGCCGGCGCAGGGCTCGGCCGGCGGCACGGCCCGGGCCCTGGTGGACGGCAAGCCGGTGTCGGTGGGCGACCTGCTGGACGGCCGCACCGTGCTGGCCATTGACGCCCAGGGTCTGCTGGTCAAGGGCCCGCGTGGGCCCGAACGGCTGTGGCTGCTGAACGGTGCGCCCAAGCAGGCGGCCGGCAGCATCACCGGCAGCGCCAGCGCCCGCTATCAGGCCGCCCCCGGCAGCGGTGGCACCAGCGCGGCCACCAGCGCCGACTCCAACGCGAACAACAGCGCCACGCCGACACCCCTGTCGCTGGCCGGAAGGACCACACCATGACCCGCTCGACCTGGGCCCCGCCCCTGCTGGCACCGCTGCTGCTGTTGCTGCTGCAGGCCCTGCCCGCCAGCGCGACCGACACCGGCGCCAGCCAACGCGCCACGGCCCTGCTGCCGGCCGACCTGGGCAGCCTGATGCGCCCGCAGCAGCGGCGCGACCGCACGCCCGACCGCATGCCGGAGAGCCTGCGCCTGGCCGCCCTGCAGCCCGGCGTGGCCGCCGCCACCTCGGCCGCAATGCCGGTGACGGCCGTGGCCGCGCTGATGCCCGCAGCCACTGCCACCGTCGCCCCCACCACCGCACGCCCCGAGCCGCTGCCGGCACCACTGCCGGCCGCGCTGCCCACGGCCGTGCCCGCCGCGGCCGTGGCCCTGGCAGCGCCCATGGCCAGCACCGTGCTGGCCGCCGCATCGCCGGCCGCCACCACCGTGGCCACCACGCCGGCCGCCGCCACCGTGGCGCGCAGCCCCCTGCCCACGCCCGACGCCCGCTTCGACCTGGCCATCAACAACGCCCCGGCGGCCCAGGTGTTCCTGCAGCTGGCCCAGGGCACGGCCTGGAACATGCTGGTCTCGCCCGAGGTGACCGGCAGCCTGTCCATCGCGCTGAAGGACACCACCGTGCCCGAGGCCATGGACACGCTGCGTGAACTGTTCGGCTATGAATACCGCATCACCGGCAACCGCATCTTCGTCTACCCCAACACGGTGCAGACGCGGCTCTACCGGGTGAACTACCTGCCCGGCCGGCGCCAGGGCGCCAGCGACATCCGCGTCAGCAGCAGCGCCATGACCAGCGGCGCCACCAATGCCAACGGCGCCAGCGGCACCACCGGCCAGGGTGGTGGCGGCGGCAACAGCAGCGTGGGCAACCGCGCCGACGACAACGCCCATGTGCGCACCACCTCGGACGCCGATTTCTGGCGCGAGGTGCAGGCCTCGCTGGCGGCCCTGGTGGGCAGTGCCGGTGGCCGCCAGGTGGTGCTGAACCCGGCTGCCGGCGTGGTGGTGGTGAAGGCCACGCCCGGCGAGCTGCGCCAGGTGGAGAACTACCTGAAGGCGGTGCAGGTGTCGATCGAGCGCCAGGTGATGCTGGAGGCCAAGATCGTCGAGGTCAGCCTCAGCAAGGACGCCCAGACCGGCATCAACTGGGGCGCCTTCGGCAAGCTGGGCAGCGGCCAGCTGAGCATCGGCAGCGCCGCACCCGGCACGCGCCTGGGCGGCACCGGCAACCTCAGCAGTGCCGACGGCACCACCATCGCCCCGGGCGTGGACATGGCCACCGGCGCGCTGGGCCGCGGCTTCTACGGCCTGGCCTTCCAGGCCGCCAACTTCGCCGCGCTGCTGAACTTCCTGCAGACGCAGGGGGATGTGCAGGTGCTGAGCAGCCCGCGCATCGCCACGCTGAACAACCAGAAGGCGGTGCTGAAGGTGGGCTCGGACGAGCTGTACGTCACCGGCGTCACCACCAGCACCACCAACAACGGCACCAGTTCCACCAGCTCGCCCTCGCTGACGCTGCAGCCCTTCTTCTCGGGCATCTCACTGGACGTGACGCCGCAGATCGACGAGGCCGGCAACGTGATGCTGCATGTGCATCCCACCATCAGCACCGTCACCGAGAAGAACAAGAACATCGACCTGGGCTCGCTGGGTGCCTTCCGCCTGCCGCTGGCGGCCAGCGCGGTCAACGAGACCGATTCCATCGTGCGGGTGCGCGACGGCCAGATCGTGGCCATCGGCGGCCTGATGAAGCAGGAGCTGCGCGACGAGCGCACCGGCCTGCCGGTGGTGAGCGAGGCGCCGGTGGTGGGCGGCCTGTTCCGCCAGACCGGCACCATGGTCAGCAAGCGCGAGCTGGTGATCATGCTCAAGCCCACGGTGATCCACGACGGCGCGGCCTGGCCCGACGCCCCCACGCTGGGCGGCCTGCCGCCGGCGGCCCAGGCCACCACCACGCGCTGAACCCCGGCGCAGAACACCACACCCCCGCACCATGGCCCGTCCCGAACGCATCCGCCTGGGCGACCTGCTGATCCAGGAGGGGCTGCTCACCCCCACCCAGCTGGACGAGGCCCTGGCCGACCAGAAGAAGACCGGCCGCAAGCTCGGCCGCATCTTCATCGACCGCCAGTGGGTGACCGAGGTGCAGATCGCCAAGGCGGTGGCGCGCCAGCTGCGGGCGCCCTTCATCGACCTGACCAGCCGCAACATCAAGCCCGACGTGGCGGCCCTGCTGCCCGAGACCCATGCCCGCCGCCTGCGCGCGCTGCCGATCGAGAACACGCCCGGCGCGCCGCTGCGGGTGGCCATGGCCGACCCCACCGACCTCAACGCCTACGACGAGGTGACGCGCCTGACCCGGCGCGAGATCGACCTGGCGGTGGTGGCCGAAAGCCATCTGCTGGCCGCGCTGGACCGGGTGTACCGCGGCAGCGACGAGATGGCCGGCCTGGCGCGCGAGCTGACGGCCGACATCGCCCATGTCGAGGACGAGATCGGCGACCTGCTGGGCCTGTCCACCGCCACCACCGAAGACGCACCGGTGGTGCGGCTGCTGAGCTCGATGTTCGAGCAGGCGCTGCGTGCCCGTGCCTCCGACATCCACATCGAGCCGCAGGAGCGGCATCTGCGGGTGCGCTTCCGCATCGACGGCGTGCTGCATGTGCAGACCGATGCCGATGCCAAGATCGCCGGCGCGGTGGCGCTGCGGCTCAAGCTGATGAGCGGTCTGGACATCAGCGAGAAGCGCCTGCCGCAGGACGGGCGCTTCCACGTCAAGCTCAAGCACAGCAGCGTGGACGTGCGCATCAGCACCCTGCCCACCCAGCATGGCGAATCGGTGGTGATGCGGCTGCTCAACCAGAGCGCCGGCCTGCTGCAGCTCGACAACCTGGGCCTGCCGGCCGATGTGGCCGCCGCGGTGCAGCGCTGCCTGAAGCGGCCCAACGGCATGTTCGTGGTCACCGGCCCCACCGGCAGCGGCAAGACCACCACGCTGTACGCGGCGCTGAACGCGCTGAACGACACCGAGCGCAAGATCATCACGGTGGAAGACCCGATCGAGTACCGCCTGCCCGGCCTGAACCAGGTGCAGGTGCTGGACAAGATCGACCTCAGCTTCCAGCGGGTGCTGCGCGCCGCCCTGCGGCAGGACCCGGACGTGATCCTGATCGGCGAGATGCGCGACCAGACCACGGCCGAGATCGGCCTGCGCGCGGCGCTGACCGGCCACCTGGTGCTGAGCACCCTGCACACCAACGACGCGCTGAGCACACCGCTGCGGCTGATCGACATGGGCGTGCCACGCTACATGGTGGCGCTGAGCCTGCACCTGGTGCTGGCCCAGCGCCTGGTGCGCACGGTCTGCCATGCCTGCGGCGAGCCGCACGCGCCCGACGCCCAGCACCACGGCTGGCTGCGCCAGGCCCTGGGCGCCGACTGCGACGCCGTGCTGGCGCGCAACCCCTTCCGCCATGGCCGCGGCTGCGACACCTGCGGCCACACCGGCTACAGCGGCCGCGCCGGTGTCTACGAGTTCATCGAGATGAGCCAGGAGCTGGTGGAGGCCATGAACGACGGCGACCCGGTGCGCTTCACCCAGGCCGGCCGGCGCCAGATGGCCGGCCGCACCCTGCGCCGTGACGCCCTGCGCCTGGCGCTGGAGGGCCGCACCACGCTGGATGAAGCCGTGCGTGTGGGCACCACCATCGACGACTGATTCCAAGATGCCGAGATTTGCCTACACCGGACATGCCGCCAGCGGCGCCGTCAACGGCGAGCTGGACGGCGCCGATGCCAGCGCGGTGGCCACGCTGCTGATGGCGCGTGGCGTGACGCCGCTGCAGATCGAGGCCAGCCGCAGCCAGCCGGCGGACCCTGCCCGCGGCCGCAGCGACGCCATGCAGCTGCCCGCGCTGTTCCAGCCCAAGGTGCTGCCGGCCGACCTGATGATGTTCTCGCGCCAGCTGCACACCCTGCTGCGCGCCGGCGTGCCCATCCTGCGGGCGCTGGCCGGGCTGCAGGAATCGGCCGTCAACAAGCGCTTCAAGCAGGTGCTGGGCCAGGTGCGCAACAGCCTGGAGAGCGGCATCGAGCTGTCGATGTGCTTTGCCCAGCAGGGCGGCGTGTTCGACAACTTCTACGTCTCCATGGTGCGGGTGGGCGAGATGACCGGCCGGCTGGACGACGTGTTCATGCGGCTGTTCAAGCACCTCGAGTTCGAGCAGTTCATGCGCCAGCAGGTCAAGAGCGCACTGCGCTACCCGGGCTTCGTGGTCATGGCCATGGTGGTGGCCGTCGGGGTGATCAATGCCCTGGTGGTGCCGGCCTTTGCCGATGTCTTCAGGAGCCTGGGCGCCGAGCTGCCGCTGGCCACGCGCATCCTGGTGGCCAGCAGCAACTTCACGCTGACCTATGGCTGGCTGTTGAGCGGCGCGGCGGTGGCGGGCTTCTTCGGGCTGCGGCAGTGGATCGCCCACCCCGGCGGCCGCCGGGTCTGGGACCGGCTGGTGCTGAAACTGCCGCTGGCCGGGCGCATCGTGCAGAAAGCCACGCTGTCGCGGTTTGCGCGCAGCTTCTCGCTGGCGCTCAAGAGCGGCGTGCCCATCGAACAGGCGCTGAGCGTGGTGGCGCAGACCGTGGACAACGCCCACATCAGCCGCAAGGTGGACGGCATGCGCGAGGCGGTGGAGCGTGGCGACACCATCCTGCGCGCGGCCATCGCCTCGGGTGTGTTCACCCCGGTGGTGCTGCAGATGATCGCCGTGGGCGAGGAGACCGGCGCCATCGACGAGCTGATGGAGGAGATCGCCGAGCTCTACGGCAACGACGTGCAGTACGAGCTGAAGACCCTGTCGCAGCAGATCGAGCCCATCCTGATCGTGTTCCTGGGTGTGCTGGTGTTGGTGCTGGCCCTGGGTGTGTTCCTGCCCTTGTGGGATCTGGGCCGCGCCACCCTCAAGAAATGAACACGGCGATCCGATAAGCCCAACATGCCCGATGCCCAGTGGCTGCGGGATGCCCTAAATCCATTCACCACTGTCCCTACCCTGGAGCTAGTTCCATGAAATTCCGTCCGCAAGGCTTCACGATGATCGAGCTGATTGTCGTCATCGTCATCCTGGGTGTGCTGGCCGCCACCGCGCTGCCCAAGTTCATCGACATGAACAGCGACGCCAAGGCCGCCGCACTCAAGGGCGTGGTGGGGGCCTCGGCCAGCGCCATGACCATCAACTACAGCGGCTGCGCCGTGAACGAGCACACGCCCGCCGCCCTGAAGTGCGTGAAGGTGGACGACTGCAGCGACCTGGGCACCATCATGCAGGGCGGCCTGCCCACCGGCTACACCGTGGCCGCCGCCGCGCTGGGCGCTGGTACGGCCGGCAGCAACGGCGTGGAAGCCACCTGCACCATCACCCAGACCAGTGGCGGCCTGACCGGCACCTTCACCGGCATCTCCGCCGGCAACGGCCTGTGATGCCCGCGGTGCCCGCTGCACTGCCCCGGCGCCGCGATCGCACCGAATAGCCACCGTCACGCGGCGTTTTTCAGCCGCTGGCCAAGCCGGCGCAGGGGGCAAGATCCAGCACCATGCTCCCGCCCCCTCTCTCTCTGCTGCAGCGGCTGCTGCCAGCGCTGGCAACACGCCTGGGGCCAGGCATGCTGGCCCTGTTGGCAGCGCTGCTGCTGGCCAGCGCACCGGCCCAGGCAGGCAGCTACACCGCCGCCGCCTCTGCCGCCACCGCCACGGCCTATCCCTGGATCGACATCTCGTCCAGCGGAACCCAGCTGGTGCTGGCCAATGATGCGGTCTCCGCGCCGCTGGCCCTGGGCTTCAGCTTCAACTTCGGCGGCACGGCCTACACCACGCTGCGGGTGATGAGCAACGGCATGCTGCAGTTCGCCGGCAACAGCACCGCCGGCCTGAACACGGTGCTGCCGCTGAACGGCAGCAGCGGCCGGCCCGCCATCGACGCGGCGCTGCTGCCGCTGTGGGACGACCTGGATCCCAGCCTCGGTGGCCAGGTGCGCTGGCGCAGCCAGGGCACGGCGCCGAACCGGGTGTTCATCGCCTCCTGGTTGTCGGTGCGGCTGGCCAGTGGCACGGGCGGCCAGATCTCCACCTTCCAGGTGCAGCTGCACGAGGGCGGTGCCATCGTGTTCCGCTACCAGAACGTGGACGGCCAGGGAGGCACCCACAGCAACCCGCTCGCTGGCTTGAGCAACCCCTCGGGCGCGACCGTCGGCATCGAGGTCAACAACGCCGACTACCTGCTGTATGCACGACACAGCGCCGTGCTGGCCAGCGACACGACCATCGTCTTCAGCCCGGTTGCCACCGCCAGCACCCCGACCCTGGCCTACCTCTTCAACCAGAGCGCCTGGACCGGCACGGCCGGCGAGGTGATCGACTCCGGTCCGAGCCAGCTGCACGCCACCGCCGCCAGCCTGTCGGCCACCAAGCCGACCACCTCGCGCGCTTCGCCGGTCATCGTCGGCAGCAGCGGCAGCTGCGACTACGGCGTGTTCAACCGTGCCAACAAGGACCACGTGGCCCTGCCGGCGGCGGTGAGCAACCCCAGCGGCAGCTTCACCTTCACCGCCTGGTTCCGGGCCACCGCGGTCAGCGCCACCGGCCAGCGCATTTATGCGGACGACCAGAACAACACCGGCGGCTTCCACCTGACGCTGGGCGACCCGGGGTCGGGCCTGCTGCGCTTCACCACCCGGGGCACACCCTCGTCGCCCTCGCTGGACACCACCACCGTCGTCAGCGCCAACACCTGGTACTTCGTGGCCGCCGGCATCGATGCCAGCACCAAGATGAAGTTCGTGCAGCTGTGGGACGGCGCCGGCAACCTGCTGGAATCCACCAGCGCCACCTACACCGAGGCCAGCTATGGCAGCGACGCCGGCGCAGCGTCCCTCGGCGGCGAGAACAACAGCGCCGGCGCCGAGGCGACCAGCAGCTTCGGCTTCGGCGGCAACCTCGACGAGGTCCGGGTCTACAGCGTGGCGCTGTCCACCACCCAGCTGCAGGCGGTGCGGGCGCTGACCACCACCTGCCCGAGCGCCGCGCTGGTGGCGGCCTACAACTTCGACGAGGCCAGCTACAACGGTACGGCCGGCGAATGGAAGGACAGCGCCGGCTACAGCGGCGGCCCGTTCAACGGCAGGACCCAGGGCACGCCGCTGCCGGCGCCCACCTACATCATCCCGGCACGCAGCGGCAGCCCCGGCACCTGTGCCTATGCCACGCTCAGCGGCGCCAACAACGGCGGCGGCGGCTTCCTGGTGCAGGGCCTGCCGCTGTCCACCAGCGCGGGCAGCAACGCCACGGTGGCGTTCTGGATGTACTGGGACGGCACCGACGGCGTGATGCCGGTGGGCTTCAGTACCTATGACCTGTGGCTGTCTGGTGGCTCCTTCGGCTTCAACACAGGCAATGGCGACATCTTCGGCATCGGCAGCAGCGGGCTGGCGAACGGCTGGCACCATGTGGTGGCGGTGTTCACCAACGGGCGCACCACCGGCAATCAGCTGTGGATCGATGGTGTGGCCCAGACCCTGACCCAGCGCACGGGCAGCGCCAACACCGCCAATGCGGTGGTGGCCACGTCGCTGCAGGCCGGCGGCTGGACCGCCAACGGCGACTATCGTTTCCACGGCCGGCTTGACCAACTGCGCATCCACGCCGGCGCGGCCACCGCAGACCAGGTCGCCGCGCTGTATGCCGAGGTGCCCAGCACCTGCGCCCCGCCGCTGCACCACCTGGAGATCCAGCATGCCAGCGGCAGCGGGCTGACCTGCACGCCGTCGACCCTCACCATCCGGGCCTGCCAGGACGCGGCCTGCACCAGCCTGTACACCGGCGGCGTGACTGGCAGCCTGGCCGCCAGCGGCGGCAGCGTGGTCTGGCCAGACGGCAGCAGTTTCAGCATCGCCGCCGGCAGCAGCAGCACCACCGCACGCCTGCAGGCCACCACCACCACTGCCACCGTGCTGGGCACCAGCGGCAGCAGCGTGCCCGGCGCTGCCTACGCCACCAGCTGCAACTTCGGCGCCCCCAGCTGCACGTTCACCGCGGCCGACGCCGGCTTCCTGTTCGACGTGCCCCACCATGTGAGCGAGGTGGCACAGACAGTGAGCGTGAGCGCGGTGCGCAAGAGCGACAACAGCAGCGTCTGCACGCCGGCCTTTGCCAGCACCAGCAAGGCCGTGACCTTCAGCTGCGGCTACACCAACCCGACCAGTGGCACGCTGCCGGTGCGGGTGGGCGGCACGGCGCTGAACGCCGGCGTCAGCAGCGCCGCCGCCTGCGACGCCAGCGGCAGCGCCGTGACCCTGGCCTTCAATGCCAGCGGCGTGGCCAGCACCACGGTGCAGTACGCCGACGTGGGCCAGGTGCTGCTGTCGGCGCGTTATGCCGGCGCGGCCGGTGGCAGCGAGGCCGGCCTGGTGATGACCGGCAGCGACAGCTTCATCGCCGCGCCCGACCACTTCACCATCGGCGGCGTCACCAGCGGGCCGATCCGCGCCGGCAACCCCTTCTCGGCCACGGTGACCGCCCGCAATGCGCTGGGCAATGCCACGGCGAACCACGGCCGCGAGACGGCTGCGCAGGGCGCCTACATCGGCTGGGTGAAGCTGCAGCCCACCGGCGCCGGCGCGGTGGCCGGCAGCTTCAGCGGCAGCGGCCTGCGCAGCTTCAGCAATGGCGCCGTGACCGCCAGCGACCTCTCCTGGACCGAGGTGGGGCGCGGTGACCTGGTGGTGAGCGGCGCCGACGCCAGTGGCTACCTGGGCAGCGGCCTGCATGTGTTCGGCAGCAGCCTGGCCAGCGGGGCGCGCCACTGCGCGGCCGAGGGCGGCAGCTGCGTGCTGCCGGGGGGCACCACCGCCACCGTCTACTACGGCGCGCCCGGCGGCTGGGCCGCCAAGCCGGCGCAGACCGGCAGCGTGGCCTGCACCAACGCCAATTTCGGCGACCCGCTGAGCGGCACGGCCAAGCGCTGCTACTACGCGGCCTCGGCGGCCAGCAACGGCTCGGTGGGGGATGTGATCCCGCACCGCTTCACCGTGGCGGCCGGCAACACCTGCGGCGCCTTCAGCTATGCCGGCCAGCCCATCCCCACCACGGTGACGGCACGCAACGCGGCCGGCAATGCCACCCTCAACTACAACGGCACGGCCAGCACCACGCCCGGCTTTGCGCAGGCGGTGACGCTGTCCGAGGCCACGCCGCTGGGCCTGGGCACGCTGTCGGGCAGCGGCATCGCGGCCAGCGCCTTCAGCGCCGGTGTGGCCACGGCCACGCCGGCCTATGCCTTCACCAGCAAGACCACCGCGCCGCAGAGCCTGGTGCTGCGCGCCAGCAACAACGCGGCGGGCGCGGCCCTGGTCAGCTCACTGGGCTACGCCGAGCCCACCCTGCCGCTGCGCAGCGGGCGGCTGCGGCTGAGCAATGCCTTCGGCAAGGCCAGCGCCGCGCTGCAGCTGGTGGCCAGCATCGACTACTGGGGCGGCAACGCCTGGCTGCTCAACAGCGCCGACAACTGCACCACCGTGGCGGCGAACAGCGTGGCGCTGAGCAACCCACGCAGCGCCACGGGCGCAGCAAGCACCGCCACCACCAGCGCCAGCGCGCTGGTGATCAGCGGCGGCAGCGGCAGCATCAGCCTGGCCGCACCCAGCCCGGCCGGCAGCAGCCTGAGCCTGGACCTGGCCGTCAACCTGGGCAACACGGCCAACGATCAGTCCTGCCTGACCAGCCACCCCGCCACCACCGGCGCCGGCAAGCCCTGGCTGCAGGCACAGAACGGCAGCTGCGCCGCCACGGCCGACCGCGACCCCGCGGCCCGTGCCAGCTTCGGCATCTTCAGCCCCGAGACCCGGAAGACGGTGCATGTGCGCGAGATCTTCTGAGCGCGGCCCGGCGCGTGGCTTCAGCATGGTGGAGCTGATCACCGTGATGGTGCTGGTGGGCGTGCTGGCGGTGCTGGCCATGCCGCGCCTGGACAGCGCCAACGGCCTGCGCAGCGCCGCCTGGCGTGACCAGCTGCAGGCCGCGGTGCTGCAGGCGCGCAGCCTGGCCGCCGGCCACCGCCGCCTGGTGTGCATGACGGTGGCCACCGGCGAGGTGCGCCTGAGCCTGGCCAGCGCCAACCCGGCCACCAGCTGCAACACCCCCCTGCCCGGCCCCGATGGCGACCCGCGCTGGGCGGTGGATGCGCAGGGCCTGGCCATCATCGCCAGCCCCGAGGCCACGCTGCACTTCCAGCCCGACGGCCGCGTCACCCGCCCGGCATCGCCCACCACGGCCAGCGATTTCAGCCTGGGCATCGCGGGCGAAGCCCCCCTCACGGTCTACGGCGCCACCGGCCATGTGCAGTAGACACCCGCCCCGGCGCGGCTTCACCCTGCCCGAGGCCCTGCTGGCCATCGTGGTGCTGGGCGTGGGCCTGGCCGGCGTGCTGCTGGCGTTTTCCACCACCATGCGCAGCGGCGCCGACCCCATGCTGCGCCAGCAGATGCTGGCCATCGCCGAGGGGCTGCTGGAAGAGATCCAGCTCAAGCCCTATGCCGTAGCCGCCAATGCCGCGCCGGCCGGCTGTGCCCGCGACACCTTCAACGACGTGGCCGACTACAACGGCTACACCAGCACCGGCCTCTGCACGGTGGACGGCGTGGCCATCCCGGCCCTGGCCAACTACCGCCTGAGCGTGAGCGTGCAGGCCGCCACCCTGGGGGGCGTGGCCAGCGCCAGGCGCATCAGCGTCACCGCCAGCCTGGGCAACGATGCGGTGCAGCTGGTGGGCTGGCGCACCGATTACGCCTCGCCATGAGCCGCGTGCCACTGCCCCGCCACTGCCGTGCCGGCTTCACCCTGGTGGAGATGGTGATCACGCTGCTGGTGTTCGGCCTGCTGGCGGCCACGCTGGCGCTGTTTTTCCGGCCGGCGGTGGAGAGCTGGCTGGCCGTGCGCGGGCGCACCCGCCTGGCCGCCGAGGCCGACAACGCGATGCGGCTGATGCTGCGCGAGCTGCGCACGGCCGTGCCCAACTCCATCCGCACGCCGGGCGCCGCCTGCTTCGAGCTGGTGCCCAGCAAGGCCGGCGGGCGCTACCGCATGGGGGTGGACACGGTGAACGCCGGCAGCGCCGCGGTGGACCCGGCCGCCGCCACCACCAGCTTCGACGTGCTGACGCCGCTGGCGGTGCTGCCGCAGGCTGGCGACTGGGTGGTGGTGGACAACCAGAACCCGGGCGATGTGTACAGCGGCAGCAACCGCAGCGCGGTGACCGCCGTGTCCACCCCGGCCGCCACGCTGGGCCGGCACCGCCTGGCCATCAACGCCCTGCAGTTCCCCCTGGGCTACGACGGTGGCCGCTTCAGCGTGGTGGACCAGGCTGAGCAGGCGGTGTTCTATGTCTGCAGCGGCGCCAGCACCACGCTGGACGGCAGCGGCAACGCGCCGGGTGTGCTGGTGCGGCTGTCGGGCTACGGCTTCCAGGCCGCGGCGCCGGCCAGCTGCCCGCCGATCGCCGGTGGCAGCGTGGTGGCCACCGGCCTGCGCAGCTGCCGCTTCCTCTACGACGCCAACCAGGGCGCCACCCAGCAGAGCGGCTACATCGGCCTGCAGCTGGAGTTCACCCGCAACGGCGAAACCGCCAGCCTGGTGGGCGGGGCGCATGTGGTGAACACACCATGAGGCCGCGCACACGGCACGCCGGCAACCGCGGCCTGGGCGCGGTGGCGGTGATCCTGGTGCTGGTGGTGCTGGCCACGATCGCGGCGGCCGTGCTGCGCATGGGCCAGCAGTCGCAGGGCCAGACGGCGCAGGGCCTGCAGGGCGCGCGCGCCACGGCCGCCGCGCGGGCCGGTGTGGAATGGGGGCTGTACCAGGCCTTCAAGGGCACCTGGACCAGCTGCAGCAATGCCAGCCAGACGCTGGACCTGGGCGCCGACGGCGGTGGCCTGCGGGTCACGGTCAGCTGCAGCTCGCAGCTCTTCAACGAAGGTGAATCGGCCCCCGGCACACCGGCCACGGTGCGCGTCTTCACCATCGACGCCGTGGCCTGCAGCAGCCGCAGCGCCGCCACGCCCTGCCCCGATGCTGCCGCGGCGGTGACCCAGGGCTATGTGGAACGCCGGCGCCAGGTGCAGGCCACGAACTAGCCTTGCCCCCCCCCGTCGGGCCCCGGCTGCGGCACGCCGCACAATCCGCCGCATGCCGCCGCGCCGCTGGATCGCCCACCTGGACATGGACGCCTTCTATGCCAGCGTGGAACTGCTGCGCTACCCGGAGCTCAAGGGCATGCCGGTGGTCATCGGCGGCGGCCGGCGCCACCAGCCCGAGCTGCTGGCCGACGGCACACGCCGCTTCGCCACCCTGGCCGGTTATGCCGGCCGCGGCGTCATCACCACCGCCACCTACCCGGCGCGCGACCTGGGCGTGCACAGCGGCATGGGCCTGATGAAGGCCGCGCTGCGCGCGCCGCAGGCGGTGCTGCTGCCCACCGATTTCGAGCAGTACCGCGCCTATTCACGCCGCTTCAAGGCGGCGGTGGCCGAGCTGGCACCGCTGATCGAGGACCGCGGCATCGACGAGATCTACATCGACCTGAGCGAGCTGCCCGGCGCGCAGGACTCGGTGGCGCACGATCCGCACGGCGGCGTGCGCGCCATCGCCCTCGACCTGAAGAACAACGTGCGCCGCGCCACCGGCCTGAGCTGCTCGGTCGGCGTCACCCCCAACAAGCTGCTGAGCAAGATCGCCAGCGACCTGGACAAGCCCGATGGCCTGTGCCTGTTGACGCAGGCCGACATCCCCGAACGCATCTGGCCGCTGCCGGCGCGGCGCATCAACGGCATCGGCCCCAAGGCGGGGGCGAAGCTGGAGGCCCTGGGCATCACCACCATCGGCCAGATCGCCGAGCGCGACCGCGCCTGGCTGGTGCAGCAGTTCGGTGCGCACTACGGCGGCTGGCTGCACGAGGCCAGCCATGGTGTGGACGAGCGGCCGGTGGTGACCCACAGCGAGCCGGTGAGCATGAGCCGCGAGACCACCTTCGACCGCGACCTGCATGCGCGGCGCGACAAGGCCGAGCTGGGCGCCATCTTCACCCAGCTGGCGGAGCAGGTGGCCAAGGACCTGCAGCGCAAGGGCTATGTGGGCCGCACCATCGGCATCAAGCTGCGCTTCGAGGACTTCAAGACCGTGACCCGCGACATGACCCTGGACCAGGCCACCGCCGAGGGCGCCACCATCCGCCTGGCCGCCGGCCTGTGCCTGAAGCGGGTGGACCTGGCGCGGCGCATCCGCCTGCTGGGCGTGCGGGTGGGCGCGCTGCAGCGCGCACCGGCCATGGCCTGATCAGGGGCGCGGCGCCGAGTTCGGCAGGCGCCACATCCACACGGCCACCGCCGTGCAGCACAGCGCCGGCAGCCAGGCCCAGCGCGGCGGCAGCACCCAGGCCGCCCAGGCGCTGCCCACGGCCATCATGGCCCAGGCCAGCTGCTTGGCGCGCAGTGGCATGGCCCGGCGCGCGCGCCAGTCGGCGATCAGCGGGCCGAAGCGGGGGTGGGCCAGCAGCCAGGCCTCCAGCCGCGCGCTGCCGCGCGAGAAGCAGAACGCCGCCAGCAGCACGAAGGGCGTGGTGGGCAGCAGCGGCAGGAAGATGCCCACCAGCCCGGCCAGCAGGGCCAGCACGCCGGCCGTGCCCCACAACACGCGCTGCCACAGGGGGCGGGTCGAGACAGGCGTCACAGGGGGCATGGGCCGATGCTACCGGGGCCCCGCACTTGACCGCCCGCAAGCGCAGCCGCCGCGGCCCGGGTTACGCTTGCCACCCCTGCCACGCACCGCCCCCGCCATGACCGCGCTGACCTGGAACGAATCACTCGCGCTGAACAACGCCCAGATGGACCGCACCCACGAAGAGTTCGTGGACCTGCTGGCCGCAGCGGCCGCCGCCCTCACCGGCCCCGACGCCGAGCTGCTGCAGGCCTTCGACCTGCTGACCCTGCACACCGTCGAGCATTTCGGGCAAGAAGACCGCTGGATGGCCGCCACCGGCTTCGCCCCCGCCAACTGCCATGCCTACCAGCACCAGGCGGTGCTGGCGGTGATGCAGGAATGCGTGAAACGTGCCCGCGAGGGCGCTGATTTCGAGCCGCTGCGCCTGGCGGTGGACGAACTGGCGATCTGGTTCCCGCAGCATGCGCAGAGCATGGACGCCGCGCTGGCCCAGCATCTGCAGGGCATCGGCTTCGACCCCGCCACCGGCGCCTGCGCCCACCCGGCGCCAGACGCCGCCATGACCGGCTGCGGCAGCAACAGCTGCGGCTGATGCCCGGCCGCTGCCATGGCCGCCATGGCAGGTGACGCCCGCGACCTGCGCCTGCCCACGCTGGACGGCCTGCGCGCGGTGGAGGCGGCCGAGCGCCTGGGCAGCTTCGAGCGTGCGGGCACGGCCCTGGCCATCACCGCCAGCGCGGTGGCCAAGCGGGTGGCGGCGGTGGAAGACCTGCTGGGCACGCCGCTGTTCCACCGCACGGCCCGCACGCTGCAGCCCACCCCCGCCTGCCTGGACTACCTGCCGCCGGTGCGCGCCGCCCTGGCCCTGCTGGCACAGATGCCCCAGCACCAGCGCCCGCATGCACGTGCCCAGCGCCTGCGCATCAGCGCCCCGCCCACCTTTGCCCGCCTGGTGCTGGTGCCGGCACTGGAGGATTTCAGCCGCAGCCACCCGGGCATCGAGATCGAGGTGGTGCTGTCCATCCCCTTCCTGGACAACCCCGCCCACAGTGCCGCCCAGGCCGACGTGGCGGTGCGCCATGGCGACCCCGCCGTGCTGGGCGGCACGGTGCTGATGCACGACGTGCTGCTGCCGGTGGCCGCCCCGACCCTGCTGCAGCGCCTGGGGCCGCTGCACACACCGGCCGATCTGGCCCGGGCGCCGCTGCTGCGCACGCCGGTGGAGCCCTGGGCGCCCTGGTTCCGCGCCGCCGGCCTGGCCTGGCCCGAGCCCGACCAGGGCCCCAGCCTGGTCGACCTGGGCCTGGTGCTGGAAGCCGCCCTGGGCGGCCAGGGCGTGGCGCTGGCGCGGCCGTCGCTGGCGCGGCGCTGGCTGGCCGACGGCAGCCTGGTGCCGCTGTTCCCGCTGACGGCACGGCCGGCCCACCAGTACCTGCAGTTGCCGGGGGCCGCGGGCGGCGCGGCGGCGGCCTTCAGCGCCTGGCTGGCCGGGGTGGGCCAGGCGGCGGTGGACGCCGGCCTGGCAGCGCTGCGGCGCTGAGCCGCCGGCAAACTCGGAACAGGCTTCCGGCCAGGCCGGCCCAGGATTCCGGGCCGTGACTGCCTGCGCCGCCGCCCGGCCGCTACGATGCGCCCGCTGCCAGAACACCTCCAGGAGACAAGCCGTGCCCGTGATCACCACCATCGAAGACCTGCGCCAGCTGGCCGAACAGCGTGTGCCGCGCATGTTCTACGACTATGCCGATTCCGGCAGCTGGACCGAAGGCACCTACCGCGCCAACGAGGCCGACTTCCAGGGCATCAAGCTGCGCCAGCGGGTGGCGGTGAACATGGAGAACCGCAGCACCGCCACCACCCTGGTGGGCAGCATCCCGGCCAAGATGCCGGTGTGCATCGCCCCGGTGGGCCTGACCGGCATGCAGCACGCCGACGGTGAGATCCACGCCGCGCGTGCGGCCGAGAAGTTCGGCATCCCGTTCACGCTCAGCACCATGAGCATCTGCTCGATCGAGGACATCGCCCAGAACACCAGCGCGCCCTTCCTGTTCCAGCTCTACATGATGCGCGACCGCGAGGCCATGGCCCGCATGATCGACCGCTGCAAGGCCGCCAAGTGCAGCGCCCTGGTGCTGACGCTGGACCTGCAGGTGATCGGCCAGCGCCACAAGGACCTGAAGAACGGCCTGACCGCACCGCCGCGGCCCACGCTGAAGAACATCCTCAACCTGATGACCAAGCCCCGCTGGTGCCTGGGCATGGCCGGCACGCGCCGGCGCAGCTTCGGCAACCTGGTGGGCCATGTGAAGGGTGTCAGCGACATGAGCAGCCTGGCCGCGTGGACCAACGAGCAGTTCGACCCGCGCCTGAACTGGGACGATGTGAAATGGGTCAAGCAGCAATGGGGCGGCAAGCTGATCCTCAAGGGCATCATGGACGTGGAGGACGCCCGGCTGGCGGTGCAGAGCGGCGCCGACGCCATCGTCGTCAGCAACCACGGCGGGCGCCAGCTCGATGGCGCGCCCAGCAGCATCAGCGCCCTGCCGGCCATCGTGGCCGCGGTGGGCAGCCAGATCGAGGTGTGGATGGACGGTGGCATCCGCAGCGGGCAGGACGTGCTCAAGGCCTGGGCCCTGGGTGCACGCGGCACCATGATCGGTCGCGCCATGGTCTACGGCCTGGGCGCCATGGGCGAGGCGGGCGTGAGCAAGGCGCTGCAGATCCTGCACAAGGAGCTGGACATCACCATGGCCTTCTGCGGCCACACCAACATCCAGAACGTCGACCAGACCATCCTGCTGCCAGGGACGTTTCCGGTGGCGTGATGGAGGGCGCGTCTGGGGCCTGAGCTGACTTTCGGCGGTTGGCGCGAGGACGAGGACGGCGGGTGACTGGCTCACTCCGATCGGGATAGGGGCCGGCGCACCGGCCGGGCC
>JAZKFQ010000017.1:0-6794 GCA_040386375.1 Pseudomonadota bacterium
AGACCGGCAACGCTGAGCACCTGCCCGTTGGTGGCCGTGTCCACGTCGCTGAAGCCGGCCAGCAGATCGGCGGCGCTGACGATGTAAGCCGTGTCTTCGGTGCCCGCGGCCAGGACTGCGGTGGGCGCGCCAGTGGGGGCGTCGTTGACCGCCGCCAGGCTGTAGCTTTGGTTGGCCGCCACGCTGCCGCCGTTGCCGTCGACCACGTTGTAGCTCAGCGTGACGGCACCGTTGAAGTTGGCGGTGGGCGTGATGGTGAAGGTGCCGTCAGCATTGGCAACCACGCTGCCATTGCTGGCACTCAGATCGGCAACGCTGAGCACCTGCCCGTTGGTGGCCATGTCCACGTCGCTGAAGCCGGCCAGCAGATCGGCGGCGCTGACGATGTAAGCGGTGTCTTCGGTGCCTGCGGCCAGGATTGCGGTGGGCGTACCGGTGGGCGCATCGTTCACGGCCGTCACACTGAACGACTGCGTGGCCTGCGTACTGCCGCCTTCGCCATCGATCACGTCATAGGTCAGGTCAACCGTCCCGTTGAAGTTGGCGTTCGGTGTGAAGGTCCAGCCACCCGCGGTAGGGGTCAACGTGCCGTTGGTGGCCTGCAGATTGCTCACCGACAGCGTGTCCCCTTCCAGATCGACAAAGCCCTGCAGCAGGCTGGCGGCGCTGACGGTGTAGCCCGTGTCTTCGGTGCCAGCGTTCAGCGTGGCCTTCGGGAACAACAGCACCGGGTTCTCGAGGTCAATCACGTTGCCGTTGATGATGACCTCCAGCTTCTCGGTCATCTGCACCTTCAGCGTCACGCCATTGCCGAACTGGAAGGTGAAGTCCTGCGCCGCGCCGTTGGACACGTCACCGGTGGTGGCATCGCGCACCACGGTTGCCAGGTGGCCCAGGTAGCGCGCCAATTCACCAGCGATGTCAGTGAACTGCGCTTCCGACTGCAGCACGATGCGCAGCGTATCGGTGCCCGAGCCACCGGTGTAGGTGTCCGTCGTGCCGTCATCGCCCACGCGGTAAATCAGCACATCGTTGCCGGAGTCGCCGTTCAGGTTGTCATTGCCCGCATCACCGCTCAGCGTGTCGTTGCCCGAACCACCCACCAGGCTGTCGTTGCCCGCCCCACCCAGCAGGGTGTCGTCACCCGAGCCACCCGACAGCTTGTCGTTGCCCGTGCCACCGTCCAGCGTGTCGGCGCCCGAGCCGCCGCTGAGGTTGTCGTTGCCGGCACCGCCGCTGATGGTGTCGTCACCAGAACCGCCGTTGATGTTGTCGGCGCCGCTGGTGCCCGTGATGTCGCTCATGTCCTGTCCCCTGGTCTGCTGGCGGACCACCCTGGGCCCTGGCTGTGTTGCGGAGGTGCCGCATCGCGGCAACCGGTTTGATGTAGACGACAACGCCCCGAACAGGCAGCGCCGACAAACTAGGGGGGCATGCTAGGGTCCCACGTGACGCCCAGGCCCCCCTGGACTCAAGGGGAGGCCCGCAGCCAAGGGGCGTCTGGTGTGCAAGCTGGCACGTTTTGCCCACATCGGCCCATGGGCCGCCAGCCGGCCCGGCGCGGCGTGGCAGGCGCCAGCGCTGGCCTACACTGCGGCCCGCCTCGACACCCTGCCCGATGAACCCAGACCGCACCGCCTCCGCCGTCGCCGACGCCCCGGCGTTGCAGCTGCAGGACGTGTCCTGCACCTTCGTCGACCGCAACAACCCGGCCGCCCGCTACACCGCGGTGGCCGGCGTCTCGCTGACCGTGGGCGCGGGTGAATTCGTCTCGGTGGTCGGCCCCACCGGCTGCGGCAAGAGCACGCTGCTGAACGTCGGCGCCGGCCTGCTGCAGCCAAGCACCGGCAGCGTGCAGGTGTTCGGCCAGCCGCTGCAGGGCATCAACCGCCGCGCCGGCTACATGTTCCAGACCGAGAGCCTGATGCCCTGGCGCACCGCGCTGGGCAATGTGATGGCGGGTCTGGACTTCCGCGGCACGGCGCCGGCCGAGGCCCGTGCCCAGGCCGAGGACTGGCTGCGCCGCGTGGGCCTGGGCGCCTTCGGCGACCGCTACCCGCACCAGATGAGCGGCGGCATGCGCAAGCGCGCCAGCCTGGCCCAGACCCTGGTGCTGGACCCCGACATCATCCTGATGGACGAGCCCTTCTCGGCGCTGGACATCCAGACCCGGCAGCTGATGGAGAACGAGCTGCTGGACCTGTGGCAGCGCAAGAAGAAGGCCGTGCTCTTCATCACGCACGATCTCGACGAGGCCATCGCCATGAGCGACCGGGTGGTGGTGCTCAGCGCCGGCCCGGCCTCCCACCCCATCGGCGATTTCCCCGTGGACCTGCCGCGCCCGCGCGACGTGGCCGAGGTGCGCACCACGCCCGGCTTCATCGCCTTGCACCAGGCCATCTGGGCGGTGCTGCGCGACGAGGTGCTCAAGGGCTACCAGCAGCAACTGCAGGTGAAGGCGGCCTGACGATGTGGAAATCCATCCAGCCCAACCCGCGCAACCTGCGCATCTGGCAAGTGGGCCTGCTGCTGGCCGTCTTCACGGTGTGGCATGTGCTGACCACGCCTGGCCTGGTGCCGCCCATGGTGTTCGAGAACGACCAGCAGGCGGCCTTCTTCTTCGGCGAGCCGCTGAAGGTGTTCAGCCGGGTCTGGCGCTGGTTCGTCACCGAGGGCGACATCTATGCCCACCTGGGCGTGACCTTGATCGAGACCGTGCTGGCCTTCGGCATCGGTGCGGTGGCCGGCCTGGGCGGCGGGCTGTGGCTGGCCCTGCAGCCCATGGCCAGCGCACTGCTGGAGCCCTACATCAAGGCCATGAACAGCATGCCGCGCATCATCCTGGCGCCCATCTTCGCGGTGTGGTTCGGCCTGGGCATCGCCAGCAAGGTGGCGCTGGGCGTGACCCTGGTGTTCTTCATCGTCTTCTTCAACGTCTACCAGGGCGTGAAGGAGGTGAGCCCGGTGATCCTGGCCAATGCCCGCATGCTGGGCGCCAGCCAGCGCCAGCTGCTGCGCCATGTGTACCTGCCCAGTGCCACCAGCTGGGTGTTCAGCAGCCTGCACACCAGCGTGGGCCTGGCCTTCGTGGGCGCAGTGGTGGGTGAATACCTGGGCTCGGCCAGCGGTGTGGGCTATCTGATCCACCAGGCCGAAGGTGTGTTCGACATCAACACCGTGATGGCCGGCATCCTGGTGCTGACCGGCTTTGCCCTGGCCCTGGACGGCGCGGTGGGCCGCATCGAGCGCCGGCTGATGAAGTGGCAGCCCCGGGGTGGCGAGACGGAGCGGCTGTAGCGCGGCGTGATCGCCGTGATCAGTTTGCCGCTCACTTTGCGTGCTGGGTTTTTCATTCTAGCCGGAATGCTCCCGACCCGTAACCCGTGGCAATCCCGGGTCTGATTCTGTGCTGTCAACCGGTCAACCCGATACAGTCAATTTGCCCACACAGAACCCCTTTTCGGAGAAGCACGATGCGCAGGATCCGCCTTCACACCCTCGTGGCCGCGCTCGCCGTTGCCGGCTCCAGCCTGCTGCCCGCCGTGGCCCAGACGGCTGCCGATTGGCCGCAGAAGGAAATCACCCTCATCAACAACTTCCCGCCCGGGTCGGCCACCGAGCTGACGGCGCGGACCTTTGCGCGCAGCATCAGCAAGACCCTGGGCAAGACCGTGGTCATCAAGGCGGTGCCGGGCGGCGCAGGGCAGCTGGGCCCGGCCGAACTGGCCCGCAGCGCGCCCGACGGCTACACCATGGGGCTGGTGGGCTCGTCCTCCTACCTCACCGCCCCGCACATGGTGGATTTGCCCTTCAAGCCCTGGGAGTCGTTCGACCTCATCGCGCAGATCGCCGAATTGCGCTACGGCATCGGGGTGCGCAAGGATTCGCCGATCAAGAGCATCGACGACATGGTCAAGCTCTCCAAGGAAAAGCGCCTAACCTACAGCTCGACCAGCCCGAACAACGTGCTGCCGATGTTCCAGCTGGCCAAGTTCAACGGCGCCAACCTGCGCTGGATCGTCTTCTCGGGTGGATCGGAATCGGTGCTGCAGGCGGTGGGCGGCCATGTGGACGTGACGCTGCAGAGCGCGACGGAGATGAAGCCGCAGATCGAGTCTGGCGCCCTGCGCCTGCTGGCCTCATCGTCGCCCACCCGTTGGCCGGACTACCCCAACGTGCCCACGCTGCGGGAACTGGGCTACAACTACATCAGCTTCGGCCCGATGGGCTATGCCTTCCCGCGTGGTGTCGACCCCAAGATCCGTGCGCGCATGGAAGAGGCGTTCGCGATCGCGATCAAGGACCCCGAGGTGCTGGACCAGCTCGCCAAGCTGGGGGTGGCGCCGTCGTACCGCTCGGGTGCCGACTTCCACAAGTACATGAAGGACATGGAGCCGCTGTTCATCCAGATCCTGACTGAATCCGGCATGAAGACGCGCTGAGCGGCCGCGTGATGAGCTTCTCTGGCGCGCGCTGGACTGCACTCGGTTTGCTGTGCGCGGCCGTGGCCACGCTGTGGCAGGCGCAGGCGCTGCCGCGCTGGGGCTTCGACGGGCCCGGGACGGGCATCTTCCCGCAGGTGCTGTCGGCCATGGCCATTGCGCTGTCGGTGCTGGTGCTGCTGCTGGAGCGGCCCGCGCCGGCGTCGCTGGAGGAGAGCGGCGGCGACGAGGCGGTGTCGCGCTACGACCTGGCGGAGCCGGCACAGCGGCGGGTGTTCCACTTCTACCTGCTGGCGCTGGCGCTGATGGTGGCGGGCACCTGGTGGCTGGGCTTCATCGTCACGGTCGTCGCCGTCATCATCACCATCATGCGGTTCGGTGAAGGCGTGAGCTGGCGCGCCACGCTGATCACCGCGGCCTGCGTGGTGGCCGTGGGGCAGTTCGGCTTTGGCTGGCTGCTCCAGGTCAGCCTGCCGGCAGGCCCGGTCGACCGGGCGGTGCTCGGTCTGATGCGCGCAGCAGGGATGCTGTAGTGGAGCTCCTCCTCGGTGGCTTCGCCACGGTCTTCCAGCCAGCCACCCTCGCCTACTGCTTCATCGGCGTGTTCCTGGGCACGGTGGTCGGCATCCTGCCCGGCCTGGGCCCGCTCACCACGATCGCCCTGCTGCTGCCCATCACGTACAAGATGGACGTCACCTCGGCCATCATCATGCTGTCGGGCATCTACTACGGCGTGGCCTATGGCGGCACCGTCACCTCGGTGCTGATGCGCATCCCGGGCGAAGCCTCGTCGGTGGTCACCTGCCTCGACGGCTACGAGATGGCCCGCAAGGGGCGCGCCGGCGCGGCGCTGGGCATCGCCGCCTTCGGCTCGTTCTTCGCCGGCACGGTGGGCGTGCTGGCCATCTCCTACCTGTCGCCGCCGCTGTCGCGCTGGGTGCTGGCCTTCGGGCCCGCCGAGTATTCGATGGTGATGCTCGCCGGGCTGGCACTCGTCACCTACTTTTCCAGCGGCTCCAGGATCAAGGCCTTGCTGATGGCGGTGTTCGGCTTGCTGCTCGGCACCGTCGGCTCCGATCCGCTGGCCGGGTCGGCGCGGCTGACCTTCGGTGTCTTCCACCTGCTCGGCGGCATCGACCTGGTGCCGCTGGCGATAGGCCTGTTCGGCATCTCCGAAGTGCTGTCGATGGCCCTGACCAAGCCGGAGAAGCTGAAGGTGCTGACACCGCCTGCCAGCTTGCTGGGCTTCATGCCCAACCGCGAGGAGTTGCGGCGCTCGGTGGCGCCGGTGATGCGCGGCACGGTGATGGGGTTTCTGGTGGGGCTGATTCCGGGCGGCGGCGCCGTGCTGGCCACCTTTGTCTCCTACGCCACCGAGCGCAAGCTGTCCAAGCACCCGGAGGAGTTCGGCAAGGGCGCGGTGGAGGGTCTTGCCGGCCCCGAAGCGGCCAACAACGCGGGCACGGCGGGCGCCTTCGTGCCGCTGCTGTGCATGGGCGTTCCGGCCAACGCCATCACGGCGCTGCTGCTCGGCGCCTTCATGATCCATGGCGTCGCCCCCGGCCCGACCATCATGGAGCGCCAGCCCGAGATCTTCTGGGGCATCGTGGCGAGCATGTACGTGGGCAACGTCATGCTGCTGGTCCTGAACCTGCCGCTGATAGGCTTGTTCGTGCGCATCCTGGACGTGCCGCGCGCCTGGCTGGCGCCGGTCATCCTGATGGTCTGCCTGATCGGCGTCTATTCCACCAACAGCGCCCCGATGGACGTGCTGCTGGCGGTGCTGTTCGGCATCACCGGCTACATCTTGCGCCGCTATGGCTACGACCTCGGCATCGTGATCCTCGCCTATGTGCTGGGCGGGATCTTCGAACGCTCGGTGCGCCGCGCACTGGCGATCTCGGACGGCGATCTGGCGATCTTCGTCTCGACCCCGCTGACCATCGCCTTTGCGGTGATCACGGCCATCCTGGTGGCCATCGCCTTCATCCCACGCCGGCTGCTCAAATCCCCGGCGGAGAAGCTGGCCTCGCTGGACCCGTGAATCGCGTGGCAGCCTGCCTTGGCTGCAACAGCAACGCAGCGCGGCCTCGCTGTCGATGAACGAATCAAGCTCAGCCGCGCAGTCGACCGTGCTGCGACGGCCGAGAGCTCGGAGCTGCCTTTCGACGATTGGCGCGAGGACAAGGCCGGCGGGTGACTGACCCACTCCGTGTCCCCCCGGCCCTCCGGCCCTCCTTCCTTTTACCTGCGTGAGCCAGTCACCCGCCGTCCTCGTCCTGGACACAGCGGCGCCCTTCGCAGGTCAACAGCCCGTGCGCCTCGGTCGTGCCTGAGCGTCGGGTCGGGCGG
>JAZKFQ010000018.1:0-20332 GCA_040386375.1 Pseudomonadota bacterium
CCACCTTCGGCGGCATCAACCTCGAGGACATCAAGGCGCCGGACTGCTTCTACGTGGAGCGCAAGCTGCGCGAGCGCATGAAGATCCCCGTCTTCCACGACGACCAGCATGGCACGGCCATCGTGGTGGGCGCCGCCCTGCTCAACGGCCTGAAGGTGGTGGGCAAGGAGATCGACGAGGTCAAGCTGGTCACCTCGGGCGCCGGTGCGGCGGCCCTGGCCTGCCTGAACCTGCTGGTCAAGCTGGGCCTGCCGAAGAAGAACATCGTCGTCACCGACCTGGCGGGTGTGGTCTACCAGGGCCGCATCGAGCTGATGGACCCGGACAAGGCCGAGTTCGCCCAGCCCACCACCCACCGCACGCTGGCCGAGGCCATCGCCGGTGCCGACGTGTTCCTGGGGCTGTCGGCCGGCGGCGTGCTGAAGGCGCCGATGGTGGCCAGCATGGCGGCCAAGCCGCTGATCTTCGCCCTGGCCAACCCCAACCCGGAAATCATGCCGGAGGAGGTGGCCGCGGTGCGCAGCGACGCCATCATGGCCACCGGCCGCACCGACTACCCGAACCAGGTCAACAACGTCCTGTGTTTCCCGTACATCTTCCGCGGCGCACTGGATTCGGGCGCGACCACCATCACCGACGAGATGGAGATCGCCGCGGTGCATGCCATCGCCGACCTGGCCCAGGCCGAGCAGAACGACGTGGTGGCCGCCGCCTATGCCGGCACCACCCTGGTGTTCGGGCCGGAGTACCTGATCCCCAAGCCCTTCGACCCGCGGCTGATGATGAAGATCGCCCCGGCCGTGGCGCGCGCCGCCGCTGCCTCGGGCGTGGCCGCCCGCCCGGTGACCGACTTCACCGCCTACGAGGAGAAGCTGCAGAGCTTCGTCTACGCCTCGGGCAACGCGATGAAGCCCATCTTCAGCCAGGCCAAGCGCGCCAAGCGCCGCGACGTGGCCTTTGCCGAGGGCGAAGACCGGCGTGTGCTGCGCGCCGTGCAGGTGGTGGTGGACGAAGGCCTGGCCCGGCCCTGGCTGGTGGGCCGCGCCAGCGTCATCAACGCCCGCATCGAGAAGCTGGGCCTGCGCCTGCAGGCCGGGCGGGACTACGAGATCGTCAACATCGACGACGACCCGCGCTACCGCGATTTCTGGCAGACCTACCACCGCCTCACCGAGCGCAAGGGCATCACCGAGCAGTTCGCCAAGATCGAGATGCGCCGCCGGCTGACCCTGATCGCCAGCATGCTGCTGCACAAGGGCGAGGTCGACGGCATGATCTGCGGTACCTGGGGCAGCACCCAGCAGCACCTGGCCCACATCGACCAGATCATCGGCCGCCGCGCCGGCGTCAACACCTACGCCTGCATGAACGGGCTGATCCTGCCCGGGCGCCAGGTGTTCCTGGTCGACACCCACGTCAACTACGACCCCACGGCCGAGCAGCTGTGCGAGATCACCATCCTGGCGGCCGAAGAGATGCTGCGCTTCGGCGTGCAGCCCAAGGCCGCCCTGCTCTCGCACAGCAGCTTCGGCAGCAGCAACCAGCCTTCGGCGGTGAAGATGCGCGAGACGCTGGCGCTGATCCAGCAGCGTGCACCCTGGCTGGAGGTGGACGGCGAGATGCACGGCGACGCCGCGCTGGACGCCGAGCACCGGGCCGAGCTGATGCCGCGCAGCACCCTCAGCGGCGAGGCCAACCTGCTGGTGCTGCCCAACATCGACGCGGCCAACATCAGCTACAACCTGCTGAAGACGGCTGCCGGCGGCGGCATCGCCATCGGCCCGGTGCTGCTGGGTGCGGCGCGCCCGGCGCACATCCTCACCCCGTCGGCCACGGTGCGCCGCATCGTCAACATGACGGCGCTGACGGTGGCCGACGCCAACGCCGCCCGCTGAGCCTGCCCACCGGGCGCTCAACCAGGGCTGAGTGCCAGGCGCGCATACACCAGATTGGTGCAGCACGTGCTGACCCACCTCGGGTGCCCGGAAAGTCTTGTGTCAAGCCCTTGACAAGATCGTAAGTCCCTGATTCAGGACATGTTTCTGAATTGTGAGCGCCCACTCTGATCTCAGTGGATCTGCCCAATTTTGAGGCAACGGCTTGAGTTTTCCGGGCCGTTCCGGTAGCATCCAGCTCATAGATTTCAGGGTCAACCCGTGGAACCCGTGAGTGAGGCCAGCCGGTCAGCGATGCAAGTTCCCCTGCGCAAGCGGGGGGCCGGATCGTCGGCTCTGGCGGGTGCACTGGTCGGTCGTCTGTGCGGCCACGCTGTGGCCATGCTGACGGCTGTTCTGGTGGCTGCAACGGCGCAAGCCAGGGGTCCGATGGACAACCTGGGCACCGTGGCGCTGTCGGCGTTGCCGGCAGAAGCCCGCTCCACGCACCGTCTCATTCTTGCCGGGGGGCCGTTTCCCTACCGCAAGGACGGCACGGTGTTCGGCAACCGCGAACGCCTGCTGCCGCGGGCGCAGCGGGGGTTCTACCGGGAGTACACGGTGCCCACACCGGGGTCGCGAGACCGTGGTGCCAGGCGCATCGTGTGCGGCGGTGAACGCCCAGCCGTTCCTGAAGCCTGTTTTTACACCGCCGACCATTACGCCAGCTTCAAGCTGATTGCGCATTGATCGGTGTTCGATCCGGATCCGATCATTCTTAGAGCCAGGAGGAACGTGACCATGCTGCTGCAGACCGTCCGTCCCAATATCGTGCAGGCCATCCGTGCCTACCGTGTCGAAGACCTGATGGCCGCCGCCGAGGGCGCTGGCCAGCATTTCCTGTATGCCAACCTCACCGAGGCACAGTCCAAGCAGGATGTGCTCGACAAGATCGCCGAGTCGTTTCTGTTCCCGGCGCACTTCGGCAAGAACCTGGACGCGCTGTTCGACTGCATGACCGACCTGGTGCACCGCGCCGGCAGCCAGCCGGGCTTTGTGGTGGTGCTGGAGCAGCTGCCCGACAACGCCCGCTTCGACCGCGAGGCGCGTGAGCAGTTGCTCGATGTGTTCCGCGACGCGGCTGATTTCTGGGGAGAGCGCCGCATCCCGTTCCGCTGCTTCTATTCCTTCGCCGTGGCCCGGGCCAACGAGTCCAGCGCCTGGGAGCGTGTGAACGAGGCGGCGCAGGAGCCTGTCAAGCCCGCGCCCAAGGCGCCGCCCAAGAACGGTGCCAACCCCAACTTCGGCATGAACATGCCGATGATGAGCAGCGCGTTCGACACGGCGATGTGGCTGACGGTCTAACCTGCCCCGAAGCGCCTTGCGGGGCCCGGCAAAGCCGGTTCCACGGCGCCCGTTGGGTTTGAGCGGCGGCCTGCGGGCCGCTGTTTCATAGGGTCAGGCCGAAACAGCCTGCGCCAGAGCCACGTACTCGGCCACCGGCACTTCCTCGGCGCGGCGCTGGGTGTCGAAGCTGCCGGCAAAACCCTGCTCGTCCAGCCAGCGGCCCAGGGTGTGGCGCAGCAGCTTGCGGCGCTGGGAAAAGGCCACGGTGACCAGGGTGGACAGCTTGGCCTCGTCCAGCAGGGGCGGCACGGCCAGCGGCAGCATGCGCACGATGGCTGAATCCACCCGCGGCGGTGGGTCGAAGGCCTCCGGCGGCACGTCGAACAAGCCCTCGATGCGGTAGCGCCACTGCAGCATCACGCTGAGGCGGCCGAAATCCTTGTTGCCCGGGCTGGCGGCCATGCGGTCCACCACTTCCTTCTGCAGCATGAAATGCTGGTCCAGCACCCGCGGCGCCACCGCCAGCAGATGGAACAGGATGGGCGTGGAGATGTTGTAGGGCAGGTTGCCCACCACCCGCAGCTGTGCGCCGGCGGCATCGGCCAGGGCGGCGAAATCCACCTTCAGCACATCGGATTCCACCACGGTGACCCCCGGGCGCTGGCGCCAGCGGGCGGCCAGGTCACGGTCCAGCTCGATCACGGTGAGGGCGCCGCAGCGCTCCAGCAGCGGCTGGGTCATGGCGCCCAGGCCGGGGCCGATCTCCACCAGCGGCTGGCCCGGCTTGGGCGCGATGGCCCGCACGATCTGGTCGATCACCACCGCGTCGACCAGGAAATGCTGGCCGAAGCGCTTGCGGGCAATGTGGGCCACGGGCTGGCTCAGGCCGGCGGCTCGCGCAGCTCGACGTAGGCGCGCAGGCGCAGCTCCTTGGCCCACTCCAGGTAGGTACTCTCGAACTTGGCTTCGCGCAGCCGCGCGCGCACCTGCTCGCGCACTTCCTTCGGGTCCAGCGTGGCGCTGCGGCGTTCCACCACCTGGATCAGGTGCACACCGAAGCGCGAGGCCACCGGCGCCGAGATGCCGCCCAGCGGCAGGCGGTTCATGGCGTCCTCGAACTCGGGCACGAAGCCACCCGGCGAGGCCCAGCCCAGATCACCACCACCGGCGGCGCTGCCGTCTTCCGACACCTCACGCGCCACGTCCTCGAACTTGCGCTCGCCACGCTCGATCTGCGCGCGCAGCGCCTCCAGCCGGCGCGCCACCTGCGGCGCCTGCGCCGGGTCGTTGATGCGCAGCAGGATGTGGCGGGCGCGGGTCTGGGTCACCTTGTAGGGGTCGTCCGCCTGCCGGTCCAGCAGCTTCAGCACGTGGAAGCCCGCCGCACTGCGCACCGGCTGCTCGGTCACCTGGCCCACGGCCAGCGGCTTGACGGCGGCCACGAACAGGTCGGGCAGGCGGTCGGCCGGGCGCAGGCCCAGCTCGCCACCGGCTTCCCGGTTGGCGTCCTCGCTGAGCTCACGCGCCAGCTTGGAGAAGTCTTCACCCGCCTTCAGCCGCGCCACGGCCTGGTTGGCGCGCGCCTGGCGCTGGGCCAGCACCTCGGCGCTGGCGCCCTCGGGCACGGTCACCAGGATCTGCGCCAGGTTCAGCTGCGCGCCCGAGGCCGCCTGGGCCTGGCGCTCTTCCAGGGCACGGTCGATGTCGCCGTCGGTGATGCGGATGCGCTGGTTCACCTCGCGCTCGCGCACCCGCTCCACCAGGATCTGGTCCCGCAGATTGTTGCGAAAGCGTGGCAGGTCCATGCCGTCGGCGCGCAGCCGGTCGCGCAGCTGGGCCACGCTGATCTGGTTCTGCGCCGCGATGTTGGCGATGGCACGATCGACATCACCGTCGTCCACCCGCTGGCCGCTTTCACGCGCATGGGTGATCTGCACCCGCTCGTCGATCAGCGCGTCCAGCACCTGCTGGCGCAGGTTGTCGGCGTCGGGCAGGCGGGCGCCGTCGCGCTTGGCGTCGGCGGTGATGCGCTCCAGCCGCTGCGCCAGTTCCACTGCCGTGACCAGCTCGGTGTTGACCACCGCCACGATGTAGTCGGCGCTGCGGGCGCTGGCCCGGGCGCCGGCGGTCTGCGCCTGGGCGCCGCCACAGGCCAGGGCCGCGGCCAGGGCCCAGGCGAGCCTGCGCCGGCCGGAAGAAGGTGGGGTATGGGTCATGGCTCGGGATTGGAGAACAGGGTGCCACGCGGCTCGCGCAGCAGCCGGTAACCGGGGACATTGTCCTTCAAGGCCTGCAGCGGGTTGGAACCCAGGCGCGACAGGCCGACCAGCTCCAGCTGCAGCATCAGCCGGGTGGTGGCCTCGGCGCGGCCGGTGGACAGGCGTTCGGAGACGATGCGGGCGATCCAGCAGCCGGTGTCGTACTCGGCGCCGATCAATGAATCGGTCATGCGGCTGTCGCGCAGGCTGTAGTTCAGCCGGCCCACCGCGTACAGCGTGCCGCCGCAGCCGCCCGACGCCCCCACCGGGGCCGCCTTGCCACGCCACAGCGGCCATTGCCAGCCCAGCTCCACCTGTTCGGACAGGCCACGCGCCAGGCGGTAGCCGGCCGACAGCGTGCGGAACGGCCCCGGCTGGAAGCGCACACCCACGATGGACCGCACGACACGCTGGTTGTCTGGGTTGTACTGCAGGGCGGCGTCCAGCTTCCAGGGGTTGAAGACCGAGCTGCTGCCCTCGACCAGCACGTCGGAGAAGCGCTGGCTCAGCACCTCGCCCGACAACACCACCCGCTGGTCGCGGAAGCGGAAGCGCTGGGCCAGGCCCAGGCGCAGCGTCTCGGCGCCGGTGGCGGCATCCACCAGCCGGGTGGTGAAGCCGGCGGTGACCTGGTGCGCGTCGCTCACCCGGTCGACGCCCGAGAAGGCGTTCTCGGCGTAGATGGACACGGCGTTGAAATCCCGCTCGGCGGCGTCGAAGTTGGGCAGGCCGGCCTGGTCGCGGAAGGGCGTGTTGACATAGAGCAGGCGTGGCTCCAGCGTCTGGCGCTGCAGGCGGCCGAACAGCGTGGCCTCGCGCTCGAGCACCAGGCCGGCGTCCACGCTGGTGCTGGGGATCACCCTGGACGCACGCTGGCGGTCCTGGCCGGGTGCGTTGAAGCTGTAGCTGGCGGCGTTGAAGCTGATGCGCGGTGTCACCCAGGCGCCCGGCCAGGTGAAGGGCCGGCTGATCTGGCCCAGCGCATGCCAGCGCCAGCCGGTGGGCGCCGTGGGGTCGGCCGTGCCGCTGGTGCGGGTGAAGTGGTTGGCCTCGGTCTCCAGCGAGGCGCGCAGCCCCGCCGGCAGCACCGGCACCAGGCGCAGGCCCAGCTGCGGGCTGCGCTGGTAGGGCGCCACGATCAGGTCGTCGCCGCTGCCGGTCTGCAGCACCTGCCAGTGCTGCACCCGGGCATAGGCCTGCAGCGGGCCCAGCCGGGTGGCCACATCGCGTTGCAGCGCCACGTCCTGCCCCAGCAGGCGCGGTGTGGTGCCCGGCACGATCTGCGGGAAATCCTTCCAGTAGCTGTCGTCGGACACCCGCAGCAGCTTGGCACGGTACTGGGTGGAGCGGCCCAGCCAGCCTTCGTTGTCGACCTCCCAGCCGAAGCGCGTGCTGCTGACGGTGCGGTCGTCGGGCAGCAGGTGCAGGCGCAGCCGGCCGTTGTGGCGCGGTTCCAGGTAGCGGAATTCGCTGTCCAGCGCCAGGCCGCGCCGGGTCAGCACGGTGGGGGTGAAGGTGGCGTCGCGGTTGGGCGCGATGTTCCAGTAGTAGGGCACGGCCAGCTCGAAGCCGCTGCGGCTGTCCAGGCCCACGGTGGGTGGCAGCCAGCCGCTCTTGCGGTCGTCGGTGAGCGGAAAGCTCAGCACCGGCAGCGCCAGGATGGGCACCCCCAGGAACTGCAGCACCGCGCCTTCGGCCACACCCTCGTTGGCCTCGAAATCCAGCTTCACCCGGTCGGTGCGCAGCAGCCAGTCGGGCTCACCACCACCGTCACGGGGGCAGCTGGTGTAGCGCGCGTTGTAGGCCCGCGAGCGCTCGCTGTCGAGGAAATCGATGCGCTCGGCACGGCCGCCGGCGCCCAGGCGGTCGAACTCGAACTCGGGCTGCAGGAAGAAACCCTCGAAGCGCTGCACCTGCAGCTGCAGCTCGGTGCCGCTGTAGCGCACGCCGTCGCGGCCGATGAAGACCCGGCCCTTCGCCAGCGCGGTGTCGGTGGCGCTGTCGTAGCGCAGCCGGTCGGCCTTGATCAGCATGCCGCCCTGGCGGAACTCCACCGAGCCCTCGGCCACCGCGTCCAGGTCGGGCCGCACCTTGACATCGTCGGCCTGCAGGATCATCGGTTGCTGGCGGGCCGCATCGCCGCCGGGCTTGGGCTGCAGCGCGGTGCTGGGCTGCAGCGGGGCGGGCTCGGCGGCGGTGGCCGCCTGGCACAGCGTGGCCACCGCCAGCGGGACCACGGCGAGGCGGCAGCGGGTGGCGAAGAAGGCGGCGCGGGCGGGAGGGTGCACGGAAGGGCTGGGTTGCGGGATGGCCGACCGGCAGCCGCCACCGTGGCGCCGGCCCCGGGCAAGCGGGAGACCGGCGGTTCGTAGAATCCGCGGATTATGTCGTCTGCCCCGCCCGATTCCCCGCACGCCACGCCCGCTGCCACCACCCCCATGCCCGGCAGCGTGGCCTGGCCCGACGCCTTGCGCGAGGCCGCGTTCTGGCGCTGGTTCCAGCCGCTGGCGGCCCAGCTGGGCCTGCGTGCCGACAGCCTGGTCCCGGCCTCGGCCGATGCCAGCTTCCGCCGCTACCTGCGGGTGCTGGCCGCCGACGGCAGCAGCCGCATCGTGATGGACGCACCGCCACCGCAGGAAGACGTGCGGCCCTTCATCGACATCGCCCGGCGCATCGGCGCCGCCGGCCTGCATGCACCGGCGGTGCTGGCCGCCGACGAGGCGCAGGGCTTCGTGCTGCTGAGCGACCTGGGGAACCAGCTTTACCTGCCGGCGCTGCAGGCCGCCGCCGCGCCCGAGGCCGACCGCCTGATGCGCGGGGCCGTGGCGGCCCTGGTG
Organism: Pseudomonadota bacterium; assembly: GCA_040386375.1. Taxonomy (GTDB): domain Bacteria; phylum Pseudomonadota; class Gammaproteobacteria; order Burkholderiales; family Burkholderiaceae_C; genus Pseudaquabacterium. The sequence goes on from JAZKFQ010000018.1 coordinate 8,317, forward strand.
CACTGGCAGCGCCACATGGATGGCAGCGGCCTGCCGGCCTACGATGACGCCCTGCTGCGGCGTGAACTGGCGCTGTTTCCCGACTGGTGCGTGCAGCGTGAACACGGCATCACCTGGACCTCCGCCCAGCAGGCCACCTGGGACAAGCTCTGCAACACACTTGTGGCCAGCGCCCTGGACCAGCCCCGGGTGGTGGTGCACCGCGACTGGATGCCGCGCAACCTGATGATCGCCAGCGAACTTGGGGAGCAGGCCGGGCACAGCCCGGCCGTGGGGGCACCACTCTCCAGCCCGGGCATCCTGGACTTCCAGGACGCGGTGCTGGGCCCGGTCACCTACGACATCGCCTCGCTGCTGCGTGACGCCTTCCACAGCTGGGACGAGGCACAGGAGATCGACTGGGCCGCCCGCTGGTGGCAGCAGGCGCGGGATGCCGGGGTGCTGGGCGAGCACGCCATGGCGGCCGACTTCGGCGAATGCTGGCGCGCGCTGGAATGGATGGGCCTGCAGCGCCACCTGAAGGTGCTGGGCATCTTCTGCCGCCTCAAGCACCGCGACGGCAAGCCGGCCTATGCCGCCGACCTGCCACGCTTTTTTGCCTACGCCACCCGGGTGGCGCTGCGCTACCGCGAACTCAAGCCGCTGATCGGGCTGATCGAGCCCATGACCGGCGCGCTGACGACCACGGCCTTTTCACTGCGCTGAATCGGCCGCCGCCGCGGTGGCGGCCCAGGGCCGCGTCTCGCAGCCGGCGGCGGTCAGCCAGGGGTCCTTGTCTTCGCCGCCGAACAGGTCGACCAGGAAATCCAGGAACACCCGGGTGCGCGCCGGCAGGTGCTTGCGGCTGGGCATGGCCGCCCAGATGGTGATGTCGAACAGCCGCCAGGCGGGCAGCACACGCTCCAGCGCATTCTCCAGCAAGGCGTCCTCCAGCACGAACGACGGCAGGCCGGCAATGCCCAGGCCGTGCAGCGCACCGGCGTAGGTGGTGTCGATGTGGCTGGTGGTGAGCACCGGACGGCTGGGCACCAGGGTCACCGACTCGGCCGGATGGCCGTCGGCGGCCGCACCGCCGGTCACGAAGGTGATGCCGCGCTGCAGATCACTGATGGGCGGCAGCAAGGTGTCGTGCGTGGCCAGGTCTGTCGGATGGCTGGGGCGGCCACGTGCATCCAGGTACTCGGGCGAGGCGCACAACACCACCTCGGTGCGGGCCAGGCGGCGGGCGATGAAATCGCCGTCGAGCGGCAGGCGTGAGGACAGGATGCTGATGTCGTAGGCCTCGTCCATGGCCTCCACCGGGCCGGGAGAGTGCAGTTCCACCGTCACCTGCGGGTACTGGCGGCGGAAGCTGCCCAGGTGCTTGACCAGCTGGTGCACCGCCAGCGCAGGCGGCAGCAGCACACGCAGGTGGCCGCGTGGCTCGCCGGTGGCATTGCCCACCCGCACGGCGGCGTCGTCCACATCGGCCAGGATCTGGCGCACCCGCTGCAGGTAGTCGTCACCCGCCTCGGTGAAGCTCAGGCGCCGCGTGGTGCGGTTCATCAGCCTTGCACCCAGGTGCTCTTCCAGCTCGGCGATCACCCGCGTGACCACTGCCGGCGCCAGATCCAGCGCACGCGCTGCCCCGGCAAAGCTGCCCTCGTCGGCCACCCGGGCCAGCACCCGCATTGCGCGCAATTGGTCCATGTGAGATTCTAGATTACAAAGATGTAATCTAAGATGATTTTGCTGTTTGAGCGGCCATTGTTTCTTTTTGTGGAATGAAGCATTGCCAATGCGCTGGTTTTTCCCATCAGGGTTCATCCCTAAAGTTCAGTCCATCGATGAGCCGGACCACAACAAGCGACTCACCGAGACCGGCGCCACCGCCGCCCTGACGGGCCCCGATGACCGGCTTTCGTTCAACGCAACCACTGGAAATCATCATGACCGCAACCCGCCAACTCCTCACCATCGCCGCCGTCGCCGCCGCCTCGCTGCTCAGCGCCGGCGCCGCCCTGGCGCAGGAAGCCACGCCCGACACCTGGCTGCAGGTGCAGAGCAGCAAGAGCCGCGCCGAAGTCGGCGCCGAACTGGCCGCCGCCCGCCAGAGCGGCCTGACCAAGGCCTGGTCGGCTGGCTACATGGAGCCGCTGCGCAGCCAGGCCCTGCGTGCCGAAGTGCGTGCCGCCACGCTGCAAGCCATCCGCAGCGGCGAGATCCAGGCCATCAACGCCGAGGTCTACAACTTCCACGCCCCCGCCGCGCAGACCCTGGCCGCCAAGTGAGCCGCCAGCGCACCGCCCTGACACCCGCATCCCAGGAGATCACCATGTCCTTCACCCAGCAATTCATCGCCGCTTCCGCCATCGCCCTGCTCAGCAGCAGTGCCGCCTTCGCCCAGGAGGCGACGCCCGACACCTGGCTGCAGAGCGCGCAGAGCAGCAAGAGCCGCGCCGAGGTCAGCGCCGAGCTGGCCGCCGCCCGCCAATCGGGCCTGACCCGGTCCTGGTCGGCCGGCTACATCGAACCCCTGCGCAGCCAGGCCCTGCGTGCCGAGGTGCGGGCCCAGACAGTGCAGGCCATCCAGAGCGGTGAAGCCAAGGCGATCAACGCCGAGGTCTACGGCTTCACGCCCGCCGCCAGCGTGCGGGTGTCGCAGACCGGCCGCTGAACCCAGGGCCTGCGCGGCCGGCACAGCATCCAAGCAGGCCAACGGCGCGTACAGCGCTGCACGGAACCGGAATTCACCCCACGCCAGGCCAACGGCACACGCCAGGCCCGCAGGGTTCCGGTTTCTTCCCAACCCATTTCAAGGACTCCAGCATGAACCCGACCCGCCAACTGCTCGCCGCCGCCATCACCGCCACCGCCCTGTTCAGCAGCGGTGCCGCCTTCGCCCAGGAAGCCACCCCTGACACCTGGCTGCAGACCAGCAGCGTGCAGACCCGTGCCGCCGTGGTGGCCGATGCCGCCGCCGCGCGCCTGAACGGCCTGGCGCAATCCTGGAACGAGGGCTACATCGCCCCGCTGCAATCGACCACGCCGCGCGCCGAGGTGCGCAACCAGACGCTGCAGGCCATCCGCAGCGGTGAAGTGAAGGCCATCAACGCCGAGGTCTACAGCCAGCTGCCGGCGACCACGCTGCGCGTGGCACAAGCCGGCTGACCGGCTGATCGGCTGATCACCGGGCGGCGGCAGCCGCCGCCAGCACAACGGGCCCCGCGGGGCCCGTTTTCCATGCCGCTGCGCGCGGGTGGTTCAGGGATGTGCCGCGATCACCTGGGCCACGGCTGCGGTGAGCTTCTGCGCATACGGCACATGCAGGAACTCGTTCGGGCCATGGGCATTGCTCTTGGGGCCCAGCACACCGCAGACCATCATCTGCGCCTGCGGGAAGCCCTGCTGCAGCATGCTCATCAGCGGGATGGTGCCGCCCTGGCCGATGCAGGCCAGCGGCGCGCCGAACTGCGCACGCGAGGCGGCGTCCAGCGCCGACTCCAGCCAGGGCGCCAGGCCGGGCGCGTTCCAGCCATTGGCGCCCAGCGCACCGGCACGGCCGTCGGGATGGAAGCTGACCTTGGCGTTGTAGGGTGCGTTGTCCTCCAGCAGGGCCTTGAGCTTGACCGAGGCCAGGTGGCCATCCACCAGCGGCGGCAGGCGCAGGCTCAGCTTGAACGCCGTGTAGGGCCGCAGCACATTGCCGGCGCTCTTCATCTCGGGGAAGCCGTCCACCCCGGTGACCGACAGCGTGGGCCGCCAATGGCGGTTCAGCAGGGCCTGCACCGGGTCGGTGGTGGTGGGCAGGGTGGCCGTGCCGTCGGCACCGCAGGCCCAGGGAAAGGTCTTCCAGGCCTGGTCACCCAGGATGGCGGCGGCCGACTTCACCTGCGCGGCGCGGTCGGCCGGGATGTCGCAGTGGAAGAACTCGGGCAGCAGGCGGCCGGTGGCTGAATCCTCCAGCCGGTCGAGCACATTGCGCAGGATGCGGAAGCTGCTGGGCACCACGCCCGAGCTGTCGCCCGAGTGCACCCCCTCGGTGAGGATCTCCACCTTCAACACGCCCGAGACCATGCCGCGCAGGCTGGTGGTGAGCCAGAGCTGGTCGTAGTTGCCGGCGCCCGAATCCAGGCAGACCACCAGGCTGACCTGGCCCAGGCGCGTGCGCAGCGCGTCCAGGTAGGGGGGCAGGTCGTGCGAGCCACTTTCCTCGCAGGTCTCGATCAGCCCGACGATGCGCGGGTGGGGCAGGTTCTGCGCCTTCAGCGACTCCACCGCGGTGATGGCGGCATAGACGGCATAACCATCGTCGGCACCACCGCGGCCGTAGAGCAGGCCGTCCACGTACTTGGGTGTCCAGGGGCCGAGGTCGTTGCGCCAGCCGGTGAACTCGGGCTGCTTGTCGAGGTGGCCGTACATCACCACCGTGTCGGCACCCTTGTCGTTGGCGCCGGCCTTGGTGCCGTCGATCTCGAAGAAGAGCACCGGCGTGCGGCCGTCGATGCGCACCACCTCCAGGCGCAGGCCGGGCACGCGGCGCGATTCCACCCACGTGGCCGCATCCCGCACCACCCGCTCGATGTGGCCGTTGGCGGCCCAGTCGGCGTCGAACATCGGGCTCTTGGCGGGCACGGCGATGTAGTCGGTGAGCGCGGGCACGATGGCCTCGTCCCAGCGGCGGCGGGCGAAATCGCCCAGCGCGCTGGCTTCGTCGGGCTGCAGGGGCAGATGGGGGTCGCGGGCGTTCATGGGGGCTCCTTGCAGCGGTCAGATGGCGGGCCCTGCCATCGTAGCGCCGGGGCGCCGCAGACGGCGCAGGCAGCGCGCCGTCAGCCGAAGTGGCAGAAGCACAGCTTGTTGCCGTCCAGGTCGCGCACATAGCCGGCGTAAAAGCCCTCGCCGCGCGGACCGGCCGGGCCTTCGTCGGTGCCACCCAGTTCCAGCGCCAGCTTGTACTGGGCATCGACCTGGGCGCTGTCGCAACAGGCCAGCGCCGTCATCATGCCGTTGCCGGGGTGGGCGCTCTGGCCGTCGAAGGGTTTGATCACACTGAGCATGGCCCGGTCAGGCGCCGTGCCCCAGGCCTTGCCGCGGCCGAAGTCCAGCAGCATCTTGCCGCCCATGGGGGCCAGCAGGGCATCGTAGAAACGGGTGGCACGGTCCAGGTCGCTGGTGCCGAGGCAGACATAGCCGATCATCGTGGGCGCTCCGGTGTTGGGGCCCGCCAGCCTATGGCCTGCAGGGCCTGGCGCACCAGCGGGCTTTTACCGCCCCGCCCGTGTCTTGTCAGCTGCGCGCGAGCTTGAACACCGCCACGCTGGCGCGCAGGTTGGGCCAGCGCCGCACCACGCGGCCGGCGTGGAAACCGAAGCTGTCCAGGATGGCCAGCCCGCTGCGCCGGGCCAGCACCTCGAAATCGGCAAAGGTGCCGACGCGGATGTTGGGCGTGTCGTACCACTGGTAGGGCAGGGTGCGGGTGACGGGCATGCGGCCCTGGGCCACGCTCAGCCGGTTGGGCCAGTGCGCGAAGTTGGGGAAGCTGATGATGCCGATGTGGCCCACACGCGCCGTCTCGCGCAGCATCTTCTCGGTGTTGCGCAGGTGCTGCAGGGTCTGCAGCTGCAGCACCACGTCGAAGCTGTGGTCCTCGAACAGGGCCAGGCCCTCTTCCAGGTTCAGCTGCACCACGTTCACGCCGCGCCGGGCGCAGGCCAGCACGTTCTCGTCGGCGATCTCCACGCCGTAGCCGCTGCAGCCCTTGGCCTGCTGCAGATGGGCCAGCAGGGCGCCGTCGCCGCAGCCCAGGTCCAGCACCCGCGAGCCGGCGGGCACCAGGTCGGCGATCAGCTGCATTTCTGTCGTCACGCTGCTCATCGTGCCACCTGGACGGCAATGCGCTCGAAGGTGGCCCGCAGCACGCCGTGGTAGCGCGGGTCTTCCAGCAGGAAGGCGTCGTGGCCATGCGGCGCGGCGATCTCGGCGTAGCTCACGTCGATGCGGTTGTCGACCAGGGCCTTGACGATCTCGCGGCTGCGCGCCGGCGAAAAGCGCCAGTCGGTGGTGAAGCTGACCACGGTGAAGCGCTTGCCCCTGGCGGCGGCGAAGGCGGCCGACAGATCACCGCCGTGGGCCGCCGCGGGGTCGAAATAGTCCAGCGCGCGGGTGATCAGCAGGTAGGTGTTGGCGTCGAAGTACTCGCTGAACTTGTCGCCCTGGTAGCGCAGGTAGCTCTCGATCTGGAACTCGATGTCCTGGGTGGAATAGCCCAGCTCGGCGGCCCGCATCTGGCGGCCGAATTTCTCCTCCATCGAGTCGTCGCTCAGGTAGGTGATGTGGCCGATCATGCGCGCCACCCGCAGGCCGCGCCGCGGCAGCACGCCGTGGGCGTAGAAGTGGCCGTCATGGAAGTCGGGGTCGGTGATGATGGCCCGGCGCGCCACCTCGTTGAAGGCGATGTTCTGCGCCGACAGGTTGGGCGCGGTGGCCACGGCGATGCACTCGCCCACCCGCTCGGTGTGGCGCAGCGTCCAGCTCAGCGCCTGCATGCCGCCCAGGCTGCCGCCCAGCACCGCGGCCAGCTTGTGGATGCCCAGCACGTCCAGCAGCCGGGCCTGGGCGTCGACCCAGTCTTCCACCGTCACCACCGGGAAATCGGCGCCCCAGGGCCGGCCTCCCTTGGCGGGATCGGGGTTGGCATGCATCGGCCCGGTGGAGCCGAAGCAGGAACCCAGGTTGTTGACGCCGATGACGAAGAACTTGTCGGTGTCCAGCGGCTTGCCCGGGCCCACCAGGTTGTCCCACCAGCCCTCGCTCTTGTCCTGGCCGGCATGGGTGCCGGCCACATGGTGGCTGGCGTTGAGCGCGTGACACACCAGCACCGCGTTGCTGCGCGCCGCGTTGAGCCGGCCGTAGGTCTCGTAGACCAGTTCGTAGCCGGCCAGCTGCGCGCCGCTGCGCAGGGCCAGCGGCGCGTCGAAGCGCTGGGTCTGGGGGGTGACGTGGCCGATGGCGCCCATGGTGTGAAAGCCGCTGCAATGAAAAAACCCGGTGCCGCTGCAAGCGGGCCACCGGGTCGGTCGTCACACTTTTAGCGGCATTTTTAAAGCGCCCGCAATCAGGAACAAATCGGCGCTGTGGTGGCAGTTTATCAGCGCAGGATTGGCACCGGGCGGCCCTGCTGATCGGCGGATCGGCGCAGGGCCTGCGGCGTCCAATGCCAGCCATGCCCACCTGGTTGATCCACCTGGACCGGTTTTTCCCGATCCGCTACCTCACCCTCAGCGCTGCGGCGCTGCTGCTGGTCACCGGGCTGGCGCTGTGGCTGCTGCAGCCGGCCCTGGGCTGGCCGCTGGTGCTGCTGGGCGCGGGTGCGGCCGGCCTGGCCATCGGCATCAGCGACCTGCGCCAGACCCGCCATGCGCTGCTGCGCAACTACCCGGTGATCGGCCACCTGCGCTTCCTGTTCGAGTGGATCCGCCCCGAGATCCGCCAGTATTTCCTGGAGAGCGACCGCGAGGCCGTGCCCTTCAGCCGCGCCCAGCGCAGCCTTGTCTACCAGCGCAGCAAGAACGACAGCGACAAGCGCCCTTTCGGCACCCAGCTGGACGTGCACGGTGTGGGTTATGAGTGGATCAACCATTCGCTGCAGCCCAGCAGCGTGGCCAGCCATGATTTCCGCACCGCCATCGGCGGCGCGCGCTGCACGCGGCCGTATTCGGCCAGCCTGTTCAACATCTCGGCGATGAGCTTCGGCGCACTGTCGGCCAACGCCATCATGGCGCTCAACGGCGGCGCCAAGGCCGGCGGCTTTGCCCACGACACCGGCGAAGGCTCGATCAGCGAGCACCACCGTGTGCACGGCGGCGACCTGGTGTGGGAGATCGGCTCGGGCTACTTCGGCTGCCGCAACGATGACGGCAGCTTCAGCGCCGACAGGTTCAGCGCCAATGCACGCGACCCGCAGGTGCGGCTGATCGAGCTGAAGCTGAGCCAGGGCGCCAAGCCCGGCCATGGCGGCATGCTGCCCGGGCCCAAGGTGACGGCCGAGATCGCCGCCGCACGCGGCGTGCCCGTCGGGGAGGACTGCATCTCGCCGGCCGCGCACAGCGCGTTCTCCACGCCGATCGAACTGCTGCAGTTCCTGGACCGGCTGCGCAGCCTGTCGGGTGGCAAGCCGGTGGGCTTCAAGCTGTGCGTCGGCCATCCCTGGGAATGGTTCGCCATCGTCAAGGCCATGGTGGCCACCGACCTGCTGCCCGACTTCATCGTGGTCGACGGCGCCGAAGGCGGCACCGGTGCCGCGCCGCTGGAGTTTGCCGACCATGTGGGTGCGCCCATGCAGGAGGGCCTGCGCCTGGTGCACAACACCCTGGTCGGCATGAACCTGCGCGCCCGCATCAAGCTCGGCTGCGCCGGCAAGATCGTCAGCGCCTTCGACATCGCCCGGGCCATGGCCCTGGGTGCAGACTGGTGCAACTCGGCGCGTGGCTTCATGTTCTCGCTGGGCTGCATCCAGGCCCAGCACTGCCACACCGGCACCTGCCCCACCGGCGTGGCCACGCAGGATGCGGTGCGCCAGCAGGCCCTGGTGGTGCCCGACAAGATCACCCGCGTGGCCAACTTCCACCGCAACACGCTGGAGGCACTGCGCGAGCTGGTGCAGGCCGCCGGGCTGCAGCACCCGCGCCAGATCAGTGCCAGCCACATCGTGCGCCGCAGCGGCGACCAGGATGTGCGCCTGCTCAGCAGCCTGCTGCTGACGCTGGCGCCCGGCGAACTGCTGGCGGCCGAGCGCGGCGAAGCACCCTGGCCGCATGCGGTGTTCAGCCTGTACTGGCCGCAGGCGCGGGCCGAAAGCTTTGCGCCGCGCACCGCCCCGCCCCTGCGGGAGCCGGCGACCGTGTAAGGCAAGGGCGGGCCGAGCGCCGGGCCGCTCCCAAGCCGGCCCGCCATCCCCTCGGGGGATCGGCCGGCGCACGCGCCGGCCGAGGGGCTCAAGGGTTTGGCGGCGCGGTGTCGACGAAGCTGGGCCGGGCGGCCAGCTTCTCGGCCAGCTTGGCCAGGTTGGGGTGGTCACCGCGCCAGTCGATGTGCGCGAAGCGGAAATCCAGGTAGGCCAGGGCGCAGCCCACGCCCACGTCGGCCAGGGTGAAGTGGTTGCCGTTGCACCAGGGTTTGTCGCCCAGGCCCAGGCTCATGGCCTTTAACGCCGATTTGACGCGGCTCATCTGGCGGTCGATCCAGGCCTGGCTACGCGCCCCTTCCCGCGGGCCCCAGTTGGCTTCCATGCGCGCCAGGATGGCGGCATCGCACACCCCGTCGGCCAGGGCCTCCCAGGTGCGCACTTCCACCCGTTCACGCCCCGAGGGCGGGATCAGCTTGCCCACCGGCGACAGCGTGTCCACGTACTCCACGATCACGCGGCTGTCGAACACCGCCTCGCCGCCGTCGAGCACCAGGCAGGGCACCTTGCCCAGCGGGTTCATCTTGAGCATGGCATCGCTGGCCCACACGTCTTCGAGCACCAGCTGGTAGTCGAGCTTCTTCTCGGCCATCACCACGCGGACCTTGCGCACGTAGGGGCTGGTGAGGGATCCGATGAGTTTCATGGTGGGGCGTCAGGTCGCGCCGGGCGGCGCAGAAGCGTTACAAATTTCATTCTAGCCAAGGCGCCTGCGGGGCAGGTCCTTCGGACAGGTGGCCAGGCACCGAGGCAAGGGGGGGTCACGGCGGCAGCGTCCAGTCGACCGCTGCCGGCCGGCCCGGCAGGGCCAGCGTGGCGGTGGCCGCCGGTGTGCGCGCCAGCACCTGGCCGCGCCGCACCACCAGCAGCCGGGCCGCGCGCAGCCGCAAGGCCTCCACCGGGCTGCGCGCCTGCAGCAGCACGAAGTCGCCCGGCGCGCCCACCACCAGGCCATCGGCCGGCAAGCCCAGCACCCGTGCGGCGTTCACCGTCACCGCGTCGAAGCAGGCACGCATGCGCGCCTGGCTGGTCATCTGGCCCACGTGCAGGCCCATGGCGGCCACCTCCAGCATGCAGCCCGACCCCAGCGCGTACCAGGGGTCCATCACGCAGTCTTGCCCGAAGGCGACGTTGACACCGGCGTCCATGAGCTCGGGCACCCGTGTCATGCCGCGGCGCCTGGGGTAGCTGTCGTGCCGGCCCTGCAGGGTGATGTTGATCAGCGGGTTGGCCACGGCGTGCACGCCGGCCTCGGCGATCAGCGGCAGCAGCTTGCTGACGTAGTAGTTGTCCATCGAGTGCATGGACGTGAGGTGCGAGCCCGTCACCCGCCCCTGCAGCCCCAGGCGCTGCGCCTGGAAGGCCAGGGTCTCGATGTGGCGCGACAGCGGGTCGTCGCTCTCGTCGCAGTGCATGTCCACCCGCAGGCCACGCTGGGCCGCCAGCTCGCAGAGCATCTTCACGCTCTCGGCACCGTCGGCCATGGTGCGTTCGAAATGCGGGATGCCGCCCACCACGTCCACGCCCAGGTCCAGCGCACGCTTCAGGTTGTCCAGCGCACCCGGCGCGCGCAGCAGGCCGTCCTGCGGAAAGGCCACCAGCTGCAGGTCGAGGTAGGGCGCCACCCGGCGCTTCACCGCCAGCAGCGCACGCACCGCCAGCAGGCGCTCGTCGCACACGTCCACATGGCTGCGGATCGCCCCCAGGCCACGCGCCACCGCCCAGTCGCAGTACTGCAGCGCACGTTCGACCAGCGCTTCCTCGGTCAGCAGCGGCTTCAACTCGCCCCACAGCGCGATGCCTTCGAGCAGGGTGCCGCTGGCATTCACCCGCGGCCGGCCATAGCTGAGCGTGGAATCCATGTGGAAATGCGGGTCGACGAAGGGCGGGCTCAGCAGCCAGCCGGCGGCATCGATGTCGTCACTGCCGGCAGGCGCCGGCTGGCCGTGGAACAGGCCGGCGCGCAGGGCGGCGATGCGGCCCTGCTGTACCAGGATGTCGATGCCGGTACGGCCGTCGGTCAGGGTGGCGTTGCGGATCAGCATGGGGTGTGGTTCATCGTCGGCTGAAACATGGGCGGAAGGCCGCAGTGTCGCCCGCCGGGCCGCTGGGTGTCTCCAATCTGGTGCACGGCGGTGGCAAGATCGGCTGATGCTCAGCCCTGCCCAGCAATTGCGATACCAGGCCGACGGCTACCTGGTCCTGCCCGGCTTCAAGACGGCGGCCGAGGTGGCGGCGCTGCGCCAGCGCGCGCTGCAGATCGTCGACGCCTTCGACGACCACAGCCACCGCGCCATCTTCTCCACCAGCGACCAAGCGCGGCGCGCGGCCGGTGCCGACTTCCTAGCCTCGGCCGAGGGCATGCAGTGCTTCTTCGAGGAAGAGGCCTTCGACGCCCAGGGCCGGCTGCGCCAGGCCAAGGCCTTGTCGATCAACAAGATCGGCCATGCGATGCACGACCTGGACCCGGTGTTCAGCGCCTTCTCGCGCGGGCCGGCGCTGGCCGCGCTGGCGCACGACGTGGGGCTGGTGCAACCGCAGCTGTGGCAGAGCATGTACATCTTCAAGCAGCCGGGCATCGGTGGCGAGGTCAAGTGGCACCAGGACGCCAGCTTCTTCGACACCACGCCCTCCACCGTCACCGGCTTCTGGTTCGCGCTGGAAGACGCCACGCAGGCCAACGGCTGCCTGTGGATGCAGCCCGGCGGCCACCGCGGGCCACTGCGCGAGCGCTTTGTGCGCGACGGAGATAGCGTGCGCATGGAAGCACTGGACGCCACACCCTGGCCCGACAGCAGCAACGCCGTGCCGGTGGAGGCCGAGGCCGGCACGCTGGTGGTCTTCCACGGCCTGTTGCCGCACTGGAGCGCACCGAACCGTTCGGACCGATCACGTCACGCCTACACCCTGCACGCCACCGACGGGCGTGCGGCCTATGCGCCTCACAACTGGCTGCAGCGCCGTGCTGACCTTCCGGTGCGGGGTTTCTTGGATGGATGATGGGTTGGGGCTCGGATCTGCTTTTGCTTGGTTGTTTTGAAAGCGGGCATTCAACAGTCTGAGCGGTCGCGC
>JAZKFQ010000019.1:0-93451 GCA_040386375.1 Pseudomonadota bacterium
TTCGCGCCGCCAAACGCGCATCGCGGTCAGCCCGGATAAATCAGCGTTTCCCTAGAGGGACGCGCATGAAACGAGACTGGGAAATTATCCGTGCGGTTCTGATTGAAATCGAAGAGCTTGCCGAAGCCGAACGTCATCGATTCAGCTACAGCCTGAATGACTCGCACGAGGCCGGTGCGCAGGCAAAAGCCGAACACGCCATGCTCCTTTGGAAGGCGGGCTTCATTCAAGCCCACGATGTGGGCACCTCGGAGGGGCCGGCGATCCTGTCACCCGAGTTGTCTTGGCAAGGGCACGAACTTCTTGACACGCTGCGCAGCAAGCAAGTTTGGGAGCGCATCAAGACCACGGCCAAAGAGAAGGGCCTTGAACTAACCTTCGACGTGGTCAAGGGGCTGGGCAAAGTCGCGCTGGACTACGTGATTAAGCAAGGTGGCTGAGGTCAGCGCGTCCTCCAAACTGCCGACAAGGGATGGAACGTGCTGCCACCCGAAGCCAAGACCTATTTCGATAGCCTGTCGTCCGCGTCCAATGCAGATGCATGGAGCGAGCTTGCGCGAAGACAGAAGTCGTTCGAGCGCGACGAGTTCGCCCGGGGGCACGCTCCGGCTGGCGCGGGTTTCTCCGCACGCCTCGCTGCGCTCTACGCGGAGAGCTTGACCGCTCGGGCGCGGGAAATCGTTGAAATGCTGAAGACTGTGCACCAGTCGTTCAATAGCCCGCTGGACGAGGGCGTTGATGTCCAACTACGAGACTGGGGTGCCCGTGCGCTCTCAGATGCCCGTCAAGGGCTCGAAGGTGGATACCTTCGGCATCTGCAGAGCTTTGGGATTGACCCTGCCCACGCAAGCGGCTTCAGTCACGCATACGCGCTTGCGCAGGCAACTGTGGGCACCCTGCCAAGTCGCTACCTGTGGGAACTGCGGAACGTTCCGACGAAGCGACCGCAGCCCCCGGCCTCCGCACAGCTCGCGCCAGTGGTCATCAACAACAGCGGAACGATTGGCGCACTGCAGACCGGTGCTGGTTCAAGCACCAACGTTCAACAGTGGGTCGGCGGGGATACGTCCGAATTGCGCGCTGCCCTTGCAGCGTTACGCGAGACGTTGGAGCGTGCCCAAGATGTTGAGGCCGACCAGCGCAGTGTGCTTGTCGCCGACGTAGACGGTGCTGTCATCGAGCTTCAACAGGACAAGCCGAACAAGGGCAAGCTGCTACGCTGGCTCGGGGGCATCGGCGCAGTCGTCCAAACGGCTGCGAGCGTCAAACCAGCGTATGAAGCTGTCCAGGCGGTGGCGCGGGCGCTGGGGCTTCCGCTGTAGGTTCGACCTGAGTCCCTCTGCCGTCGTGCGACATCCGTAGACCTCTGTCCTTCAACGACCGAACAATGGGCATCCGTTCAACGTAACCGGAGCCCAAGATGACCACAGCCACCCAGCCCGCAGCCAAGCAACCCAACGTCACCCAGCAGCTTGACGCCTTGTTCGATCAGGTCACTGCGGAAATTCCGCAGTGACAAAGCGCACCTACACCACCAAGCACGGCACCACGGCAACGATGAATGTGGCGGGCCAGAAGAAGGCCGGCAAGGAGCGCGCAGCGAAGGCCTCCGAGCCTGATACAGGCGGCACGCAGCACCAAGCGAACGCACCAAGGCATGCGCCACGCACCAGACGACGCACCAGACGACGCACCAGACGACGCACCAGACGACCAGCCGGCAAAGCGCACGGACTGGACGGCCGTGGAGCGCGACTACCTGACCGGCAAGTACACCAGCCGCGAACTGGCCGCCATGCACGGGTGCAGCCACACGCAGGTGAGCCGGCGCACGAAGCTGGGCGGGTAAGGGTTATCCCTTGACTCATTCATGGGGGGGGCTCCGCCTGGCTCTGTTGCACTTCAACACTCAGCAATAGAGTGTTACGTAAAGCAGTGCACAGATTTTGTCGGGCTCGTCTTGGTGGGGCTTCGGGAGCGCTTCGCGGTGGGGGGGGAGTCAATGATCGGTAGAGCACCGCTGGTATGTGGGTGTGCCGCCGCCCTTCGGCTGTACGTCGCGTAGGTTCTTTGGTCTGTCCTTGTCCGGGCCCGGGTCGTTCACCCGGAGCCAGTGCATACATCGCGTGTGCACGGCCTGCTGGCAGGAGATGGACATGCGGTACGCACGGATCCCCCTTTTCCGTCCGATCACTTCGCGGCGTCTGGCGCTGATTGATCGGCTCTGTCGCGTGCTGGCCCAGTGGTGGCCGGCGTTCCGCGGCCCGGTGAAGGTGGCGCGGCGCCAGATCACGATGGAGCCGATGGAGCCGCGCCTGCTGCTCTCGGCGGACTTGACCTATGCCGATCTGGCCACCCAGCCCGCGCTGACCGTCGATGGCATCACGGGGTACCTGGCGTCGGTGGTGTCGACCAACTACACGCTGAGGGCCGAAAGCGATGGCCCCAACCAGTTGTTCTGGCGCCTCTACGGCACGGGCACCGACCTGCTCCCGATCCCGTCGACCGAAGTGCTGGAGTTCCAGATCGACGACCCGACCGATCTGGACGTCAACATCACCCGCAACGACCTGGGCGCCAGCGACATCGTCGCCGGCCTCAGCCTGATCGACTTCGTCGGCGACAAGCTGACGATCGACCTCGACAGCCTGAGCGTGCTTGACGGCCAGTTCGCTGGCACCACCATCGACATCGATTTTGCCGGTGGCAAGGACATCGACATCGGCAGCCTGCTGGGCATCGGCACGCTGCCGGTGCCGCTGGCGAACGACCAGCTGATCCTCAGTGGTGGCAGCGGCACGTTCACCGGCCACGACCTGAAGGTGCACAGCAGTTCCGACATCGTCAATGAAGTCGGTGGCGTGCAGACCACCGCCAGCGGCGGCGATGTGGAGTTGAGTTCCGATTCCAAGATCACCATCGATGCCGGCTCCATCCTGGTTGCCGACAACATCGCGCTGATCGCGGAGGCATCCGGGAGTGCGCTGGCCAAGGGCCTGCTGGCCAATGCCGCAGGCGAGGTGCTGGTCGACGACGCCACCCTCACCGCCACGGGCGGTGCGGTCACGCTCACCGCCAGGGGCACGGTGAACATGACCGGCGCCAATGCCGAGGATGGCGACACCTTCTTCAGCAACGCCATCGCGGGCACGGTGGTGACGAGCTTCTCCACCGCCAGGGTGTCCATCATCGGCAACACCACCATCAGCGCTGCCACGCTGGACGTGCTGGCCGAGATCGACACCGACATCGATGCCACGGTGCAGGACGGCACGGTCAAGGTCCTCACCGTCTGGGCCGGTGGAGATCCGCGGGTGGTGATCGGTGACAACACCGGCACCACCACACTCACGCTCACCGACAAGCTGAGCGCGGAAGCCAAGTCGTCGCTGGACATCGATGCATCGTCCAAGCCCGGCAATGCCAACGATGCCGCCGTGGACGCCGCCATCGTCAACGTCAATGTCGTCGACGTCGGCATCCCCGTCATCGTGCCCGCTGGCTTCAGCAGCGGTGCCGACATGACCGTCGGCGGCGGGGCCATCATCAGCGCCACCAACAGCGCCAGCTTCAAGGCCAGCGACGAGGTGATCGTCAATGCGCTGGCCGATGGCGAGGTGGCCGACACGGCCGGCGCCACGCTGGCGCTGACCATCATCGATGTCGACACCACGGCGGCGCTGACCGGCAATGCGGCCGTCACCGCACCGACGGTGGACGTGAGCGCGTCCACCACGCGCACCCTGGTCACCACCGCCAAGTCCACGCCCGGGGGTGCCCAGGACGAGGGGCAGACCGACAACGACAGCCAGCAGGCGCTGGACGACAACGACGCCAAGACCGCCGACGGCCACCTCACGATTGCAGCGGCCGTGGCCGTGAGCACATCGTCCGGCCGCACCAATGCCTTCGTCGATTCGGATGCGGTCACCGCCGTGACCGCATCGACCGCCTTGAACGTGACTTCGCTGGCCACCGACAGCGCGTCGGCCATCGCCACCGGCGAGGCCACCGGCAGCCCTGGCCTGGCGGTGGCCGTGGCCATCAACAATGTCGATCTGTTCGTCGATGCCAGCCTGGGCGGTGCGGCGGGCCTGAACCCGCTGGGCCTGAATTCGCCCAGCGTGAACGTCAAGGCGACCATGGATGCCGACAACACCTTCAAGGCCGACGCCACTTCGGGCGCCGGCTCCGATGGTGTGGCCATTGCCGGGTCGTTGGCGATCAATGCCGTGGACACCGGCGTGCGTGCCTTCATCCAGGCCGGCACAGTGGTTGACCTGAACGGCGGCGCCCTCAACCTCAGCGCCACCAGCAACACCCGCAGCGTGGCCGAGGCCAAGCCGGAGAAGACCATCGCCGGCGACACCGTGGGCATCGGCGCCTCGGTGGCAATCAGCCTGGTCGACAACCTCACCGAGGCCGAGGTGGAGGCAGGTGCGTCGGTCACGGAGGGCGGAGCTGTCACCATCGCCGCCACCGGCACCCACCAGATCGACACCACGGCCACCATGTCGGCCAGCGGTGGCAGCGCCGTCACGCCGGTGGTTGCACTGGCCTTCACCGGCAACAGCACACGGGTGTTGTTCGACACCGGGTCCAGCGTGTCGGCCAGCGGCGACATCGACGCCACGGCCACGCAGACGGTCGACATCAACACCAAGGGTGAAGGCGATGCAGAGGCTGCCGGCACGCTGGCCATCGGCGCGGTGTTTGCCTACACCAGCAGCAACGACGTGGTCGGCGCGCGTGCGCTGGGTGCGCTCACCAGCAGCGGCGGCAACGTCGGCCTGAAGGCCCGCAGCCACGGCAAGAGCAGCACCGAGACCACCGCCAGCGCCAGCGGTGCCGCTGACAAGGACAAGACCGTCGACGAGCAGGGCGACGCGCAGAAGGAACTGGGTGAATCCAAGGGTGGCAACGGTGCGTCCAAGGACAACCCCGATGCCAAGACCTCCAGCGGCCCGATCGCGGTGGCCGCGGCCATCAGCATCAGCGTCAACGACGCCAACGTCAGCGCCACGGTGGGCAGCGGCGGTGTGCTGAGTGCCGCCAACGGCACGGTGATCCTGAGCGCGCAGGCCAACCAGGACAGCGCCACCGAGGCCGACGGCCAGGCCGTCAAGGCCGGCTCGGCGGGCGTGGGCGCCGCCGCAGCGGCGACCCGGGCCGACGTGATCAATGTGGCCGAGGTGGAAGACGGTGGGGTGATCAGCGCCGATGGCGTGCGCATCGAAGCCGGCATGTTCGATGTCAGCGGTGACAAGCAGCACGCCATCGACGCCAAGGCGATCTCGGGGGCAGGCTCCGAAAGCGGCATCGGCGCGGCAGGCGCCTTCGGCCTCACCATCAGCACCAGTGATGTGCGTGCGGGCATCGCCAGCGGCGGCACGGTCAGCCTGGTGGACGGCAGCGACGTCGGCGGTGATGTGGGGGCACTGGACATCGAGGCCAGCGAGGACACGCAGAACGCCGCCAAGGCCGAGCCCAAGGTCACGGCCGACAGCTTCGGCTTCGGTGCGTCGGTGACCTTTGCCATCGCCACCCATGAGGTGACGGCCCAGGTCGACGACGATGCGGTGATCAATGGTGCGAAGGATGTGAACATCCTCGCCAAGAGCAATCTCGACGTCGACGCCGAGGCCAAGGCCGGTGTCAAGGCCGGTGTGGCCCTGTCGCCGGTGGTGGCGGTGGCGCTGACCGAAAACGAGACCCTGGCCCGCATGGGTGCGGGCAGCAGCGTGATGACGGGCAATGTCGCCGTGCGCTCGGAGCACACGGGCAACAGCGAAAGCCATGCCGCCGGCTCGGTGGAATCCACCGACGCAGCCATCGGCATGTCCATCGCCGTCACCGACACCGAGGAGTACACCCACGCCCGGATGGAACGCTCCCTGGTGGTGGGTGGCACGCTGATCGTCGAATCGCTGGGCCTGTACGACGCCAGCGCCGATGCCAAGGCCACGGCCGTCGGCGCCAAGGACAAGGACGAGGACACCAGCAACACCAACACCGACCAGAAGACCGAGAAGGAAGTCGAGACCGTCACCACCACCAAGGAAGGTGCCAAGGCCACCCGCAAGAAGGACGTGCCGCCGCCCCCGGGGACGGCCGATGTCGAATTTGCCACCGCCAAGTCGGACGAGGGTGAACTCAGTTCCAGCGAGAAGACCTTGCTGGACAACTTCGCGGCCTATCTGGTGTCGCAGCCGACGGCCATCGCCACGGTGTCCGGCTTCACCGACACCGCGGGCGGCTATGAGGGCAACCTGGCCCTGGCCAAGAAGCGCGCCGAAACCGTGCGCGACTACCTGATCTCCAAGGATGTGGCGGCGGCCCAGCTGCGCATCCAGTACTACGGCGAGAGCAACCTCGACGTGGCCACCGGCAACGGCGTGGACAACCAGAGCAACCGCCGCGCCGAGGTGGCGATCACCGCGCCCGATGCCACGGTGCACGAGGCCGACGCGGTGGTCGACCAGAGCGACTTCAGCGATGGCGAGAAGATCTTCTTCGGTGTGGACGAGTTCGTGCTCGACGAGGCTGGGTATGCCAACGACGATGCCAACATCGCCAAGCTGACGGCATTCGCCGCGCGGCTGAATGCCGACCCGACGGCGATCGCCACCATCGGTGGCCACACCAGCACCACGGCCGACAACGACTACAACCTCACGCTGTCGAAGAACCGCGCCAACCAGGTGGCCGACTACCTGGTCGACAACCTGGGCGTGGACCGCGACCAGCTGCGCATCGTCTGGTACGGCGAGACCGACCTGGCGGTGCAGACGGCCAACGGTGTGGAGAACGACCAGAACCGTCGGGTCGAGCTCTACGTGGTGTCGCGCACCGACCCCACCGAGGAATACCAGCTGCCGTCCACGCAGGAGACCTCGGAAAAGCCCAAGTCGGAGACCAAGGAAACCCCCGCGAACAACACCGACCAGCGCGAGAAGAACGGCGCCGTGGCTGTGGCCGCGGCCTTTGCGCTGGACATGGCATCCAACCAGACCACGGCCTCCATCGGCGGTGAATCCACCGTCGTGGTGCAGGGCACGGTCACCGTGCGCAGCCAGGCCAACAGCAACGCGGGTGCCTTTGCCGATGGCGGTGCGGTCACCACCGCAGGCGGCACCTCGGTGGGTGCGGCCGTGGCCATCAATGCGGCCGAGGTGGTGAACAGCGCCGTGGTGGCCGACAGCACGCTGACGGCAGACGGCATCACGGTCGAGGCCGTGATGCTGGAGCGCGAGGTCGGTGTCACGGCCAGCGAGCCGACCGCGGTGGACACTGCCGCCGACACCATCTTCGTCGGTGATGCCGAAGGCTTGACCACCGGCGAAGCCGTGACCTACACCACCACCGGCACGGCCATCGATGGCCTGACCGGCGGCACGACCTACTACCTGATCCTGGCCGACAAGGGCAAGATCAAGCTCGCCGAGACCGAACAGAAGGCGCTGGACGGCGAAGCCATCGACCTGCAGGACCTGGGGTCGGGCGATACCCACAAGATCGAACGCCCGGGCACCACGGCCGACGACGACATCAGCTTCGACCCCGATGCCAAGCGGGTGGAGTTCAAGCTCGACGAGGACATGGCCTGGGTCACCGGCGACGCCGTGACCTACGACGTCGACGGCAACCCCGCCATCGGCAGCGGCTCGGACATGCTGGTCAATAGCACGACCTATTTCGTCATCAACGACCAGACCGGTCAGCTCAAGCTGGCGGCTTCGCGTGAAGACGCACTGGCAGGCGAAGCCATCACCATCGCCCCAGGCGGTGGCACGGCCGGCAAGCTCAAGGAAAGCACCCACGGTGCCGGGGCACAGGCCATCTCCGGCGCGGGTGGCGGCAAGTATGGCGTGGCGGGTTCGGTGGCGGTGAACGTCGCCACTGGCACCACCGAGGCGGTGTTGCGCGACGGCGCCGTGCTGACCTTGCGTGACGGCAACGACCTTGCAACCGCCATCGGCGCCATCAGCGTCAATGCCGACAACCACAGCTACAGCCTGGCGCAGGCCGCGCCCAAGGCCGAGCCGGCGTCGGGCAAGGCCCTGGGCCTGGGCCTGAGCTTCGCGATCAACATCGCCGACATGGCCACGGCCACCACCATGCAGGAGGCGGCGGCGGTGCTGGCCGCCGACGACGTGAGCTTCACCGCCAACGCCGACCATGCCATGGCCACTCAGGCCAAGGCCGGCGCCAAGGCCGGCGCCGATGGCACGGCCCTGGCCGGTGCGGTGGCGCTGGGCGTGTCGCTGAACAACACCGACAGCGCGGTGCGTGGCGAGGACGCCGACACCATCGACGCCACGGTTGGCGTGCTCAATCCTGACGGCAACCTGGTGGTCAGCGCCGTGGCGCTGCAGAACATGCGCACCGAGGCCGATGCCGACACCAAGGGTGCGGACACCGGCATCGGCATCGCCATCGGCCTGGGCTGGATCGAGGACGACGTGAGCGCCACGCTGGCGCGTGATGTGTCCACCGCCGCACTGCCGGCGGTGCAGGCCGGCGCCGTGACGGTGAACGCGGCCTCCGGCGCGGTGGCAGCCACGGTGGTCAGCGCCAGTTCCGAAGGCAGCCGCAAGGAAGGCGAGGGCGGCAAGACCGCCGACGAGGAATCCACCGCCAAGACCGACGCCGCCAAGGCCAAGTCGGGCAACCAGAGTTTGGCGACACCCAAGCCGGGCGAGCAGTCCGACAGTGCCAATGCCACCGCCGGAGACCAGACCAGCAACCCCGGCGGCCAGGGTGGCACAGCGCAGAACGCGTCGTCGCAGCAGCAGGGTGGCACGGTGCGGGTGGCCGGGGCCTTGGCTGGCTCGGTGATCCGCCCGTCGGTGGCGGCCAGCATTGCCGATGGCGTGGCGGTCGATGCGACCGGCGCGCTGAACGTGCGTGCCACCAACGATGCCGATGCGGCGACCATGGCCACCGGCCTGGCTTACGCCAAGGATGCCGACACCGGGGTGTCGGCGGCCATTGCCATCAACGTGGCCGACCTGGACAACAGCGCCCGCATCGGCGACGGTGCCAGCATCACGGCTGGCTCGGTCAACGTGGAGGCCGGCAGCACGGCCGGCCAGGTCAACACCTTCTCGACCATGGCGCTGGCCGGTGCCGGCTCGGCGCAGGAGAGCACGAGTGGTGGTGGGGGCGGCGGTGGTGGCGGTGGTGGTGGTGGGTCCAGCGAAGGCACCACCTCCGTGGCAGGCGCCGCCGGCATCAACGTGGTCCTCAGCAGCACGACCGCCTCCATCGGCGATGCCGACGTGGCGGCCACGGCGGGCGACGCGACAGTGACCGCGCGGCGGGATCTGGCGGTACAGAACGTGGCTGGCGGCGGCGCACTGACGCAGGGCAACAGCGGCGCCAACGACAAGAGCGTGGGCCTGGCCATCGGATTCAACTGGGTGGACGCCGAGGCCGATGCCCGCATCGACGCTGGCGCGGCGGTCAGCGCCAGTGCCGATGTGCGTGTGGTGGCCGACAGTTCGCTGGCGCCGACGGTGATCCCGCTGCCGGACTTCGAGTTCAACGGCGAGGACGTGGACCTCAACGACGACCTGGGCATCAACCTGGAGATGTCCAACCTGGTGGTGGGCGCCGCCGTGGGCACGGCCAGCGGCTGGGCGGCGGCCGGCTCGGCCGTGGTGAATGTGGTCACGGGGCACAGCCACGCCAGCATCGGTGACGGCGCCCAGGTGACGGCGGGCGACGATGTGGAGGTGCGGGCCAGCGACGAGACCGAACTGGTCGACTTCGTCGGCGCACTCTCTGGCAGCAAGCAAGGCAAGGCGCTGGGCATCGGCATCGGTGTCAACGTGGTGCAGAAGGACACGCAGGCGCTGGTGGGCGAGGCGGCGGTGGTCGACGCGGGCGGCAACGTCGTCGTCGATGCGGCCTCGGTCGAAGACCTGTTTGCGCTGGGCATCAATGCCGGCATCACGCTGGGCCAGCAGGGTGGCGGTGGTGGTGGTGGTGGTGGCCAACAGGGCGAAACACCGGCCGGCGCGGGCGGTCTGTTCGTGCACTTCATCGACACCGACACCCTGGCCACCGTGGGTGCCGATGCCAGCCTGGATGCCGATGGCAGTGTGGCCATCGCGGCCGACAGCCGCACGCTCAACGATGCCGCCGTGGGCAGCATCGCCGTCAGCTTCAAGGACGATGGCTACGGCGCGTCGGTGGTGGTGGTGATCGATCTCGACGACACCCAGGCCACGGTGGGCGACGGCGCGGCCATCACCGGCCGCGGCGGCAAGGCCGTGGACGTGCGCAACGGCGTGCACGACGGCGATGGTGTGCAGCCGCTGCAGGCGCGGCGCGGGGTGGCGCTCACCGCCAGTTCGTTCGAGGAACATCTGCTGCTGGCCATCGGTGCGGCCGGCACCATCGAATCCGGCAAGACCGGCATGGGCTTGTCGGTCACCGTGGGTGTCAACACCGGCACGACCCACGCCACCCTGGGCCAGGGTGCGTCGATCAATGGCGACAACAGCGGCGCCAATGCGCTGCAGGACGTGCTGATCCGCGCCACCGACAGCACCGACATCCTGTCGGTGGCTGGCGGTGTGGCCATCGGTGGGGGCACGGCCATCGGCGGTGCCGTCACCGTGGCCATCGTCGAGAACGACCTGATGGCCGTTGCGCTGGGCGGCAACCCGATCAACGCGGCCGACGACATCGAGATCGAGGCCGCCACGCATGGCGAGATCGATTCGCTGGCCATCAGCGTGGCCGGTGTCATCAACACCGGCAGCGAAAGCAACGAAGGCGGCAGCAAGAGCACCGACTTCTCCGGCGCCGCCAGCGGCTCGGGCAACACGGTGGACAACAGCACGCTGGCCGAAATCCGCAGCGGTGGCCAGGTGCAGGCCGGTGGTGCCGTGGAGGTCGAAGCGAGTGACGACACGCGCATCCAGGCCGACGCCGGCGGCGCGGCCATCGCCATTTCCACCAGCGGTGATTCCAGCTCGGTCATCGCCGTCGGCGCGTCCATCGCCATCAATGCGGTGGATGCGGTGGTGCGCACCAAGATCACCGATTCCGCCGTGAACGCGGGCTCGGTCGCGCTGGCCGCCAGCAATGCGCAGGAGATCGACGCGCTCACCCTGGCCGGCGCCTTCAGTGTGTCGACCGAGGGCAGCACCACCTTTGGCGGTGCAGGTTCGGGCTCGGGCAACGACATCGACGCCACCACCGAAGCGTCGATCGACCCCAGCAGCGTGACGACCTCGGGCAGCGTTTCGGTCATCGCCACCGACAGTTCCACCATCACTGCCGATGCGGCCTCGGCCGCCTTTGCCGTGGTCACCGGAGGCAGCGGCAGCCTGACGGGCATCGCCGTGGGCGCGGCGGCGGCCACCAACGACGTCGCCAGCAGCACGCTCGCGGCCATCGACGACACCACGGTCGTGGCCGGCGGGGGCATCACTGTCAGCGCCACCTCCAACACCGAGATCCAGGCCTTGTCGCTGGGCATCGCGGGCACGGTGGCCGCGGGCAGCAACGGCACCACCGCCCTGGCCGGTGCCGGCTCGGGCTCGGGCAACACCGTGGCCAACGCCATCGAGGCGCGGGTGGCGCACTCCACACTCACCGCCAACGGCGGGCCGGTGACTGTCACCGCGCAGGACGACAGCCGCATCGACGCGGTGGCCGGCTCCGCCGCTATCAGCATCGGTGTGGGCTCGGGCACCAATGTGGGCGTGGGCCTGGGCATCTCCATCACCATCAACGACATCGAGAACAGCACCCGTGCGCTGGTCGACGACAGCAGCGTCACCAGCAGCGGTGCGTTGTCGGTCGATGCGCAGAGCACGGCGGTGATCGAATCCGTGGCCTTCGGTGTGGCCTTGTCAGTGCAGGCCGGCAGCGGCACCAATGTCTCGGTCAATGCCATCGGCGCGGCCGCCACCAACAGTGTGGCCAACACCGTCGAGGCGGCCATCACCGACAGCCTGCCGCTGAGCCCCGAGACGGTGACGGCTGCATCGCTGAACGTGTCGGCCGACGACAGCACGTCGCTGCAGGCCGTGGGCGTGGCCGCGAGTGTCACCGTCAAGGCCGGTGGCAGCACCAACGCCGGCGGTGCGCTGCTGGCGGCCGTGGTGGTCAACGACATCGCCAATGCCACCAGCGCCCGCATCGAGGCGGTGGATGCCACCGCCACCACCGGCGGTGTCAGCGTGCTGGCGACGTCCAGTTCCGACATCGACGCCGTCGGCGTTTCGGCCTCGGTGGGGGTGGCGGCCGGCAGTGGCAACAACATCGACATCGGGGTCGGTGTCTCGGTGGCCAGCAACACGGTGGACAACAGCGTGGACGCGCTGATTGCGGCCAGCGCCGACGTGACGGCCAGCAATGGCGACGTGACCCTGAGCGCCACCGACACGGCGGCCATCACCGCCGACATCGTGGCCGCCACCCTGAGCGTGGCGGCCGGCAGCAGCAGCAGCGGTGGCCTGGCCGTGGCCGGCACCGTGGCCATCAACACCACCACCAACCGGGCGCGCGCCGCCATCGAAGGCGCGGGCACCCAGGTCAGTGCCGATGGCGAGCTGAACATCACCGCGTTGTCGGCCGGCGAGATCGATGTGGTCGGCATCGCCGCGGCGGTGCAGGTCAGCGGCAGCGGTGACTGGGCCGTCTCCGGCGCCGGCACCGGTGCCAGCGCCAGCAATGCCATCAGCAACACCACGCAGGCCGGTGTCTTCGGCGGCGCCAGTGCCGAGACCGTCACCGGCGCGGTGTCGATCACGGCGAGTGAGCTCTCCCCCGGCAGCGGCCAGCGCATCGTGCTGGCGGCCACGCCGGTGCTGTTCAATGGCGCAGGCGCTGCGGTGGTCGATGTGGCCAACGACCGCATCCTGGTCGACGGCGACTGGCGCACCGGGGATGCGGTCAGCTATTCCTCCGGCGGCGGTGGGGCAGTCGGCGGGCTGGTGTCCGGCCAGCAGTACTTCGTCATCGACAACCACGACGGCAGCATCCGCCTGGCCGCCAGCCGGCAGGACGCCCTGGGCCGCGTGGCCATCGATCTGCTCGCGCTGGGCAGCGGTGGTGCGCACAGCCTCACTGGCCAGGCCGACAGCATCGACCTGAGCGACAAGCCGGGTGCCAGCGGCTGGCGCACCGGCGATGAACTGCTGTATGCCGACGGCGGTGGCACGGCCATCGGCGGCCTGGCCGACGGCCAGCGCTACTTCGCCATCCAGGATGGCAACGGCGTCATCCGCCTGGCCACCACCGAGGCCAACGCCAAGGCCGGCGTGGCAATCAACCTGTTCAGCCTGGGCACCGGCGGGCAGCACAGCTTCTCGCGCCTGAGCGGCGACGCGACCACCTTCGACCCCGACCTGCCGGACACCGAGCCGGCGCTGGGCTTCAACGCGGCATCCGACCTGGAGACGCTGGAAGACGACAGCCGGGTCTTCGACCCGACGCCGGGCGTGAATGTGGGCGCCAACACCTTGCACATCGGTTCCAACGACTGGAAGACCGGCGACCGGGTCACCTACGACAGCAACTCCAACAACAAGATCGAGAAGGACGAGAACGACAACGACATCACGGTGGTCGGCATCGGCCCCCTGGTGCAGGGCGGCACCTATTACGTGATCCAGCTCGGTGACGGCCTGGTCCAGCTCGCCAGCTCCTATGCCAATGCGCTGGCGGGCACCGAGATCGATCTCGCCAGCCAGGGCTCGGGGGACGACCATGCACTCACGCGGCAGATCACCGGCATCGACCTGGGCACGCACAACCTGGGCACCGGTGACGCGGTGCGCTACAGCGACGGCGGCGGCACGGCCGTTGGCGGGCTGAGCGACGGCAACACCTACTACGCCATCCTGCTGGGCGACAACCGTGTGCAGCTGGCCAGCAGCCGCGCCAATGCCGAAGCCGGCATCGCCATCCAGATCACCGACGGCGTGGGTGGCAGCCATTCGCTGCGCGAACTGACGCCCGACCCGGTGAACGTGGCCGAGAACACCATCGACATGGGCTCGGTGGGCTGGCGCACCGGGGATGCCGTGTTGTATGCATCCAGTGGCCCCGGTGGCAGTGCCATCGGCGGCCTCACGGTCGGCAACACCTATTTCGTGATCCGCCAGGACGATGGCCGCGTGGCGCTGGCCAGCAGCCTGGCCAATGCCGAGGCCGGCAACGCCATCAACCTCAGCAGCACCGGCAGCGGCAACGCCCACACATTTGCAGATTTGCGCGAGGCGCCGGTGGTCTTCGGCCCGGCTGCCGCCGTGCAGGACAGTTCCATCGACGCCGTGGTGCTGGCTGCCAGCGTCGGCGTGGCCGGCTCCAGCACGGGCGCCGTGACCCTGACCCTGGCCGTGGCCCTGGCCGACAACGTGGTCGACAACACGACCCAGGCGCTGATCGACGACGCGTCGGTGGTGTCGGGCGCCGGCCTGACGCTGGACGCCGCCGCCTCGGGCCGCATCGACGTGGTGGCCGTCGGCTTGTCTGCGGCGATTGCGGGCTCGGGCAGTTATGCCATCGCCGGGGCTGGTGCGGGCGCAGGTGCCAGCAACAGCGTGGGCGGTGTGGTCGAGGCCGGCATCCGCAATGTCGATGCCGCGGCCTCGCAGCAGGTCAGCGCCGATGGTGCCCTGCTGCTGCAGGCGCAGAACGCCTCGCGCATCCAGTCCGACACCGTGGCGGCGGCCATCTCGGTGGCCGGCAGTGGCACGCTCAGCGCCAGTGTGGCCGTGGCCGGCGCCACCTCGGACAACAGCATCACCACCCAGACCCGGGCCGAAATCCTGGACGCCGATGTCAGCACCAGCAGCGGCCTGACCCTGGCCGCCGACAGCACGGGCGACATCCGCACCAGTGCCACGGCGGCGGCGGTGTCGGTGGCCGGCAGCGGTGGCATGAGCTTCTCCGGCGCCGGCACCGGCGCATCGGCCAGCAATGATAGCCAGGCCGTCACCGAGGCCGTGATCAGCGGCAGCAGCATCAACCCCGGCGGCGCGCTGGTGCTGGAGGCGCTGGATGCCTCCAGCATCCAGTCGGTGGTCACCGCGGCCAGCGCCAGTGTGGCCGCTGGTGCGTCCGGCTCCTTGTCCCTGGCCTTCGCCGTCACCCTGGCAGACAACAGCATCGGCGGTGCCACGCGGGCGCTGATCGAGGACAGCAGCATCGCCGTTGGCGCCACCAGTCTGGATGTGCATGCCGATTTTTCGGCCGACGTGCTGGTGGTGGCCACGGCTGCCGCCTTGTCGGTGGCCGGTGACGGCACGCTGGCGGCCTCCGGCGCCGGCACCGGCGTCAGTGCCTCCAACACCATCTCCGGCGAGACCGAGGCCCTGGTCAGCGGCGGTTCGTCGATCAGCGTGGCCGGGCCGGCTGACATGTCGGCCACCGATTCTTCGTCGGTGACCAGCGTCGCCACGGCGGCCGCGCTCAGCGTGGCTGCGTCGGGCACAGGCGCCATCAGTGCGACGGTGGCCGTGGCGCTGGCAGACAACCTGCAGCAGGGCAGCACCCGCGCCGGTGTCGAGGCCTCCAGCCTGACGACCACCGGGCCTGGTGGCAGCGTCAGCATCGACGCCGTCAACGATTCTTCCCTGGTGGTGACCGGTGTGGCCGCCAGCCTGTCGGTGGCCGGCAGCGGCGGCATCTCGGTCTCGGCCGGCGGTGCCGGGGCCGACGCCACCAACACCATCAGCGGCCTGACCGAGGCCGCCATTGCCGACGGTGCGGTGGTCACGGCATCGGGCGCGGTGGTGCTGGACGCCGACAACACGGCCAGCATCGACGCGGCCGTGGTCTCGGCGGCGCTGTCCGTGGCCGGTGGCTCCACCGGCGCGATCAGCATCGCCGTGGCCGTGGCGTTGGCCGAGAACGATGTGGGCGGTAGCACACGCGCCACCATCAACGATGCCAAACTGAGCTCGGGGTCCACGCTCGATGTCACCGCCGACGCTGACGCCGATGTCGAGGTCTGGGGCCTCGCGGCTGCGCTGTCGGTCGCGGGCGACGGT
Source organism: Pseudomonadota bacterium (assembly GCA_040386375.1). GTDB lineage: Bacteria > Pseudomonadota > Gammaproteobacteria > Burkholderiales > Burkholderiaceae_C > Pseudaquabacterium. Next base: position 16,020 of record JAZKFQ010000019.1, read on the forward strand.
GCGTTCTCGGTCAGCGGTGCCGCCGGCGCGGCGCAGGTGCTGAACAGCCTGAGCAACACCGTCGAGGCGTCGATCCTCGATTCCGCCCTGACCCAGGGCCAGAGCGTGGTGGCACAGGGCGACATCGACATCGCCGCCACCGACGAGTCGGACCTGCTCACCCGCTCGATCGCCGCCTCGCTGAGCATTGCCGGCAGTGGCGGTGGAGCCATCAGCGTGTCGATGGCCATCGCCCTGGCCGAGGCCAGCGTGGACACCGACGTGCTGGCAGCCATGGAACAAAGTGATGTCGACACCGTCGGCGGTGACCTGCGCCTGGTCGCCCTCAGCGACACCGTGGTCGACACCGTGGCGGTGTCCGTCTCCGGCAGCGTGGCCGGCTCGGGCGGGTTGTCGGTCAGCGTGTCCGGCGCGGGCGCAGGTGTGTCCAACAGCACCGGCGGGTCGACCGAGGCCCTGCTGGGCCTGGACGCCGACATCGACATCGGCGGCGCGCTGGAGCTCGCGGCCAGCAACACCTCCGACATCGACGCCACCGTGGTGACGGTGTCGCTGAGTGTCAGTGCGTCCGGCGGCGTGGCCGTGGACGTGGGCATCGCGGCCCTGAACGTCGAGAACGACATCGGATCCGAGACCCGTGCCGCCATCCGCGGCAGCGCCGTGGAGGCCGATGACGGGGTCACGGTCACGGCACTGAACGATGCCAGCGTGGACGCCACCGGCGCCTCGGTGGTGGTCTCGGTGGCCGCCAGCGGCACGGTGGCGGTTGGCGTGGGGGCGGCCGCGGCCGTGGTCGGCAATGCCAGCACCGCCGTGACCGAAGCGCTGATCGAACAGTCTTCCTCGGTGACAGGCCCAGGTGCCGTCACCGTCACGGCCACCGACAGCTCGGTGATCGATTCCGATGTGGTCTCGGTGGCTGCCGGTGTCTCGGCATCGGGGGCCGGGGCGGTCAACTTCACGGTGGCAGCCTCGGTGGCCACCAACAGCATCCACGCCGATACAGCGGCGATGGTCGACGGGTCGGAGGTCGATGTCGGCGGCAATCTCGTGCTGACGGCCACCTCGGCCGCCAGCATCGATGCGCTGGCGGTGGGCGTGAGCTTCAGCCTGGCGGCCGACAGTTCGATGTCGGTGTCGGGTGCCGGCGCCTTCACGCTGGCGGAAAACAGCATCGGCGGTTCGACCACGGCCTCGGTGAACGGCGCCACCGTGGACGCCGCCAACCTGCAGGTGGTGGCGCTGAGCCAGACCGAGATCGACGCGGTGGCGGCGGCGGTCAGCCTGTCGGTCACCGGCAGCGGCGGTGTCACCGTGGGTGGTGCCGGCGCCGGGGTCAAGGCACGCAATGTCACCAGCCATGTGACCGAGGCGTCCATCTCGGGTGGTTCCACCGTCGGGTCGGCGCTCGACCCGCTGGGCTCGGTGCTGGTGCGCGCCCAGGACACCTCCAGCGTCGTCGCCGACCTGGTGTCGGTGGCGGCCTCCATGGGCTTCTCCGGTGGCGGCTCGGTCAACCTGACGATCGGCGCCACGGTGGCCGAGAACAGCATCGGCGGTGCCACTTCGGCGCTGATCGACGATGCCACGGTGGTGGCCTCCACGGTCACCGTCGAGGCGCTGAACGACACCGAGATCGACGCCCTGGGCGTGGCCATCTCCTTCACGTTGGGTGGCAGCGGTGGCATCACCATCGGCGGCGCGGGTGCCGGCGTGGATGCCCGCAACACCACCACCAACACCACCGAAGCCCTGATCCGCAACGGGTCGCAGGTGACGGCCACGCAGGGTGCGGGCTCGGTGGTGATCGAAGCCGAGGACAGCTCGGTGGTCAACGCCGACCTGGCGGCGGTGTCGGTGTCCATCGGCATCGGCGGGTCGGCCTCGGTGGACATCGCAGTCTCGGCCACGCTGGCCGAGAACCTGATCGGCAGCAACACCGTGGCCGGCATCGGCAACCAAGCCGGCGGTGGTGCCGACGGCACCGTGGTGGTCACCGACAGCCTGGACATCGATGCAGTCAGTGAGGCCGCGATCAGCGCCCTGGGCATCGGCATCGCCTTCTCGGGCGGTGGCTCGGGTGGTGTCTCGGTGGGCGCATCGGGCTCCATCGTCAAGGCCCGCAACCAGATCAGCGGCAACACCGAAGCGCGCCTGCGCAACAGCACGGCCACCGTCAACGGCGGCACGGTGACCCTGGATGCCACGGGCAGCCAGGACATCGAGGCCACCCTGGTGTCGGCAGCGGTGTCGATCGGCCTGAGCGGTGGCGCGGCGCTCAACCTCGCGATTGCGGCCACGCTGGCCGAGAACGATGTCGGCGGCGCAACCCGGGCCGTGGTCCATGCGTCCGAGGTGGACGCGTCCACGCTGCAGCTGCATGCGCTGGCGGATGCATCCATCGACAGCACCTCGGTCGCGGCTGCGCTGACGCTCAGCGGTGCGGGCGCCTTTGCCCTGTCTGGCGCGGGCACCGGCGCGGATGCCCGCAACGCGCTCAGCAACCAGGTGATCGCAGAGATCACGGGTGGGTCCGATGTCGACACCACCGGTGGTGGTGGTGTGGTGGTCGACGCCACCGAAAGCTCCACCATCGATGCCGATGTGGTGGCCGTCTCGGTCGCGGCCGGCATTGCCGGCTTTGCCTCGGGCTCGCTGGCCATCTCGGTCTCGCTGGCCGAGACCGAATACAACACGCAGACTCTCGCCCGCATCGACAATTCCGATGTGCGTGCGGCGGCGGGCCATGTGGCTGTGGACGCCCTGTCCGAGGGCAGCATCACCACCGACGCCCTGGCGGCGGCCATCTCGGTCTCGGTCTCGGGCGCACTGTCGCTCTCGGGCTCCGGCGCGGGTGTCAATGTGATGCTGACCTCGGCCAGCCTCACCAGCGCCACCATCAGCGGCAACGCCGATGTGCAGGCCGTGGCGGGCAACGTCACCCTCGATGCCGACGACACCAAGGTGCTGCATTCCGATTCGCTGGGCGTGGGTGTCAGCCTGGCCGCGAGCACGCTGGCCGCCGCATCAGCGGTGGCCGTGGTCTCGCTGGTCGATGTGGATTACGACGGGCAGGTGAGGGCGCAGGTCAACAACAGCGAGGTGGATGCAGGCGGCAACGTGCATCTGACGGCCGACTCGACCGTGCAGTCTTTTGCAGACGCCACCGGCGTCGCCATCGCCGTCTCGGTCAGTTCCACCTTCTCGGCAGCGATGAGCATTGCCGCCGGTTTTGTCGACAACGCCATCGGGCAGACGGTGGACGCCTCCATCCTGAACTCGGACGCAGCGTCCGACCAGGGTGTCACGGCGGCCGGTTTCGTCAAGCTCGAGGCCGAGGATGCCGTTTCCATCACTTCGGTGGCGCGTGCCGCCTCGGCGTCGGCCGCCGTGGCCCTGTTTGGTGGTGCCACCATCAGCCTGGCAGCTGCGGTGTCCAACATCGGCCTGGACGGTGAGACCCGTGCGCGCATCGTCGGCTCCAGGGTCGAGGCCCTGGGTGGCGAGGTGCTGGTCGACGCCAGGTCCACCAGCACGCTGGAGAACACGCCGGTGGCGGTGGCCATCGCGGCCTCGGTCGCCATCGGCGGGCTGGCGCTGGCCGGTGCCGGTGCCTCGGGCACCACCACGGTGTCGCAGCTGGTGCAGGCGCAGATCGGCGGTGGGTCCGATGTCGACGCATCGACCTTCCTCACGGTCACTGCCGTGGACGATCTCAGCTCCAGCGTGGATGTTGGCGCCACGGCGGTGGCAGCCGGCACGGCTGGTGGCGCCTTCGGCATCGGCGAGGCCAAGAACCTCATCTCCACCCAGGCACTGGCCTCGGTCGAAGACAGCGACGCCAATGCCAACGGTGGTGCGCTCACCATCCAGGCCCGGTCGGTCTATGCCGATGGTGACGTTTACACGAACATCGACGTGCAGGGCGTGGCGGCGGCACTGTTCGGCGTTGCGGTGGTGCAAGGCCTGGCCACCGAAGACCTGGGCTCGGTGGTGGAGGCCTTCGCCAGCAGCGCCGACCTGGTGGCCAGCGGCGAGGTGAACATCGACGCCGACAGCAACCACTATCTGGCGCCGGAGGTGACCGGCATCGCCATCTCGTCGACCAGCTCGGTCTCGAAGATGGTGGCCAATGCCCTGAGCACCGGCGCCACACGTGCCTACATCGACGGCGCCAGCTCGGTCATCTCGGCCGGGCCGCTGGATGTGACGGCCGACAGCATCGTCGAGGCACGCCCCACCGGCGCCTCGGTGGCCATCAGCCTGGGCGGCGCCGGCGCGCTGTCGGAGTTCCGCGCCGAGATCACGCGCGAGACGGCGGCCTATGCCGGCACCCGTGCGGGCGTGACGCCTTCTGGCCTGGCCGGCACGATCGCGCTGGGCAGCAAGACGCTGAACCTGGCGTCGAACGCCACGCTCACGGCGGTGGCCGACAGCTTCGGCCTGGGCGCCAGCCTGCTGGCGGCAGGCACCGAGTCGCTGTCCACGGCCATCGTCAACGGCACCACGCTGGCCTATGTGGGCCAGAACCAGGTGGTCAACGCGGGCCAGGTGAACATCACCGCCGTGTCGGCCGACACGGCGACGGCGAAGAACGAGACCGTGACCGTGGGCATCCTCGCGATCTCGGCGGCCAAGGCCGATGCGCTGGTCAACAGCAGGACCGAGGCCTTCATCGGCGCCTATGCCGGTGACGTGGCCAGCAACGTCACCACCGCCGTCAACGTGGGTGGTGGCAGCATCCTGGTCGATGCCGACGCGACCATGACGGCCTTCTCGGAATCCGACGGCCTGAACATCGGCGCGGTCTCCATCACCGCCTACCAGCCCATCGCCACCGTCGACGGCAAGACCCGCGCCTATGTGCGTGACGGCGTGGGCATCCAGGCCGGCACGCTGGACGTGAACGCCGGCGAGAGCGGTGACCGCATCAAGTACAGCGCCACGGCCGAGACCAATGGCGGCGAGTTCTCGCTCATCGGCACGGTCAACGATCTCAAGCCCGAGGCCTATGTGACCGGCGTGGTCGAGGCCTTCATCGGCGCGTCCACCGACACCGCCGGCGGCGGCAACCCGCTGGCGGTGATCAACGTCACCGGCGCGGGCGACCAGGTGCTGGAGGCCTGGGGCGACTTCGACGCCAAGGCCAACGTGGACGACAGCGGCGGCAGCTTCGGCGTCAAGGTCGACGCCATCAACCCCACCGCCGACGCAGGTGGTTTCACCCGCGCCTTCATCAACGACGGCGCCAACCTGCCGGGCAAGACGCTGCGCCTGCTGGCCGACGGCGATGCCCGCGCCGAAGCCAAGATCGATGGCGTCTCGCTGGCAGGCCTGGCGGCGGTGCAATTGCTCAACCCCTTCGCCAAGGTGTCCAACACCACCGAGGTCTATGCCGGCCGCGCCACGAACGAGGCCACCGGCGACGCCGCGGTCATCACCGTGGGTGCCATCGATGGCGACGCACGCAGCAAGAGCGTGGCCATCGCCTCGGTCGAAGGCTTCAGCTTCGGCGGCATCGCGTCCATCTCGGCCACCACCGTGCGTGCCGACGCCTCGGGTGCCACCCGCGCCTACATCGGCAAGAACACCACGCTGAACTCTGGCCCGGTGCACCTGATGGCCGAAGAGATCGACGTGAACCCGGTCACCGACGGCGTGGCCGCCATGGCCACGGCGCTGATCGACGGTGTTGATGCCGCCGGTGTGGCCCAGGTCTCGGTGGTCGAGACCGTGGCCAGTGCCAGCCGCGTGACCGAGGCCTTTGTCGGCACTAATTCCACGCTGAACCTGGGCGGCAATGCGCTGACCGCCATTGCCGACACCCAGATGACGCAGCCCATGGCCAGGGCCGTGGTGGCGGGCGGCAGCGGGGCAGGCATCGCCAATGTCAATGCGATGGAGGCTGAGGCCACCATCGGCACCGGCACCAGCCAGGACTCAGCCACGCGCAGCTTCATCGGCGCGGGCACCAGCGTGACCGCCGGTGCGGTGACGCTGCATGCGCTGTCCAACACCACGGCCGATGCCGTGGTCGATTCGGGCAGTGGCGCGGGCATCGCCAACATCTCCCTGACCACCATCCTCGCCACGAATGCCCACGACACCGAGGCCTATGTCGGCAACAACACCACGCTGACACTGTCCGGTGCGCTGGACGTCAAGGCCGACTCCACCGTCAACGCCAATCCCAGGTCGGACAACGTGGGCGGTGCCGGCCTGGTCCAGTATGGGTCGGCCGATCTGAAGACGGTGCTCGATGCCGACACCAGCGTCTCCATCGGTGACGGCGCAACCGTCACCGCACCGTCGATCACGCTGCTGGCCGATGGCGACCACCAGGCCAGCGCCAATTCCGCCGCCGTCGGCGGCTCCCTGGTGGTGACTGTCGCCAACCTGGAGTCCATCGTCGAAGACCATGGCTCGGTCAATGCACGCATCGGTGCGGCCGGCGGCAGTGGCAGCAGCATCACCACCACCGGGGCTGGTGGCCTCAACGTCGACGCCAACCTGTTCACCAGCACCAAGGCCCAGGCCAGCGGCAGCAGCTTCAGCCTGGCGGGCATTTCCTTCACCAGTTCCCAGGCGAAGAACCAGTCCACCGCCACCGGCCGCATCGGTGACAACGTGAGCATCGATGTGCAGCAGGGCAACTTCGACATGCTGGTCGACCTCGAGGGCGATGCGCGTGCGAAGTCGAGCTCGACCTCGTTCGGTGGTGCGGCCGTCTCCGATGCCGACGCCTTGGCAGAGTTCAAGGCCGGTGTCAGTTTCGACGTGGGCACCGGCGGCAACATCTCGGCCGCCGGCAACGTGGCCCTGGGTGCGCGCATCAACTTCGACGGCAGCGACTTCCAGGATGGCGACAACGCGTCCAGCGCCGGCCGGGGCGCCATCGCCACCGCCGACAACGTGGCAGGTGGCCTGGCCGCCGTGACCAACGGCGATGTCGACACGATCGCGCAATCGACCATGGTCATCACCATCGGTGCCAGCAACTTCCGCGCGGGCTCCGACGTCAAGGTCGAGGCCAAGCACGCCAACACCGCCTACTCGTCGCTGCAGAACACCGGCGGCGGGGTTGTCTTCGTCAGCGCTGGCAATGCCTCGGCCAGATCCGGCAGCACCAGCGGCGCGGCTGCTTTCCAGACCTCGACCCTGTCCTTCTATGGCAACGTGAACGACGGCGCCGGTGGCGAGGGTGCGGAGAACCTGGGCATCTCGCTGGAGACCTATGCCACGTCCGACACCTCGATGAACTCGGCCGGTGGTGGCTTCGTCGCCGTCACCACCGATGCCTCGGTGCTGGCGGCCACCACCAATGTGCGCCAGGACCTGGACTTCGGGACCGCCGGCAACGTGATGATCCTGGGGTCCAAGGTCGGTGTGGCCGCCAACCTGATCACCGATGCCGACTCCAAGGCCAGTGCCAAGACCGGCGGCTTCGTCAACGTCGGCGACATCGACCCGCAGGCCATCGCCAAGGGCGTGGTCGACCTGAGCGTGGGCGCAGCCACCAACATCACCGCCGGCACCGAACTGTCGCTGTCGGCCAACCAGGGGGCGGCGCCCACGCCGGTGTCCGACGGCACGGTCACCGGCAGCCAGTCGACCGATGCCCCGGGCGCGGCCTTGCCCGGTAACTCGAACTCCATCAACTTCGGCCTGCCGCACCTGCTGCAGACGGGGGCCAGCATCTCCTACGCCAGCGCCTCCAGCGGCGGCTTGACCGAGGGCCGGAACTACACCGTGATCGTGCGCGACGGCACACAGATCCACCTGGGCGAGGTGTTCAACGGCGCCGGCGTGAACCCGACCCTGGACACCATCACCTTCGATGGCAACCACAACCTCGAATCCGGCGACATCGTGTCCTACCACTCGGGTGTGGGTGGCAACGTGGTCGACGGCCTGTCCAACGGCGCCAAGTACGAGGTGTTCAAGGTCGACAGCAAGACCATCAAGTTGCAGACCATCGGCATGGCCACACCATCGGTCACGGTGGACCGGGATGCCATCGGTGTCGGCGGCAACCGGGTGGATGCCTTCCACAGCTTCAACGTCAACGACTACGTCACCTACCGCGTGCCGGCGCCCATGGTCTTCTCCAGCGAACTGGTGGACGGCGTGGTGACCAGCACCAACCCGTTGACCTATTCGACGGCCTTCCCCTTCGGCAACTCCAACCGCATCTACATTGACAACCACGGCTTCGAGACCGGCGAGGCGGTGGTCTACCGCCACACCAACCAGCTCGATGCAAACGGCAACCCGGTCTTCAACACCGGTGTGGCGCTGGACGTGTCAGGCGCTGGCACGCTGAACAACGGCCAGACCTACTACGTGATCCGCATCGACGCGGACAACATCCAGCTGGCCCTGACGCAGGATCTGGCGACCGGCGTGGCCGACGACCCGGGCACGGGTGCCAATGAGTTCATCCCGGTGACGCCCATCGACATCGTGCGCGACACCTCCGACGCGGCCGTGGCCACCAGGCACCAGCTGACCTCGACCTCGAACAGCGCCGTGCTCACCAATGGCGGGGTGTACCGGGTGTCGGCCGTGGCGGGTGACAACTCCTGGTTCGAACTCGTCGACGTCAATTCCGGCAACCCGGCCAACATGTTCGCCTCAGGCCCGTTCGGCAAGCACCGCTTCTCGGTCGAGGGCATCAACCTGACCGACAGCGGGCCGGCCGGCACCCAGTACCTGGTGCTCGACATCACCGGGGCGGTGGGCGGCACCTTCGACGGTGTCGGCGGTGCCCGTGGTTTTGCGGGCGCACCGTCGGGTGACGCCACGGTGACCAGCACGGCCACCGGGGTGGGCGGCGGCTTCGTCGATGTGGGCAGTGCCAATTCAACCGCCCAGCACCATGCCACCACCGGGCTGAGCGTGGCCGGCGGTGCCAACCTCACCGGCAACCTGGTCAACATCGGCGCAAACAGCACCATCGGCGTCAGCGCCCTGGCCGACGGCGCCGGCGGCGGCTTTGCCGCCATCGGCTCGTCCACGGCCGTTGCCTCGGGCACCAACACCAACACGCTGAGCATCGGTGCCAATGCCAACATCACCTCGCACGGCGACCTGAACATCAGCACCGGTACGGCATCGAGCGTGACCGCCTATGCCGAGTCCACCAAGGGTGGCTTCGTGGCCTTCATCGGCGGTGATGCCACTGCGACGCTGAACTACAGCGTCAACCTGAACATCGACGGCAAACTGACGGCACGCGACGCCCTGAATGCCACCAACACCGTGAGCGCCAATGTCTCGACCGACACGCGTGGCTACGCGGGTGGCCTGGGCGGCGATGGCGAGACCGATTCGTTCTCGCGCATCGGCATCGATGCCAACAACCGCGCCAGCTCGCGCATCACGGTCACCGACAACGCCGACCTGCTGGCCAGCAACATCACGCTGAAGTCCGAGGTGCTGAAGCTGGCGGCCATCTCCTTTGCCGAGACCGAGGTGGACGCCGCCGGTGGCGACGCCGAGGCCGACGCCAACAGCCGCATCTATGCCGACAACCGCGTGGTGCTGGCCGACAACCAGGGCACGGCCGCCAATTCGCTGCTGACGGGCAATGAGAGCATCGTCATCGATGCGCGCTTCACCGAGGTGGTGAGCCGCGCCACGGCCGATTCGTCACTGGACGCGCTGGGCGGTGACTCCGACGCCAACGCCACGGCGATCATGAACACCCTGGCCTTCGTGCAGGGCTACTGGGAAGCGGAGCTGAAGACGGCCGACCTGCAGGTCAACAGCGTGCAGAACAACCTCAGCAACCGTGCCATCCGGCGCGGTGACGGGGCTGTCTTCGGTGGTTTCGGCGGCAGTGCCAACCAGGGCAACTTCGTGCCCGACCGCTGGATCTTCTGGGAATCACATGTCTACCTGCTGGGCGAGCCCAACCCCGAACTCGAGATCAATGCCAATGGCGTGATCACCAAGCTGACCAACATCAGCTTCCGGGGCGCCAATGCCGGCAAGGACGTGGGCGATGCGCTCACGGCGTCGAATGCGCTGAACCCACAGGTCATCCTCGACGACATCATCTACGACGAGGCCGGCACGGTCACCTTCTATGCCAACGACGTGTCGGGGCAGGAAGACGCAGTCATCTGGGGCAACCGCGGGCTGGTGGAGAGCCAGCGCACCTGGGACAGCGTGCGCATCGTCAATGATTCCGCATTCGACCTGGTGGTCAACCACATCGACACCAGCGACGGCGCCTCGGTGGTCGACATCAAGGTCGACGACATCCGCTACGCGGGCGACAACGACCTGAACAACAACCAGTCGCTGGACGCCGGGACCCCGGGCTCGACCTTCGAGTTCGACGTGAATCTGTTCTTCCCGCAGACGCATGTCGAAATCCGCAACCGCACCGCGGGCGGCAATGCCGACAGCGACATCATCCTGCTCGGCGGCATCGAGAACACCATCGGCAGGACCACGATCGAGAACCAGCGTGGCCACATCCGCGTCGACGAGCCCGGCCTGGTCGACCAGCAGGGCGCACTGCCAGCGCCGGTGTTCGACGAAGGCCTGATCCGCACCAACACCTTGTTTGTGGACGCCAGCGGCGACATCGGCAACCAGGGTGCAGGGCGCAAGGCGCTGGCGGTGGAACTGGTGCGGATCAGCCACTCGGCCAGCAAGGACGTGGCGCCCAGCCTGAAGCAGGTCGACCTGGAAGCCGATGCCGGCGGCGACGCCGTGCTCGACATCACCCTGCACGACCGCTCGCAGGACCCGGCGCTGACCAGCCTGGCTGTCACCATCGACCGCATCAACGCGGGTGACGATGTGGATGTGGTGGTCAACGATTCCAAGGCCGGCAACAACCTGTCCACCATCGACGGCATCACGGTCCAGACCTTCGACCCGCCGGATCTGTCGACGACCCGGGCCCGCACCGGCGAGTATTTCGACCACTTCAGCGAAGACGTCATCGGCGAGTCGCTCTACACCTGGGTGCGCCGCACCTACGGCACCGACGCCAGCGAGGTGGACTCCACCTACACCTTCAGCGCGGTGCGCGCCGGCGATGACATCGACATCGGCCACGTCGACAGCAGCGACGCCTACGTGGGCGCCGAGAACCGCAGCTACCGCACCACCACCATCGGCGGCTCGCCGTATGGCGCCACGGTGAGCGAGGACACCACGCCCGACACCACGGTGCACTTCATCGTCAACACCGACGTGGACTGGAGCGGTGGCAACTCCGAGCCCGACGGCATCGAGCAGATCTTCCTCACCACCAACGGCGACATCACGGTGACCGAGCTGGTCGGCAACATGCTGGTGGGCCACATCCACTCCACGCTGGGCGACGTGACCCTGTTCTCGCCGCAGCGCATCCTGGATGCGGACAGCAACACCACCGTCGATGTGTCGGGCGACGACATCACCATGACGGCGGGCACGCTGGGCGGTGCCGGCAGTGTGGGCCTGACGAGCGACTTCCTGGAGGTCAACGTCGACCGCAACAACGCCGTGGGTGTGCTGACGGTCAGCGACACGGCCGCCGGCAGCGGCCAGGGCATCTTCCTGGACGACGTGTTCCAGCAGATGCGGGTGGACCTGGTGCACAGCGACGGCGATGTCGCGCTGCGCACGGTGGGTGGCTCCATCCTGCAGGGCAGCAAGGACGGCCTGGGCGGCGACCGCGACTTTGCCGCCGACGTGGTGGGCCAGTCCATCGACATCGACGCCAACGGCGCCGGCTCCAGCATCGGCGAGTCCGGCAAGGACCTGGACATCGATTCCGGCGTGGGCAATGCCGCCGCCGATGTCGGCCTGGAGGCCGCGGCCAACATCTACCTGACCGAGACCGATGCCAACCTGCGCCTGGTGCTGGCCCACGCCTACACCGGCAACATCCGCCTGACAGTGCGTGAATCGGCACCCGACCTGGACGAGGACTTCGACCTGCTGGCCGCGGGCAGTGCACGGTTTGCCGAGAGCAACAACCGCGCCCCCGGCAACGACACCGATGCCCTGAGGCCCGTGGCCCATGGCCTGGTGTTCGCGGAAACCGGCAACGTGCTGATCCGCGCCGGTGACGACATCACGCTGGACGACAACGCGGCCATCGTGGCCAACCAGTCCATCGATCTCTACGGCGATTTCAACAGCGAGAGCGTCGGCAACGCCGTCAACGGCGATGCCGGCTTCGGTAGCACCATCGTGCTGCGTGGCCAGATCGTCGCCGATGCGGTGGTGACGCCTGGCGACCAGACGGCAGCCAGCGGCATCCCCGTCGGCAGCTGGGTGGCCGACACCACGGGGCCGACCTTCCAGGCCAATGTCTGGGGCCACACCGATGTGGACAGCTTCCAGCTCGGTGATACCACTGGCATCGCCGGCACCACCACCTGGGGCCAGGACGGCTACATCTACCTGGGCTCCAAGACCCGGGTGCATGGCAGCCAGGATGCTGATTCGACCGGCAATGACGGCGAGGACAGGTTCTTCGTCTACTACCTGCAGGACACCAACAGCCAGACCGGACCGAATGCGGTGACGGCAGCCGAGCACACGCTGACGCTGGATGGCCAGGCCGACACCGACAGCTACCAGATCCACACCCTGGGCAGCAATGGCCCGGACGAGCGCAACTACGTCATCAACGTGCTCGACACCGGTGCACCCGACGACGGGGTCGACGAGCTGACGATCTTCGGCCAGGACAGCAACCTGTCCGGGTCCGACGGCAACGACCAGCCCTACCCGACGGACGACATCTTCGTGCTGCGTGCAGCAGCCGCGCTGCCCAACGAGACGGCCGACCGGCCGGGCTATGTGGCACTGCTGCACGGCAACCTGTCCGAGTATCAGGACGTGGTGCAGGACAACGAGGACAGCAACGAGGTCCAGCGCATCAACTACGACACCGGCCTGAACGGGCGCCTGATGGTGGAGGGCCAGGGCGGCAACGACGCCTTCTTCTCCGACGACACGACGGTGACGGTGTCGCTGGACGGCGGTGCGGGCAACGACCTGTTCCAGATCGGCCAGATCTTCGGCGAGAAGCGCAACATCGCCGATGGCGGCCTGCTGGCCCAGGATGTCTTCCCCAGCCTGGTGGCCACCACACGCGGCTGGCTGTCGGCCGGCAGCTCGGCGCCCATGGTGGTGCAGGGTGGCACGGGCAACGACGAGTTCCGCGTCTATTCCAACCAGGCTGAACTGCGCCTGGAGGGCGACGACGACAACGACCTGTTCATCGTGCGGGCCTTCGCGCTGGCCGCGGTGGCGGACTTCGACTTCAACGCCGACGGTGTGATCGACAAGCAGGATCTGGACGACGGTGTCGCCATCCTGCAGGGCCTGGACGATGGCTCCATCGTCTTCGGTGATCTGTCCAACGGTGCATCCCTGGCCGCCAAGCTGTCGGACGGCATGGGTGGCTACATCTACGACACCAATGGCGACGGTGGCATCAACTACCTCGACCTGACGCTGACCCAGGGCGACTACAGCGACGACGAGATCGTGCTCGACGAGAACGGTGTCGCCAGCCCGCAGATCGGCCTGGGCTTCTCGGTGGCGCAGGCGCCCGACATCCGTGCCGGTGGTGGCCAGGACGAGGTGCGCTACAACGTCAACGCGCCGGTCTCGGTGGACGGCGGCGCCGGCTTCGACAAGCTGGTGATCCTGGGCACCGAGTTTGCCGACGACATCGCCATCACCAAGGACGGCATCTTCGGCGCCGGCCTGAACGTGCGCTACACCACCATCGAGGTGGTGGAAGTCGATGGCCTGGAAGGGGACGACGAGTTCTTCGTGCAGTCCACCGCCTTTGGCGTGGCCTACCGCGTGATCGGTGGCCTGGGCTCGGACACCATCAACGTCACCGGCGACGTGGTGGAAGACATCATCACCCGCGAGCTGGAAGGTGTGTCGGGTGCGGTGAACCACCTGGTCAGCTCCGGCGACGCGCTGTACGACGGGCTGGTGGCCGACGGCTTCGACTACAACGTCACCCGCTCGGGCGAGGGCCTGGTGGTGATCGACGAAGGCGCCGACGGCTTCACCGCCGTGCGCGAGAACGGCCCGCGCCAGGCCGACAGCTACACCGTGCGCCTGGCGCGCGAACTGCTGGCTGGCGAGGTGGTGTACGTCACCGTGTCTGCCGCACGCTCGCCGCAGGAAGAACGTGACGACGCCTTCAGCCACGCCACCAAGTACAACCAGGGCTTCCTGGGTGACGGCGAGGCCGACAGCATCTGGCTGTCGAGTTCGGCCAATGTCAACGCGCCCACTGACGGGCAGTTCCAGCGCACCATCACCGTCAACGGCAGCCCGGTGCAGGTGGACAACCGTGCCATCGTGCTGCGCTTCGACCACACGAACTGGGACGATGACCAGACGGTCTACGTCTACGCCCCCGACGACACCCGCGCCGAAGGCGACCGGGTGGTGGTGGTCCAGCACTCGGTGATCTCGGCCACCTCGCCCGACTACGACGCCATCGACGTGCGCAATGTCGAGGTGGACGTGCGCGATGACGACACGCCGGGCCTCTACATCACCGAGATCGACGCCAACGGCGACGAGGACGGCCGCACCCTGGTGGTGGAGGGCGACAACATCACCGCGCTGCGTGATGCCATCCTGCTGCAGCTGGCCAAGGCACCGGCCTTCGGCGATGTGGTGATCGACATCGTGATGAACGACTTCGCCGACAAGGCGGTGCTGCTGACCAACCCGGACAACGATGTCCGCTTGGTCATCCACCTCAACCCGGCCTACGACGCGCTGAACGACCGGGTGGTGGTGGCACAGCTGACCATCAATGCCGGCAACTGGGACGACCCGGTGAAGATCGGCATGGAGGCGCGCGACGACGACACCCGCGAAGACCCGCAGCTGGCGGTGATCCGGTTCGAGCGCAATGCCGCGACCGACGACCCCGACTACATCTTCCCGAACGTGCGCTCCGGCCCGCAGCTGATGGCCGCCGAGGTCATCGACAACGAGACCGCGGGCGCCGTGGTGCTGGAGTCGGGCAGCAGCACCCTGCTGATCCCCGATGTGCCGGCCGGCAGCGGCAAGACCGACGACTATGACATCCGCCTGACGCGCCAGCCCACCGACAACGTCAGTGTGGGCGTGCTCACCGACGGCCTGGCCGACGTGGTCTCCATCGACGGCAATGCCGTCACGCCCGACGACTACATCGAGGTGGGTGGCTTCCGGCCGACCCAGCTGTTCCAGGGCTTCATCGTCTTCGGCCTCGACAGCGGCAAGACCACGCTGACCCGCGGCACCGGCTCCGACCTGGGCAGCTTCATCGACCAGGGCTTCACCGTGGGCCAGCTGATCCGCGTGGCCGGTGCCGACGGCAGCCACGATGGCGACTACAGCATCGCGGCCGTCACCGACGACACCATCGCCCTGAGCGTGGCCACCGGCGGCACGCTGGGTGAGGACGCCGACGACCCGGTGGTGCTGAGCGACCTGGCCAGCATCGAGGTCTTCGAGGGCCTGGTCAGCGTCGGCACCACGCCGGTGACCGACCAGTTCCCGGGCCAGTACCTGATGCAGAACCTGGCCGCTGACGAAGCCGGCTGGCTGGCCCAGGGCTTCCTGGAAGGCATGTGGGTGCGGGTCATCGACCGCGCCAACCCTGCCAATGAGATCGAACTGAAGATCCAGCTGATCCGCGGTGACAACGACACCCAGGACAGCAAGATGCAGTTCACCAGCGAGACCGCGCTGCCGGCCTGGCTGACCGATGCGGCGGCCGATGATGTGAAGGTGGTGCGCATCGCCGCCGGTGTGAACTTCACGCCGGGCAACTGGTATGAGCAGCAGAACGTGGTGCTGGAGGCCGACACCGACTACTTCGTGCCGCCCATGCGCGAGGGCGTGAAGATCTTCCCGGTCTCCACCCACCTGGTGTCCAAGCTCTGGGGCCCGCTGGCCGTGGAAGGCGGCCCCACCGGTGCCGACCGGTCGCTGAGCAATGGCGTGAAGTTGCCCGGCGAGAAGGACGGCTTCCTGATCGCCATTGGCGCGCAGCCGCCGGAGAGCCAGCAGATCGACGTGCTGAACGTGTTCAACGATTCCAGCCAGGCCGACACCGTGGGCGTGATGGACCAGACCACGCTGCGTGGCCTGGGCATGGCCGAGGACCTGGACTTCGGCCTGATCAGCGGGCCCACCTTCGGTGAGTCGCCACTGTTCCCGGGTGGCATCAGCTTCGGCAAGGTGAACTTCGGCGCCTCCGGCTTCGGCACCGATGCCAGCGAGAGCACGATCGAGGTCTTCAACCTCATGCTGGGCGAGGGCAACGACAGGCTGGACGTGCAAGGTACGCTGCAGCCGGCGCCCTTCGTCTCGGCCGAGAATGAATTCACCGTCACCGCCACCGGGTCCAACGGCGGCACCATCCGCCGCGATGGCTTCGACTGGAAGGCGCAGGGCTTCCTGGCCGGTCAGACGGTCAGCATCGACGGCCTGGCGGGCAGCTGGGTGGTGGTGGACGTGCTCGATGCCATCGAGTACGTCACCGCACCCGGCGGCGTGGGCGTCGTGCCCATCCAGGACCCCAACGACAACTCCATCCTGGTGTTGTCCGGCAGCCCGCTGCCGGCCAACCTGGTGGACGAGCTCAAGATCGTGGCGGTCGATGCGCTGGTGCTGTCCAGCGTGCCGGTCAACGTGACTGCAACCACGGATGGCGGTGTCGTCACCAGCACCAACGGCACGCAATGGGAGGACGAAGGCTTCCTCGAAGGCCACCTGGTGTCGGTGGGCGACTTCGGCGCGGCGCTGCAGTACCGCGTGCTGTCCATCGCCGGCAACCAGATGGTGCTGCGCGGCGAGCCCATGGCCCCCGCCAGCAACACCACCAAGCTGTTCTGGGTGCAGGGCCCGCATGGCGCGCTGACCGTGCTGCACGGTGGTGGCAACCTGCCGGTCGAAAACGCCGGCAGCTACGACACCAGCGGCAACACCTTGACCCGGCTGGACGGCCGCGACTGGCAGGCCGAGGGCTATGTGGTCGGCCAGCGCATCCAGATCGCCGGCGAGGCGCAGACACGCCTGATCCTGGGCTTTGCCGATGCCAACCCAGCGCTGGAACCGGCGGGATCGTTTGCCACCTGGGGCAAGGGTGCCGCGATGCTGCTGTCTGGCCCGGTCTTTGCCGATGGTGCCGGCCCGGTGGACCTGGAGGTGCATGTGGCCCAGGCCCTGCGCGTCGAGGTACAGGCGCTGATCAGCATCGACATCGACACCCTGACCTGGGCCGGTGGTGACTGGGGGAGCGAAGGCTTCTACACCGGCCAAGTGGTGTTCATCGACGGCATTGCCGGCGGCTTCACCGTGGCCAGCATCGCTGGCGACAGGCTGGTGCTGGCCGGCGCAGCGCTGGACGACTGTGGCCTCGACCTGTCGAAGCCGGTCACGATTTACGGCTTCGATGAACGCTTCGATGGCGGTTCACGCATCGGCGGTGACCACTTCGTCATCACCGGCGGTGCAGGCCCGGCCAGCCCGCTGGTGGTCTACGGCGACACCAGCCAGGACGGCGCCTGGTACTCCGGCCGGCCTTACGACCGCCTGGGCCTGGAGTTCGGGCCCAAGCCCTTCGACCCGTTCTCGCACCTGCCCGACCAGGAGAACGAGGACGACGAATGGGTGTTCCCCATCGCCAACCCCTACAGCTTTGCCGGCAACGACATCATCGATGCCAGCGGGTTGTTTGCGGGCGCGAACCCGAATGCCCTGCCCACGGTGGGCTTCACCGCCTACGGTGGGGCGGGCGACGACCGCATCATCGGTTCGCAGGCGGGTGACCACCTGGCCGGTGGCTCGGGTGACGACACCATCCAAGGCCAGCGTGGCACCGACCACATCTACGGCGACAGCGGTGTCAACGTCAACATCCTGACGCGGGCCCTGACCATCCCCACGGTGAACCTGAGCCCCGCACCCAGCGTGGACCCGACGCTGCAGGCCAGCGACCAGACCTTCAAGCCGGTGTGGAGCCCGGTGAGCGACGGCCTGGCCGCCGGCCGCGACGGGCTGACCGGCACCGGTGCCGGCACCGCGCCTGAGCCGCTGGGCAACCCGGACATCATCTTCGGCGACCATGGCGAGGTGGTGCAGAACGTGGTGGATCCCAACCTGCCGCCGGTGCTGCTGCAGAAGATCCAGACCACCACGCTGTCGTCGGTGCTGGAGATCAATTCCAAGGAACTGCAGAACGGCGATGACGACACCATCTTCGGCTCCGACATCGCCGACATCCTGATCGGCGGCGCCGGCCACGACATGCTGGACGGCGATGCCGGCGACGACCTGATCTTCGGCGACAACGTCTACCTGGACCGCCGCGGCGGCGACGACGGCAACCTGCTGGACGACATCACCAGCCTGCGCTTCCAGGCGCTGGCCGGCACGCTGATCTACAGCCGCACCGACCGCGCCGTGCCCACGGGCTTTGCCACGCCCACGGCCGACACCAGCGGCCTGCTGCTGGTGGACGGCGTGGCGCGCAACTACCGGGATCCCAACGGGCCGCAGTGGTGGAACGAGTTCAACATCGACTACGCCAGCCTGCACACCTTTGCGATGGACAGTGGCGCCGAAGGCGTGGGCAGCTTCGGCAACGACTACATCGCCGGCGGGGCGGGCCATGACCAGCTCTTCGGCCAGCTCGGCAGCGATGTGATCCAGGGCGATGGCGGCATCGAGCGTGCGGTGGCCGCCATTGACCACGCCGGCGCCGCGCGCCGGCCGGGCGGTGTGACCGACCCGGTGGGCCCGCTGTTCGTGGTCGACAGCTTCGAGAATGCCCTGACCGACGGCCAGGACTACATCGAGGGTGGTGGCGGCTGCGACGTGATCTTCGGCGGCCTGGGGCAGGACGACATCGTCGGCGGCAGTTCCAGCTTCTTCAGCCTCAGCAACGCCAACAGCCGGCCCGATGACGGCGACATGATCTTCGGCGGCGCCGGCACCCGCGACGGCCGCAACGACGCGCAGAACGCCGACGGCAGCATCACCGACATGGCCCGCCACGCCGCCGATGCCGACACCATCGTCGGCGACAACGGCAACATCGTCAGGCTGGTGGGCGTCAACAAGGTCGACGGCATGGCGGCCAACGGCGCCAACCCCTACCTGGTCTTCAACTACGACACCTACGGTGCGACCAAGCTGATCCCACGCGGCGTGAGCCAGCTCGACTACACCCCGGGCGGGCCCGACTTCAAGCCAGGCCTGTTTGCGCAAGTGGCCACGGCCGGCATGCGCCAAGAGTTCGGCCTCTGGGCCACGGTGGACATCGGCGGGCACGACGAGGTGCACGGTGAATCGGGCGACGACACGGTGTATGTCGGCGGTGGCAACGACATCGTCTTCGGCGATGCCGAGGACGATGACGTCGTCGGCGGCTGGGGCAGTGACTGGATCTCCGGCGGCACCGGCCAGGACGGTGTGCTCGGCGACGACGGCCGCATCTTCACCAGCCGCAACAGCGACACCACCAGCACCGCCAGTGCACGCCGTGGCGAGAGCCTGTTCGGCGTGCTGCCGGTGGCCAAGGCAGCCGACAGCGACCTGAAGAACATCAACGGCGATGCGCTGAACGAAACCATCTACACACCGGGCAATGTGCAGATGAGTGTCATCAACCCGGCTGGCATGCTGAAGAAGGAGGTGGACCTCACGCCCTGGAACCTGGACCCGACCGAGGGCGAGGGGGCCTATCTGAACCCGGCCGAGGTGGTGCCGCGCCATGCCAACGACGTGATCTACGGTGGCCTGGGCAGTGACTGGCTGCATGGTGGTTCGGGCGACGACGCCATCTCGGGTGCCGAGGCCCTGGCTGAGAGCTACACACAGATCTACGAAGACGGTGACGAAGATGGAGACACCGTCGCCAACGAGCTGAAGGGCCTGGCGCGCAGCGATTTCACCCGCCCCTACAACACCGGCGACAACCTGCGCTACAACGTCGACGACCCGCTGGGCTGGCACCGCGACCGCTCGCGCCGCTCGGGTGAATTTGCGCTGTACGACGAGTACGACCCGCTGCGCAAGATCGAGCTGCTGGTGGCCGGTGCCGCACCGGGCACCCTGGCCGGCGAAGCCTTCAAGGACCAGGCCGGCGTGGTGGCCAGTGAGCGGGTGGAGTTCTTCCTGAACTTCGACCCCGAGGGCGTGGCCCGGGCGGGTGGCACCACACCCGACGGCGTGCCCTATCTGGCAACGCTGGACGACGGTGCCGACCGCATCTTCGGTGACCTGGGCAATGACTGGATCGTCGGCGGCACGGGCCGCGACACCTCCTACGGCGGCTTCGGCAACGACCTGATCAACGACGACGACTTCCTGGAGACCGAGTCCAACGAGACCAACAACAAGGACCCGATCAACTCGCCGTTCGACAATGCCGCGCCGGACACGCAACCCTACTTCGAGGACCGCGCCTACGGCGGCGCCGGCCGCGACGTGCTGATCGCCAACACCGGCGGTGACCGGCTGATCGACTGGGTGGGCGAGTTCAACACCTTCCTGGTGCCGTTTGCGCCCTTCGGCACGGCCACGGTGAGCCGCACGCTGCAACCCCAGCTGGCAGAGTTCCTGTATGCGCTGAGCGAAAGTGATGGCGTCGACCAGACCCGCCAGACCGACGAGGGCTGGACCGACCCGGCGCGCAACGGCGAGCCACTGGGCGAGATGGGCCTGCTGCGCCAGCAGGACGAATACTTCCACGACCAGACCGGTGCGCCGGCCGACCCGCAGGCCGGCAACATCCCGGGTGGCAAGCGCGATGTGCTGCGCTCGGCAACCTTCAACAACAACAAGCCGGAGAACCTGCTGCCCGACAGCGGCACCTGGTCGGTCACGGCCGGTGTGCTGCAGGTGGCGGCCACCTCGGCACACAGCGACGCGGTGTCGGTCTACCAGATCGGCGACGCACTGCCGACGTACTTCGAGCTGACGGCCAAGATCAAGGCCATCAAGCCGACGGCGGGCTGGAACGCCAATAGCTTTGCGATCTTCGACTACGTCAGCTACCAGGACTTCAAGTTCGCCGGTGTCGACGTGTCGACCAACAAGCTGGTGATCGGCCAGCGCACGGCCGCAGGCTGGGTCTACCTGAAGCAGACGCCGTTCCAGAGCAAGGCCGATGTCTGGTACGACGTGCTGCTGGCGGTGAACGGCACCAGTGCCACGGTGAAGATCGGCAACACCCAGATGTCGCACACCTTTGCGGCGCGGGTGATCGACAACGTGAGCTATGGCCTGAACTGGGGCCTGGTGGGCTTCGGGTCCAACAACGCCCGTGGCGCCATGGACCAGATCGCCGTGCAGGTGCTGCCCCCGCTGACCAACATCGTGCGCAGCGACGACTTTTCGACCAGCGCCTTGCCCATGTTCGGCAACGCGGCGGCGGGCAACTGGTCGGTGGCCGGCGGGCGTTTTGCAGGTGCGGCGGCCGCAGGCAGCGACCTGGCGTTCCAGATGATCGACATGTCGGGCGTGCAGCGGCTGGTCAGCACCGCAGCGCTGGACCTGTCGGCGGTGGTGCGCAGCAGCGCGGGCCGCGCCGGGCTGATCTTCGACCGCTACGACAACGGTGACTTCAAGTGGGCCGGTTACGACCTGGCCAGCGGCCAGGTGCAGATCGGCCACTACACCCCGCGGTCCGGCTGGGTGGTGGACAACGCCGTGGCCTTCTCGGCGCTGGCGGCCAATGCCGACTTCACCGTCAGCATGTTGGTGAAGCAGTCGACGGTGACCGTCACCGTGGCCAAGATGAGCGGCACGGCGGTGGTGGCTTCGGCCCTGCTGAGCCATGTGTTCAACGCCTCGGCGGTGGACGGTGGTTTCGGCCTGATGGCGCGGGCCGGCACGGCGTCGTTCGACAGCGTCACCGCCAAGACCGACGACAGCCATGTGCCGGAGCAGCTGCTGGGCTCCACGAGCACCCTGTCTGCCACCGACGGCGCCACGCTCAGCGAGGCGCAGCTGGCACCGCTGGTCGACGAGGCCCTGCGTCGCTGGTCGCTGAGCCAGGATGCCGCCCTGGTCCAGGCCCTGCGCGGCGTGCGGGTCGAAGTCGGCCAGCTCGATGACAACCAGCTGGCCGAACTGCGCCACGGCGTGATCACGGTCGATGCCGACGCGGCCGGCCTGGGCTGGTTCATCGATGCCACGCCGCGCAGCGATGCCGAGTTCCGCCTGGTGGGCGACGGTGTGCGCAGCGCGGTGGGTGGTGCGGCCCAGGGCCGCTACGACCTGCTGAGCGTGCTGGCGCACGAGCTGGGCCATGCAGCCGGCTTCGGCCATGACGATGGCGGCGTGATGGAGCCCATGCTCGACCCGGGCACCCGCATCACGCCCAACCTCAAGCCGGGGCGCATGCAGGTCGAAGGCCCCGGCCTGGCGGCGCCGTACGCCGTGCCGCCGCGCATCGACTGGACGCTGCGCGACGACAGCAGCATGGCGGGCCGCAGCGCCGGTGTTGCGCAACGCACGGCCGAGACGTTGCTGGCGCCACTGCCGACGGCCAGCAGCGCGCGCGACTGGAAGCTGCGCTTCGTCAACGAGCTGGGCCGACCGTCCTGGTTGTCGTCACCCAATGCCTCGCTGCAGGTCCATCTGACCAAGATCGACCGCGGCGGCAAGCTGTGACCCGGGTTGCCCCGCTTGGCGCAGCGGGGCAACCCCACCACGATGGCGCTTTCAACCCGGGGGAGTGATCTTGAGCAAGCAGCTGCTGATCTACGAAACCGCGGTGCCGGTGTCCCCGGCCCGCCATGGTCGCCACGCCGTGCAGGTGGGGCAGAACTACGGCTTCGCCGCCGGCGTCAACGCCGTGCCCTTGATGGCGGTGGAGATCCTGCGTGCGGCCACCGAGTACGCGGTGGTGTTCACCCTGGCCGGTGACGAGGTGATGCCTGCGGTGGTGCTGGGTGTCAAGGGCGACCAGAACCTCTACCTGGGGCCCGATGGCCACTGGAACGCCCGCTACATCCCGGCCTTCGTGCGCCGCTATCCCTTTGTGTTCTCCACCAGCGCCGACGCCAAGACGCTCACGCTGTGCATCGACGAGGCCTATCCCGGCCTCAACACCCAGGGCCGTGGCGAGCGCCTGTTCACCGACGACGGCAGCCCCACGCCCTATGTCGACCGGGTGCTCAGCTTCCTGAAGGAGTACCAGGCCCAGTTCATGCGCACCCAGGCCCTGGGCCGCAAGCTCAAAGAGCTGGCGTTGCTGGAGCCGATGCAGGCCAAGGTCACCACGCCCAGCGGTGGCGCCTTGTCGCTGACCGGCTTCCTGGCCGTCAGCCGCGCCAAGCTGCGTGCACTGGGCCCCGAGGCCCTGCAGGCCCTGGTCCGCACCGACGAGCTGGAACTGCTCTACCTGCACCTGTACTCGCTGCGCAACTTCAACGAGGTGAAAGACCGCCTCGTCGGCGCGTTGTCGGCCGAGCCCCAAGCCCCGGCCGGCGCCGCCGTCGCGCCCTGAGGCTGGGCCACCGGCAGCCGCCGGGCTTGGCTGCCTGGGCCGCGCGTGGCGCGGTCCTACCCCGGTCCACCGCCAGCGCGCAGCGCGCAGCGCGCGGGCCGGGTGGATGGTGCGCGCTGAGATGCGGCGCGCCACCGGCGCCCCGCGTCGCATGCCCGGCCCGCCGCACCGCCCAGGCCTGGCGCCTGCCCGATGTCCTACACCGCCTGCCGGCGTCATCCGATGGGTGCAGCGCGCTGCGCTTCCTAGACTGATCTCCATCGGATCGGCACTGCACTGACAGGCCGGCCGAGCACCCGCAAGCGGGTGCCGGGCAAACCGCCCGCGCTGTCATCCAACCACGCCAGAGCCTGGCCAAGGCCACCGGCATCCACAGGAGCCCTCCACCATGTCTGCACGCCTCACCCTTGCTGCTGTCATCACCGCCGTTGCCGCGCTCACCGTGCTGCCGGGCTGTGCCGTCACCCGTGGCCAGTCCACCGTGGGCGAATACATCGACGACACCGCCATCACCACCGCCGTGAAGGCCAAGTTCGTCGAAAACAAGCAAGTGGACGCCACCGCCATCAGCGTGGAGACGCTGGAAGGCACGGTGATGCTCTCGGGATTCGCCAAGACGCAGGATGAAAAGAACATGGCCGAGTCCATTGCCCGCAGTACCAAGGGCGTGAAGTCGGTCAAGAACCAGCTGTCAGTGCGCAGCTGAACACGCTGACAAACCTTCCCTCCACCACACCGAAAGGACCACCATGAACTGGGATCGCATTGAAGGCAACTGGAAGCAGCTCAAGGGCAAGGCCCAGATGCAGTGGGGCAAGCTGACCGACGACGACTTCGACGTCATCGCCGGCAAGCGTGAACAGCTGGCCGGCAAGCTGCAGGAGCGCTATGGCCTGGCCAAGGACGTTGCCGAGAGCCAGGTCAGCGAATGGGAACGTTCGGCCGACGACAGCTGGTTCAAGCGCTGAGCGGCGCCTGAGCCCGGTGCCTGACCCAGGCACCACACAGCGGCGCCCCTTCGCGGGCGCCGATTCGCTGGGCCGCCAGGCCCGGCCTTCCTTGCCAAGCGCCGCCGGCGCCCACACCAGCACCCATGCCGAGCCGGCCTCCCTCTCGCGCAGCATCGGCCTGGGCACTGCCCTGGGTGCTGGTGCGCCAGTCCGTCGTGGCCTGGATCGACGACGACGCGGCCAGCAAGGGCGCCGCCCTGGCTTACTACACGCTGTTCTCGCTGGCGCCGCTGCTGCTGATCGTGATCTCGGTGGCCGGGCTGGTGTTCGGCGCCGAGGCCGCACGTGGCGAGATCTTCGGCCAGCTGCAAGGCCTGGTGGGCGCGCCCGGGGCGGCTGCGGTGCAAGGCCTGCTGGAAAGCGTCAACCGGCCCGCCGACGGCTGGGCAGCCACCGCGCTGGGTGTGGTGCTGATGCTGGTGGGTGCCACCACGGTGTTCGCCGAACTCCAGAACACGCTGGACCGCATCTGGCGAGCCCCTGAACGGCCTGCCGGCGGGCTGTGGCAGCTGCTGCGCGCCCGGGTGCTGTCCTTCGGCCTGATCCTGGGCCTGGGCTTTCTGCTGATGGTCTCGCTGGTGGCCAGCGCGGCGCTGGCGGCGCTGCAGCGCTGGTGGGCACCGCAGTTCCTGGGCTGGTCGCAGGCCTTGGCGGTGCTGGACCAGGCCAGCAGCTTTGCCCTGGTGACCCTGCTCTTCGCGATGATCTACAAGCTGATGCCGCGTGTGCGCATCCACTGGACCGATGTCTGGGTGGGTGCGCTGGTGACGGCGGCGCTGTTTGCCATCGGCCGCCTGCTGCTGGGCGCCTACCTCGGTCTGGCAGCGGTGAGCGCCGGCTTCGGCGCGGCCGGCTCGTTGGTGGTGGTGCTGGTGTGGGTGTACTACTCGGCGCAGGTCTTTCTGCTGGGTGCCGAGTTCACCTGGGTGTATGCCCATGTGTTGGGCTCGCGCCGGCCCGCGGCGGCTGCGGTCGGGCTGGACGTGGTCAAGGCCGGCTGAGCAGGGCGCGGCCAGCGCTTCATCGTGTCCTACACGCGCTGCCTGCCTGCGCTGACGGCGGCCGGCGCGCCGGCTTCCTACAGTGCTTGCATGCTCGACGACGCCCACCACCCCGCCAGCGACCGCCCTGCAGCCTGGGCAGGCCGCCATGCCGACACCACCACCAGCGACGAGCCCCTGATGGGCTATGAATGCGCGCTGCCGTGGTTGCAGGCCGCCCCACCCGCCGTCGATGCGCCGAGCCCACCATGGCCCTGCACCGCAGCCGACTGAGCGCGGGCTGGGCGCTGGCCGGCGCGCTGCTGGCCGCCCTGGTGCTGGCCTCGGCCTGCGCCAGCCCGCGCCCGCGCGTGGAGCCGACGCCGGCGCCGCCGCCAGCCGCGGCGCTCAGCAACCAGGCCGTGGCGGCACAGCTGGAGGTGCGTGGCGCCCAGGGCCGCCTGTCGCCGGCACAGCGCAGCCAGCTGCTGGCCAGGCTGTCCGGCCAGGGCAGCGCCAGCCTGCTCAAGCGCCACCTCGCGGTGATGGCCGATGTCGACGAGCCGCTGCTGTTCGCCAACAACGGCGTGCAGTTGCTGATCGACGGGCCGCATGCCTTTGCCGCCATGTTCACGGCCATCGAGGCGGCGCGGCACAGTGTGCTGCTGCAGAGCTACATCGTCGAGGACACGGCCATCGCACAGCGGCTGGCGGCATTGCTGGCACGCAAGCGCGCCGAAGGGGTTCAGGTGGCCCTGCTGTACGACGACCTGGGATCGATCGGCACCGATGAGGCCTTCTTCGACGCCTTGCAGGCCGCCGGC
Organism: Pseudomonadota bacterium; assembly: GCA_040386375.1. GTDB lineage: Bacteria > Pseudomonadota > Gammaproteobacteria > Burkholderiales > Burkholderiaceae_C > Pseudaquabacterium. Next base: position 42,346 of record JAZKFQ010000019.1, read on the forward strand.
GTGTCCAGCTGCGCACTGCGCCCGGTCAGCCCGCTCACCCGGCCAGGCTACTGGAACATCACCGAGCGCGACCACCGCAAGATCCTGGTGGTCGACCGCCAGACAGGCTTCACCGGCGGCATCAACATCAGTGCGGTGTATGCCTCGGGCTCGTTCGGCCGCGGCGGGCCCCAGCGTGCCGCGCCCACCAGCGGCTGGCGCGACACCCAGGTGCAGATCCAGGGCCCGGCCGTGGCGGCGCTGGACGACCTGGTGCGTGCCACTTGGCTGGCTGAGGGCTGCAGCGGCACGCTGCCGCCACCGCCTGGCCTGCGGCCTGTGCCGCCGCGCGCCACCGGTGATGCGGTGGTGCGCATCATCCCGGTCAGCTCGGGCGAGCCCGTCAACCGCATCTACACCCTGCTGCTGACCGCCATCGACACGTCCCAGCGCAGCGTCTACCTCACCATGGCCTATTTCGCGCCGGGGCAGGAGATGGTGGATGCCCTGTGCGACGCCGCCCGCCGCGGGGTGGACGTGCAGCTGGTGCTGCCCGCGCGCAGTGACTTTGCCCCGGTGCTGCATGCCGGTCGCAGCTACTACAGCCAGCTGCTGGAAGCCGGCGTTCAGGTGCACGAATTGCAGGATGCGGTGCTGCATGCCAAGACCGCCGTGATCGACGGCGTGGTCTCCACGGTGGGCTCCAGCAACATGGACTGGCGCAGCTTCGCCGGCAACAGCGAGCTCAACGCCGTGGTCTTCGGCGAGGCCTTCGGCGATGCCATGCAGCGCATGTTCCGCCAGGACGTGCAGGATTCCCAGACCATCACCCTGGCAGCCTGGCGTGAGCGCCCGCTGCTGCAGCGCGGGCGCGAGACGCTTGCACGCATGTTCGAGGCCTGGTGGTGATCCCGATGGCCCAGCTCCGCAGCGTTCCAGGCTGGTCTTCACCCGTCCCACGACCCATTCCATGCCCCACCCCATGACCCACCACCGCCCGACAGGTTGCCCATGTTCCATCCACTGATCCGATTGCTGGCTGCCAAGCCCCATCTGCTGACTGCGCATGTGGCCGCCTATGCGGCGCTGCTGGGGGTGCAGGCCGATGCCGCACTGGCCGTGCTGCGCCAGCGTGCGCTGCTGCTGGCGGGCCTGGCCATCGGTGCCACGCTGGGCCTGGGCCTGGCCGGTGCCGCCCTGCTGCTGGCTGCAGCCGTGCCGCTGCAGGCCATGCCCGCCCCCTGGCTGCTGGCGCTGGTGCCCGCCGTGCCCCTGCTGCTGGCCACCGTGTGCGCCGTGGCGCTGCGGCGCGCGCCGGCGGCCTGGTCGGCGCAGCCCTTGCGGTCGCAGTGGCAGGCCGACGCGGCACTGCTGCAGGCGCTGGGCGAGGCATGAACAGCATGGACCACCCCACCACCATGGCCGGCACCGCCCTGACCCCGCTGGACCAGGCCCTGGCCCGGCTGGCCGACACCCGCGCCCGCCTGCGGCAGGAACTGATTCCGCCTGAGGACACCGGCCGATCCGATCACCCAGACGCTGGGGCGGCATCCTCGGCCTGGCCCCCACGGCTGCGTGCAGCCTGGCGCCACTGGCGGCGCCAACTGCGGCGCTGGCCGCTGACCGGCGCCTTGCTGGCTGGTGCGCAGGACACCTGGAAGCACCACCCCTGGCGCCCCACCGCCGAGTTGGTGCTGCAGCAGGCTGGTGCCGCAGTCCTGCCCGCGGTGCGCCGACATCCGGTGGCCGCCGTTGCGCTGGCCGCGGGCCTGGGCATGGCCGTGGTGGCGGGCCGCCGCTGGTACGCCCCGGCGCTGCAGGGCCAGGTGCGGTCGGCGCCGGCGCGGCTGGGCCGCTGGTTGCTGCGGCAGCTGGGCCAGGCACCGGTCCAGGCCGGGCTGGTCGGCCTGGTGGCCATGCTGGCACAGCGTGGCTGGTCGGCGCCGGCGGCTGACACATCCACCACGCCATCCGCCACGCCATCGGCTCCAGCGCCTGTGCCCGGCGCAGCAGGCGGCACAACCGCGCCTGGCGTGTGACCGGCCGACCCCGGGCCTGGGCAGGTCGGCGCCGCACCTGGCTGCTGGGCCTGGCCGCGGTGGGCCTGCTGGTCGGGGGGCGCAGCGTCTGGCTGCTGCAGCAATCGTCCCGGCTGGTGCAGCAATCCCAGGCCTTGCAGGCGCGGCCGGCAGGCGTCACGCAGCGCCTGCTGGTGGTGGGTGACAGCACGGCGGTGGGCACCGGCGCCAGCAGCGCGGCACAGAGCCTGGTCGGGCTGATCGCCGCCGCCCATCCGGACTGGCAGATCCAGAACCTGGCCGCCAACGGTGCACGTTTCGCCGACGTTGCGCTGCAGCTGGCTGGTGCCGATGCGGGCCACGACCGCGTGCTGGTGCTGGCCGGTGGCAACGACGTGATCCGCCTCACTGGCGGCGCTGCGCTGCAGGCCGATCTTCAACGCGTGGTGGCGCTGGCGCAGCAGAAGGGCCGCCGCGTGGTGCTGATGCCCGCCGGCAGCGTGGGGCATGCGCCGTTCTTCTGGCCACCGCTGTCGTGGTGGATGGATGCACGCTCACGCGCCCTGCACGCGATGGTGCAGCAGGTGGCGCAGGCCCGCGGCCTGGTCTACGTGCGGCTGCTGCAGCCGCGCCACCAGGATCCCTTCGTGCAGCAGCCTGCGCTCCTGCATGCGGCCGATGGCCTGCATCCCAGCGATGCGGGCTACCGGCTGTGGTACGCGGCCTTGCGCCGCCAGGGCGGGCTGGACGGCTGACGCCGTCAGGCAGGCCGGGCGGCCACGGCGGGGCTCAGATGCGCCCCATCACCAGCAGCACCACCAGCACCAGCAGCACCAGGCCGATGCCACCGCTGGGTCCATAGCCCCAGCTGCGGCTGTGCGGCCAGCTGGGAATGACGCCGATCAACAGCAACACCAGCACGATCAGCAGAATGGTTCCAAGGCTCATGGCCGTCTCCTCGGCGCGAAGGCGCCAATGCCGCCATGCTGGGCTGCGGGCGGGCGCGAGTCGGTGCGCTGTCGCACACAGGCAGGCATGGTGCCGGCCAGCCCGCACAATGGCGCGCCCCGGCTCCCGCCGGGAAGACTGCTGCCTGGAGACCTTGCTTGAAATTCAACCTGCCGCGCAACTCGCTGTTTGCCGTGCTGCTGCGTTCACCCTGGTGGGTGAGCGTGGGCATCGCCGCCGTGCTGGGCCTGGTGGCGGCCGCCCTGCTGCCGGCGGAGTTCCGCGTGGTGGGCAGCCTGTCGGGCTTTCCGTTCCTGGTGATCGGCGCGATGGCGGCGCAGCGGCAATGGCGGCTGCCCAGTGCGCAGCGGGTGCAGCAGGTGCAGGCGGTGGCCAGCGCCATGGCCTGGCCGGCGTTTCAGGCGCTGCTGGCCGAATCCTTCCGCCGCAACGGCTTCGAGTTGCTGCCCGCTGGCGGCGATGCGGTCGACATGGTGCTGCAGCGCCAGGGGCAGCGCATGCTGCTGAGTGCCCGGCGCTGGAAGTCGGCCCGCCTGGGGGTGGAGCCGCTGCGCGCCCTGCAGGCTGCGCGTGCGCGCGACGACACCATGGCCGATGCGCCGAAGGCGGTGTGCATCTGCCTGGGCGCGCTCAGCGACAACGCCAGCGCTTACGCGGCGGCCCAGGGCATCACGCTGTGGGGGGCGCCCGAACTGGCCCTGGCACTGCGTGGCATGGCCTTGCCACCGGCGCCGGGCAAGCCCTGAGGCTCAGCCGCGGGTGCCGGGCAGCGGGCGCGGCAGGGGCGCGTGCTCTGGTGGCAGGGCACCCGGTGCACGCGACACCCGCACCTTGCCACCGGTGGTCACCAGGATGACGGGGTCGCCCGGGTAGAAGTTCTCGCTGCCCTTGGCCTGCACGATGGCACGGCGCTCGCCGTTGCGCAGCTGCACCATGATCTCCAGCGAGTCCTCACGCGTGGCATTGCGCTCCACGGCGTTGCCGATCACCGCACCGGCCACGGCGCCCAGCACACCGCCGACGATGGAATCCCGCCGCCCGCCGATGGACGAGCCGGCCACTGCGCCCACCACACCACCGGCAACGGCACCACCGCCCTGCTGGCTGCCGTCCACGGTGACCGCGCGCACCGACAGCACGGTGGCGTCCACCACGGTGGACATGCGCTGCGCATCCTGGCGGCTGATGACGTCGGGGCTGCTGGTGGCGCAGCCGGCCAGGGCGAGGGCGGCCACCAGGGCCAGCAGAGGGGTGGAGCGGAACATGGTCGATCCTTCGTGGTTGTGCTTGCACAACGGTGCGTCGGCCGCCGCCGTTGACGATGGCCGATTGGACCAGCCGGCGGTGCGCCCGGTCTGGCCGGCTGGTTGCTGCCCGGTGAAGAAGCGTGAGCAGGTGTGACCGGTGCGCGGCTGCAGCGCCGCGCGGGCTCAGCGCGCCAGCAGCACCTGCACCGCGCTGACCGGCGCCGCATCATGGCCCCAGCTGGCACGCAGCCAGGTGGCCAGGGCGGCCAGGTCCTCGTGTGGCAGGTCGAAGCCCGGCATGCCATAGGGGCGCGGGTTGCCGGCGGTGGCCGGGGGGAAGCCCCCGGTGGTGATGGCCTGCACCAGGTTGCCGGGGTCGGGCAGGGTGACGATGGGGTTGTGGGCCAGCGCCGGGTAGGCGCCCGGTGCACCCTGGCCCTGGTCGCCGTGGCAGGCCAGGCAGTGGTCGGCATACAGCTGGCCGCCGCGGGCGAGCACCAGGCCGTCGCGTGGTGGCAGGCGCGCCGGCGGCCGCGTGCCGGCGCTGCGGGCGGGGGCCAGTGATTGCAGGTAGGCCACCATGGCCTGCAGATCGTCCGCGCGCAGGTGCTGGGTGCTGTCGGCCACCACCTCGGCCATCGGGCCCATCACCGCGGCCCGGTCCGACAGGCCGGTCTGTAGCAGCTGCACCAGTTCCCGGGCGTCACGCTGCCCCATGGCGATCTCGGCCGGATCGGTGAGCGACGGCGCCTGCCAGCGCTGGCCGGGCAGGGTGCTGCCACCCGCGCTGTCGGCCAGGCTGCCGCTGCCGCCCAGCACGCTGCGGTTGGCATGGCAGGCGCTGCAATGGCCCAGGCCGTTGACCAGGTAGGCGCCGCGCAGCAGCTGGTCGCCGGCGCCCGCCGGCAGGCCGCCATCGCTGGGGCCCGGTTGAAAGTACAGCGCCCGCCACACCGCCAGCGCCACCTGGCTGCGGTAGGGCCAGCGCAGGTCGTGCGGGCGGTTGGCCTGTTGCACCGGCGGCAGGCTGCGCAGATGGGACCACAGCGCATCGGCATCGGCGCGGGTCAGCTGGGTGAAGTGGGTGTAGGGGAAGGCCGGCACCAGCAGCCGGCCGTCGGCCGAGCGGCCATGCCACAGCGCGCGGCGGAACTGCGCCGCCGTCCAGCCGCCCAGGCCGCTGGCGTCGGGTGTGAGATTGCCGGCGTAGACGGTGCCGAAGGGCGTGGCGATGCCACGACCACCGGCGTAGGCCGCACCACCACGCGCGGTGTGGCAGCCGGCGCAGTTGCCGGCGCGCGCCAGGTAGGCGCCCTGCGCCAGGGTGGCCGCGCTGGCCGGGGTGGCCGTGGCCGGATCGGGCTCCAGCGGTGCTTCGCCCCGCAGGTTGAGCCAGGCCAGCAGCAGGGTGGTGGCCAGCAGCAGCGCGGCCAGGCCCAGGGTCAGGCGCCAGGGTGTGGACAGGCGCGTCATCGCGGTGGGTGGTCCACACTGCCGCAGGGCAGGGGCGCGGGGCCGGCTGCGGCGGCCGCGGCATGCTGCTGCGCCGGCACCGGCTGTGCGGCCAGCCAGGCGGCCACCGCACCCACGTCGGCCGGTGGCAGGCGCTGGGCGATCACGGCCATGCAGTCGGGTGCCAGGGCGCGGCGCTGCTGGGTCTGCCAGGCGCCGAGCTGGGCGATCAGGTAGTCGCGTGGCAGGCCCAGCAGGCCTGGCACGGCCGGCAGCGCGCCGGTGAGCGCCTGGCCATGGCAGGCGCTGCAGGCCGGCAGCTGGCGCTGGCGGTCGCCCTGCATGGCCAGGCCCTGGCCACGCAGCAGCTGCGCGGCCGTTGCCGGGCTGGCCGGGGCGGCCGTGGACGGCAGGTCCAGCGCGGCGAAGTAGCCCGCCATCTCGCGCAGGTAGGCGTCGCTCTGCTGGGCCAGCAGGCGGGCCATGGCGGCGTTCTGGCGCCGGCCATCGCGGAAGTGCAGCAGCTGCTGGTACAGGTAGCCGCCCGGCTTGCCGGCGATGCGGGGTAGGTAGCCCTCGCGGCTGGCACGGCCTTGTGCACCGTGGCAGGCCATGCAGGGCTGCAGCCGCTGGGCCAGGGTGTCGGGCACCCGCAGTGGCGTGGCAGCGGGGTCGGCGGCCAGGGCCGGCGGCCCGCACAGCGCGCCGGCGGTTGCCAGCGCGAGAACAAGTTGTCGCACCCCGCTTCTCAGCCGTGCAGTCGGCTGGAGCGTGGCACGCCGGCCAGCAGGAACTCCATCTGGTCGGCCACGATGCGGCGCCCACGCAGGATCATGTCTTCGTGCAGGCTGGGCGTGTAGGGCAGGTACAGCAGGCTCATGTTCGATTCTTCGGGCAGGCGGTTGCCCTTGCGGCCGTTGCAGGCCCGGCAGGCGGTGATGCAGTTCATCCAGGTGTCGCGCCCACCACGCGAGGTGGGGATGATGTGCTCGCGGGTGAGGGTGTCGAAGCCGAAGCGCCCGCCGCAGTAGGCGCACACATGGCGGTCACGCACAAAGAGCTTGGGGTTGGTCATGGCCGGCGTGACACGCCAGGCCCGGCTGGGCACGGCACCCCGCACGGCCACGATGGCATGCACCTCGATGCGCGACTGCAGGCCGGTGGCGCGCTGGATGCCCCCGCGCAGCACCTGCACGGCGCGGCCCAGAGTCCAGGCCACACCATCGCAGGCGTAGAGCAGGGCCGCCTCCCGCGGCGTGATCCACGCTTGCGGGCGTCCGGACACATCGAGCTGCAGCACGTCCAAGGACAGAACCTCCAGTCAACGGTGGCAAGCGTACTGCATTCGGCAAGCGCCGCGCTGCGGCAGGCCATGGCAAGCCCCCGTGGCTGGCGCCAACCGGCTGTCTTCCTGAAGCCTGCCGGCGGCTGCGGCTGTGATCTAGTCGCCATCGTCTAGAAAAAACCCGGCCGGCGGGCGGCACGGGCAGGCTGCTTTCTGCAAAATAGCACGACCGTTCGTTTCATTCCGACAAGCTGCCATCCACTGTGTCCGCCAACCCATTGCCTGTCGACACCGTGCTGCCCGCCAGCCGCAAGCGCCCCACCGCTGCAGCCGCCCGCTCGCTGCACAAGGGCCAGCAGACACGTGCCGCCATCCTGGAGGCCGCGCTGGCCCAGGCCTCGCACATGGGGCTGGAGGGCCTGTCCATCGGCGCGCTGGCCGAGCTGACGCAGATGAGCAAGTCGGGCGTGTTCGCCCACTTCGGCTCACGCGAAGAACTGCAGATCGCGGTGATCCGCGAGTACCACACGCGGTTCGAAGACGAGGTGTTCTTCCCCGCCGTGCGTGAGCAGCGTGGCCTGCCGCGGCTGCGCGCACTGTTCGACCGCTGGGTGAAGCGGGTGTCCATCGAGTTGGACTCGGGCTGCATCTACATCAGCGGCGCGGTGGAGTTCGATGACCGGCCCGGCCCGGTGCGCGATGCCCTGGCCAGCATGGTGCGTGACTGGCAGGCCGCCCTGGAGCGTGCCATCCGCCAGTCCATCGAGGCCGGCCACCTGCGTGGCGACACCGACACGCTGCAGATGCTGTTCGAGGTCCATGGCCTGATCCTGGCGCTGCACCACGACGCACGTTTCCTGCGCCTGCCCGGCGCGGTGGAGCGGGCCCGCAAGGGTTTCGACCGCATCGTGCAGTTCTACCTGCAGGCCGAGCCGGCACCGGCTGCGCCTGCGCGCAGCGCCGCGCGCTGAGTTCCCCATTCTTCGACGCCGGCCCCGCGGGCCGCGCCCACTTTCCAGCCTCAGGAGCGCCCCATGCCCCAGTACAACCCGCCCATCCGAGACATGCAATTCCTGCTGCACGAGGTGCTGGATGCCGTGCCCACGCTGCAAGCCCTGCCGGCGCATGCCGACATCGACGCCGACACGCTGAACGCGGTGCTGGCCGAGGGTGGCAAGTTCGCCGCCGAGGTGCTGACACCGCTGAACCTGCCCGGTGATGCCGAAGGCTGCCACCTCGACAAGACCACTCATGCGGTGACCGCGCCCCAGGGCTTCAAGCAGGCCTATGCCCAGTATGTGCAAGGTGGCTGGCCCAGCCTGAGCTGCGACCCGGCCTACGGCGGCCAGGGCCTGCCCCTGGTGCTGAACCAGTGCTTCTTCGAGATGCTGAACTCGGCCAACCAGGCCTGGACCATGTACCCCGGCCTGAGCCACGGCGCCTACGAGGCCCTGCATGCCCACGGCACCGAGGCGCAGAAGGCGCTGTACCTGCCCAAGCTCACCAGCGGCCAGTGGACCGGCACCATGTGCCTGACCGAGCCGCACTGCGGCACCGACCTGGGCCTGCTGCGCACCAAGGCCGAGCCGCAGGCGGACGGCAGCTACCGCATCACCGGGCAGAAGATCTTCATCAGCGCCGGTGAACACGACCTGGCCGAGAACATCGTGCACCTGGTGCTGGCCCGCCTGCCGGATGCGCCCGCGGGCAGCAAGGGCATCTCGCTGTTCATCGTGCCCAAGTTCCATGCCAACCCCGACGGCACGCTGGGTGACCGCAACGCCATCTTCTGCGGCGCCCTGGAGCACAAGATGGGCATCCACGGCAACGCCACCTGCCAGATGCTGCTGGACGGTGCCGTGGGCAGCCTGGTCGGCCAGGCCCACAAGGGGCTGGCGGCGATGTTCGTGATGATGAATGCCGCCCGCCTGGGCGTGGGCAACCAGAGCCTGGGCCTGACCGAGGTGGCCTACCAGAACGCCGTGGCCTATGCCAAGGACCGCGTGCAGATGCGTGCCCTCTCCGGCCCCAAGGCGCCGGACCAGGCGGCCGACCCCATCATCGTGCACCCCGACGTGCGCAAGATGCTGCTGACCGCGCGCGCCTATGCCGAAGGCGCACGCGCCCTGCTGACCTACACCGCGCTGCAGCTGGACGTGCTGGTGAGCACCGACGATGCCGATGCCCGCAAGGACGCCGACGATCTGGTGTCGCTGCTCACGCCCATCGTCAAGGCCTTTGTCACCGACAACGGCTGGACGGCCACCAGCGCCTGCCAGCAGGTGTTCGGCGGCCATGGCTACATCCACGAGTGGGGCATGGAGCAGTTTGTGCGGGACTCCCGCATCAACATGATCTACGAGGGCACCAACACCATCCAGAGCCTGGACCTGCTGGGACGCAAGGTGCTGGGCGACAACGGCGCCCGGCTGAAGAAGTTCGGCAGGCTGATCGCCGAGTTCGTGGAGGAGGAAGGCACCAACGAGGCGATGCAGGAGTTCATCAACCCGCTGGCCGACCTGGGCGACAAGCTGACCAAGCTCACCACCGAGCTGGGCATGAAGGCCTTCGGCAATGCCGACGAGGTGGGCGCCGCCGCGGTGGACTATCTGCGGGTGGTGGGCCACCTGTGCTTTGCCTACTTCTGGGCGCGCATGGCCAAGGTGGCGCTGGACAAGCAGCACACGGGCGATGCCTTCTACACCGCCAAGCTGCACACCGCACGCTTCTACTACGCCAAGCTGCTGCCCGAGACGGCCACGCTGATCCGCACCGCACGTGCCGGCCTGGCGCCGCTGATGGCGATGGACGAGGCGCTGTTCTGATCCGCCAACCGGCACCACGGAGACAACCATGAAGAAGCTGCTCATCACCCTGGCCCTGGCGGCTGCCGCCGGCACGGCGCTGGCCCAGGCCACGCCGGTGGGGCTGTGGAAGACCATCGACGACGAGACCAAGGCGGAGAAATCCCAGGTGCGCATCACCGAGGTGGGCGGCGTGCTCACCGGCAAGGTGGAGAAGATCGCCGATGCCAGCAAGCAGGATTCGACCTGCGTGGAATGCAGCGACGAGCGCAAGGGCCAGAAGGTGCTGGGCATGACCATCATCCGCGGCGCCAGGCCCGATGCCGACAAGGCGCGCTGGGAAGGCGGCGAGATCCTCGACCCGAACAACGGCAAGGTCTACAAGCTGCTGCTCAAGCCCATCGAGGGCGGCAAGAAGCTGGAAGTGCGGGGCTTCATCGGCATGGCCCTGCTCGGGCGCACACAAACCTGGGTTCGCGCCGAGTGAGCCCCATCCCTGCTGGAGAAACCATGAACCGATTCAACGTGCGCAAGGTGGCCGTGCTGGGCGCCGGCGTGATGGGTGCGCAGATCGCTGCCCACCTGGTCAATGTGAAAGTGCCGGTGCTGCTGTTCGACCTGCCAGCCAAGCAAGGCCCCAAGAACGGCATCGGCCTGAAGGCCATCGAGGGCCTGAAGAAGCTCAAGCCCTCGCCCATCGGCGTGCCCGCCGACCTGGCGCTGATCCAGCTGGCCAACTACGACGAGCACCTGCACCTGCTGGCCGGCTGCGACCTGGTGATCGAGGCCATCGCCGAGCGGCTGGACTGGAAGCTGGACCTGTACACCCGGGTGGCACCGCACCTGGCGCCGCATGCCATCGTGGCCAGCAACACCTCGGGCCTGTCGATCACCACCTTGAGCGACGTGCTGCCCGAGGCGCTGCGCCCGCGCTTCTGCGGCATCCACTTCTTCAACCCGCCGCGCTACATGCAGCTGGTGGAACTGATCCCCACCGCGGCCACCCTGCCGCAGATCCTGGACGACCTGGAGAGCTTCGTCACCCGCAGCCTGGGCAAGGGTGTGGTGCGCGCCAAGGACACGCCCAACTTCGTGGCCAACCGCGTGGGCATTGCCGGCATGCTGGGCACCATCGCCGAGGCCGCCAGGTTCGGCCTGGGCTACGACGTGGTGGACGATCTCACCGGCAAGAAGCTGGGCCGTGCCAGCAGCGGCACCTTCCGCACCGCCGACGTGGTGGGCATCGACACCCTGGGCCACGTGGTCAAGACCATGCAGGACAACCTGCAGGCGGACCCGTTCTTTGCGAGTTATGCCACGCCCGCCGCGGTGGCCACGCTCACGGCCGCCGGTGCACTGGGCCAGAAGACCGGCGCCGGCTTCTACAAGAAGGTCGGCAAGGACATCCAGCGCTTCGACCCGGCCACCGGTGGCTATGTGAAGGCCGGTGGCAAGGCCGATGCCATCGTCGACCGCATTCTGAAGAAGCCCGCGCCCGAGCGGCTGAAGCTGCTGCGGGAGTCGGGCAACCCGCAGGCGCAGTTCCTCTGGGCCATCCTGCGCAACGGTTTCCACTACGTGGCGGTGCACCTGGCAGACATCGCCGAATCGGCGCGCGAGGTGGACCTGGCCATGCGCTGGGGCTTCGGCATGCAGCAGGGCCCGTTCGAGCTGTGGCAGGCGGCCGGCTGGCAGCAGGTGGCCACCTGGGTGCAGGAAGACATCGCCGCCGGCAAGGCGCTGAGCAGCGCGCCGCTGCCGGCCTGGGTGTTCGATGGACGCACCGGCGTGCACACGCCCGAGGGCTCCTGGAGCGCCGCCCAGGGCCGCTACCTGCCGCGCAGCATGCTGCCGGTCTACCAGCGCCAGCACTTTCCCGAGGCGCTGGGCGGCGAGGGCGCCACGCCCTTCATCCAGGCCGGCACCGAGCTGTTCAAGAACGACGAGATCCGGTTGTGGACGCTGGACGGCCAGGTGCTGATCGCCAGCATCACCAGCAAGATGCACCTGATCGGCCCCGGCGTGATCGAGGGCCTGCTGAAGGCAGTGGAGCTGGCCGAAGCCCAGTACGACGGCCTGGTCATCTGGAGCGGCGACGAGCCCTTCTCGGCCGGCGCCAACCTCGAAGCCATGCTGCCCACCTTCATGAAGCTGGGCGCCAAGGGCATCGCGCCCGAGATCCAGAAGCTGCAGGACGCCCTGCTGCGCCTGCGCTACGCCAGCGTGCCCACGGTGGCGGCCATGCGTGGCCTGGCCCTGGGCGGGGGCTGCGAGATCGCGGTGCACTGCGCCAAACGTGTCGCGCACCTGGAGACTTATGTCGGCCTGGTGGAAGTGGGCGTGGGTCTGATCCCGGGTGGTGGCGGCCTGACCTACATCGCCCGCCGCGCCGCCGAGAACGCAGCCGCGGCCAACAGCACCGACCTGCTGGCCTTCGTGAAAGACGGCTTCCAGGCCGCCGCCACGGCCAAGGTGGGCACCAGCGCCATCGAGAGCCGCCAGCTGGGCTATCTGCTGGCCGACGACGTGATCGTGGCGCACAAGGACGAGCTGTTGTTCACCGCCATCAGCCAGGCCAAGGCCATGGCCGCCAGCAACTGGCGCGCGCCGCTCAAGGGCCAGTTCCCGGTGGCCGGCCGCTCGGCGATTGCCACCATCCAGGCCCAGCTGGTGGGCATGCGCGACGGTGGCTTCATCAGCGCGCACGATTTCCACATCGCCAGCCTGATCGCCGACGTGGTGTGCGGTGGTGCGGTGGAGGCCGGCTCGCTGGTGAACGAGGAGTACCTGATGGCGCTGGAGCGCAAGCACTTCTGCAGCCTGCTGGAGCACCCGAAATCGCAGGAACGGATCATGGGCCTGCTGCAGACCGGCAAGCCCGTCCGCAACTGATCGACGTCTCGGAGCACACCACATGAGCAAGCAAGTTCAAGACGCCTACATCGTCGCCGCCAGCCGCACGCCCATCGGCCGCAGCCACCGCGGCTTCTTCCGCAACACCCGGCCCGACGACCTGCTCGTGGCCGCCATCCAGGCTGCGCTGGCGCAGGTGCCGGGGCTGGACCCGAAGGCCATCGAAGACGCCATCGTCGGCTGCGCCATGCCCGAGGCCGAGCAGGGCGCCAACATCGCCCGCATCGGCGCGCTGCTGGCGGGCCTGCCCAACTCGGTGGGCGGTGTCACCGTCAACCGCTTCTGCGCGTCCGGCCTCAGCGCCATCCAGATGGCCGCCGACCGCATCCGCGTGGGCGAGGCCGAGGTGATGATCGCCGCTGGTGCCGAGAGCATGAGCATGGTGCCCATGACCGGCAACAAGCCCTCGTTCAACCCGGCGGTGTTTGCCAAGGACGAGAACGTCGGCATCGCCTACGGCATGGGCCTGACGGCCGAGAAGGTGGCCGAGCAGTGGAAGGTGAGCCGCGATGACCAGGACGCCTTTGCGCTGCAAAGCCATCTGAAGGCCATCGCCGCGCAACAGGCGGGTGCCTTTGCCGACGAGATCTGCCCGGTGCAGGTGGTGGAGCGCACGCCGAACCTGGCCACGGGCGAGATCAACATCCAGGCCCGCACCGTCAGCCTGGACGAAGGCCCCCGGGCCGAGACCACGCTGGAGGCCCTGGCCAAGCTGCGCACGGTGTTCGCGGCCAAAGGCTCGGTCACGGCCGGCAACAGCAGCCAGACCAGCGATGGCGCCGGCTGCCTGATCCTGGCCAGCGAGAAGGCGGTCAGGCAGTTCGACCTGAAGCCGCTGGCGCGCTTCGTCAGCTTTGCTTCGCGCGGCGTGCCGCCACAGATCATGGGCATCGGCCCCATCGAGGCCATCCCGGCGGCGCTGAAAAGCGCGGGCCTGAGCCTGGCCGACATGGGCTGGATCGAGCTCAACGAAGCCTTTGCCGCCCAGGCGCTGGCGGTGATCCGCACCGTGGGCCTGAACCCGGATGTCGTCAACCCCATGGGCGGCGCCATCGCCCTGGGCCACCCGCTGGGCGCCACCGGTGCCATCCGCGCCGCCACCGTGGTGCATGCACTGCGCCGCCACCAGCTGAAGTACGGCATGGTGACCATGTGCGTGGGCACCGGCCAGGGCGCAGCAGGCATTTTTGAACGCGTCTGATCACGCACCAGCGCACAGGAGAGACCATGAGCATCCGCACCGCCACCTTGAACAAGGTGCTGACCATCGAGATCGCACGCCCCGAGAAGAAGAACGCGCTCACCCAGGGCATGTACACCGCCATGGCCGAAGCGCTGGAAGCCGCGCAGACGGATGCCGGGGTGCGCGTCGTGCTGATCACCGGCCAGCCCGGCATCTTCACCTCGGGCAACGACATCGACGACTTCATGCAGCGCCCACCGCAGGGCGAGGACACGCCGGTGGCGCGCTTCATGCGCGCGCTGCTGGACTGTGACAAGCCGGTGGTGGCGGCCGTCACCGGCGCGGCGGTGGGCATCGGCACCACCCTGCTGCTGCACTGCGACCTGGTCTATGTCAGCGACGAGGCCCGCCTGGCCATGCCCTTCGTCAGCCTGGGCCTGGTGCCCGAATACGCCAGCAGCCTGGTGCTGCCAGCCCTGCTGGGCCATGTGAAGGCGGCCGAGAAGCTGCTGCTGGGCGAGCCGTTTTCCGGCAGCGACGCGGTGGACTGCGGCATCGCCAACGCCGTGCTGCCGGCGGGCGAGGTGGTCAACCACGCCCGCCGCATGGCCGAGCGCTTCAATGCCCTGGCCCCCGGCGCCGTGCGCGACACCAAGCGCCTGATGCGGGAACCGCAGCGCGCACGCATCCGCGACGTGATGGCCACCGAGGGTGCGCTGTTCGGCCAGCGCCTGCGCAGCCCCGAGGCCACCGAGGCCTTCCAGGCCTTCTTCCAGAAGCGCAAGCCGGACTTCTCGAAGTTCTGAACGGCGGCGGCCGCCGCCGTTCAGTCCTTGGGCACCGGCCGCGGCTTGCCCTCGGCGTCGATGGCCACGTAGGTGAGGTTGGCCTCGGTCACCTTCACCACCTGCAGGTTGGCCGGGTTGCGCTCGGCGAACACCTCCACGTGCACCGTGATGCTGGTGTTGCCGATGCGGCTGATGCGGGCGTAGAAGCTCACCAGGTCGCCCACCGACACCGGTTGCTTGAAGATGAACTGGTTGACCGCCACGGTGGCGATGCGGCCCTTGGCGATGCGCGAGGGCAGCACCGCGCCGGCCAGGTCCACCTGCGCCATCAGCCAGCCGCCGAAGATGTCGCCATTGCCGTTGACGTCGGCCGGCAGCGGCATCACCCGCAGCACCAGCTCGCTGCCATCGGGCAAACTGGTGGGTCCTGTCAGGGGCTGCCGGGGGCTTGTTGGATCGGGCATCGGCATCACCTGGGTGCTGTTCTTGGCAGGCCATTCTTCCACGCTGCCTGAGACCTCCCGCCCCGCCCATGCGCCGCTCCGCCCCCAGCATCGCCCTGCCCACACCGGTCACGCCCGGCGCGCCCCGCTCCGACTGGCAGACCCTGCGCAAGCTGCTGCCCTACCTCTGGCAATACCGCTGGCGGGTAGGCCTGGCGCTGGGCTTTCTGCTGGCGGCCAAGCTGGCCAACGTGGGCGTGCCGGTGCTGCTGAAGTACCTGGTGGATGCGCTGGCGCTGAAACCGGGTGATGCGCGTGCGGTGCTGGTGGTGCCCATGGGCATCCTGCTGGCCTATGCCGGGTTGCGCCTGTCCACCAGCCTGTTCACCGAGCTGCGTGAGCTGGTGTTCGCCAAGGTCAGCTTCGGCGCCAGCAAGCAGATCGCGCTGGAGGTGTTCGGCCACATGCATGCGCTGAGCCTGCGCTTCCACCTGGAACGGCAGACCGGCGGCCTCACACGCGACATCGAGCGTGGCACACGCGCGCTGCAAAGCCTGGTGAGCTACTCGCTCTACAGCATCGTGCCCACGCTGGTGGAGGTGTCCCTGGTGCTGGGCTTCCTGGGCTGGAAGTTCGACATGGGCTACGTGTGGATCACGCTGGCCGCGCTGGTGGTCTACATCAGCTTCACCGTCGGCGTGACCGAGTGGCGCAACAAGTTCCGCCGCGAGATGAACGAGCTGGACTCCAGCGCCAACACCCGGGCCATCGATGCGCTGCTGAACTTCGAGACGGTGAAGTACTTCAACAACGAGGCCTTCGAGGCAGGCCGCTACGAGCAGGGGCTGGAGTCCTTCCGCCGCGCGCAGGTGAAGAGCCAGAGCACGCTGTCGATGCTCAACACCGGCCAGCAGCTGATCATCGCGCTGAGCCTGGTCGCCATGCTCTGGCGTGCCACGCAGGGCGTGGTGGAGGGGCGCCTGACCCTGGGTGACCTGGTGATGATCAACGCCTTCCTGATCCAGCTCTACATCCCGCTGAACTTCCTGGGCGTGCTGTACCGCGAGGTCAAGCAGAGCCTGACCGACCTGGACCGCATGTTCCTGCTGCTGGAACGCGACCGCGAGGTGGCCGATGTGCCCGGTGCACCGCCGCTGGTGGTGACCGAGGGCGTGGTGCGCTTCGAGGACGTGCGCTTCGCCTACGACCCCGAGCGGCCCATCCTGCATGGCATCAGCTTCGAGATCCCGGCCGGCAAGACGGTGGCGGTGGTGGGCCCGTCGGGCGCCGGCAAGAGCACGCTGGCCAGGCTGCTCTACCGCTTCTACGACGTGACCGGTGGCCGCATCAGCATCGACGGCCAGGACATCCGTGCCGTGCAACAGGCCAGCCTGCGCCAGGCCATCGGCATCGTGCCGCAGGACACGGTGCTGTTCAACGACACCGTGGGTTACAACATCGGCTACGGCCGCACCGGCTCGACCCCGGCCGAGGTGGAGGCGGCGGCCCGGGCGGCGCACATCCACGACTTCATCACCAGCACGCCCAAGGGCTACGCCACCATGGTCGGCGAGCGGGGCCTGAAGCTCTCGGGCGGCGAGAAGCAGCGGGTGGCGATCGCCCGCACCCTGCTGAAGAACCCGCCGGTGCTGATCTTCGACGAAGCCACCTCGGCGCTGGATTCGGCCAACGAGCGCGCCATCCAGGCTGAGCTGAAGAGCGCGGCCCTGGGCAAGACGGCGCTGGTGATCGCCCACCGCCTGTCCACCGTGGCCGATGCGCACCGCATCGTGGTGCTCGACAGCGGGCGGGTGGTCGAGGACGGCACCCACGCCGAACTGCTGGCGCTGGGTGGGCGCTATGCCGAGATGTGGCGGCTGCAGCAGGCCGACGAACTGGGCGGCCAGGCGGGCTGACCAGCGGCCAGGACGACAGCCATGAAAAAGCCCGCCGAGGCGGGCTTTTTCACGCGGTGCGCAGGCCTCAGGCGCGGCGGCGGCTCGCCGAACCGGCGGCCAGCAGGGCCAGGCCCACCAGGGCGTAGCTGGTGGGCTCGGGCACGTTGCCACCACCACCCGGGTTGCCATCGGTCAGGGTGATCTCCAGGTCGTCCAGACCGAACACCGCGCCCTGGGCCGAGAACACCAGGGTGGTCACCTGGTCCAGCGGGTTGAAGTCATAGGGGCCGTTGCCGTTGGACCAGAGCATGTCGTTGCTGCCCGGGGTCAGGTTGATGGTCTGCTGCAGACCCTTGGCATCGGTATAGCTCAGCGTGGGGCGCAGGCCGGCGCTGAACAGGCTGAAGCTGATCGACTTGAAGAACTGGCCGGGGTAGGCGCTGGCCACGCCGGCGGCGCGCGCCGCGGCCAAGGTCAGGTCTTCCAGGGACACCACGATGTCGGAGGTGGTGTTGATGTCGCGGCTGCGATTGATCAGGAAGCCACCGGTGTTGTCATCGGTCGGCATCGGGTCCTTGGCCGTCAGCATGTTCCATTCGTAACCCCAGGCGCCGTCGAAGAACACGTCCAGCACCTCGCTGACCAGCACCGGCGCTTCCGCGGCCAGCGCAGCCTGGCCCTGTTCCTCGAAGTTCAGCGAGATGAGTGTCACGGGCGCGGCGGCCGCACCCCACGAGAACGCAGCCAGCGCTGCTGCCAGAGCGGTTGTCCGGAAAGCTGATGTCATTGTCATGTCCTGCTCAAACTGATGGGAGGACCGTAGCGTGCGGTGAGGCATTGCCAAGGCTCAAACTGTGATGAACTGTATCGAACGGGGGTGATCCATGCCTGGCTTTGCCGCCCTTCGTTCAAGGGGGGTGGGGGTCCGGAGCCCCTTGAGTGGTGGGTGATTTCAGACTATTACACTGCCGCGGTGGAAACCAAGTGGCTCGAAGACTTCGTCAGCCTCGCCGAGACGCGCAGCTTCTCCCGTTCGGCCCAGTTGCGGCATGTCACCCAGCCGGCGTTCTCGCGCCGCATCCAGGCGCTGGAGGCCTGGGCCGGCATCGATCTGGTCGACCGCTCGTCCTACCCCACACGGCTCACGTCGGCCGGTGAAACCCTGCATGCGCAGGCGCTGGAGATCCTGGTGGCGCTGCAGTCGGCGCGCAATCTGATGCGCAGCCACCGCGCCAGCGGGCAGGACGTGATCGAGTTCGCCATCCCGCACACCCTGGCCTTCACCTTCTTTCCGCATTGGCTGATGGAGTTGCGCGGCCGCTTCGGCAGCGTGAAGACGCGGCTGATCGCCCTGAACGTGCACGACGCCGTGCTGCGCCTGACCGAAGGTGGCTGTGACCTGCTGATCGCCTACCACCATGCCTCGCAGCCGCTGCAGCTCAGCCCCGACCGCTACGAGATGCTGTCGCTCGGGCAGGAGACCCTGGCGGCCTATGCCAAGGCCGATGCCGCGGGCCAGCCGCTGTTCTTCCTGGCGTCCGGCGGTGCGCCGGTGCCGCTGCTGGCCTATGCCGCGGGTGCCTACATGGGCCACATGGTCGAGCAGATCATCCGCCAGATGCCGGTGGCGCCGGCCCTGGAGACCACCTACGAGACCGACATGGCCGAGGGCCTGAAGGCGATGGCGCTGGAGGGCCATGGCCTGGCCTTCCTGCCCGCCAGCTCGGTGCGGCAGGAGCTCAAGGCCCGCCGCCTGGTGAGCGCTGCACCGGCCGGCGTTGGCGAGCTGACCATGGAGGTGCGCATCTACCGCGAGCGCTCCGAGGTGGCCCGTCACACCAAGCCCGCCGCCCAGGCCTTGTGGGACTTTCTCCGCCAACCGCCGTAGCCCATCACGGCGCGAGCGCCGCAGGCGCTGCGGGAGGGGGGCTCAGTGCCCAAGAATCTTGGACAGGAAATCCTTGGTGCGGTCGCTCTGGGGGTTGTCGAAGAACGCATGCGGCTCGTTCTGCTCCACGATCTGGCCCTGGTCCATGAAGATCACCCGGTTGGCCACCGCCTTGGCAAAGCCCATCTCGTGGGTCACGCAGAGCATGGTGATGCCGCCGTTGGCCAGCTCGATCATCACGTCCAGCACTTCCTTGATCATCTCGGGGTCCAGCGCCGAGGTGGGCTCGTCGAACAGCATGATCTTGGGCGTGAGGCACAGCGCGCGGGCGATGGCCACGCGCTGCTGCTGGCCGCCTGACAGCTGCAGCGGGTATTTGCCCGCCTGCTCGGCGATGCGCACCCGCTTGAGCTGGGCCATGGCCCGCTCCTCGGCCTCGCGCTTGGGCATCTTGCCCACCCACATCGGCGCCAGCGTCAGGTTCTCGAGCACGGTGAGGTGGGGAAACAGGTTGAACTGCTGGAACACCATGCCCACGTTCTTGCGGATGGCCTCGATGGCCTTGACGTCGTCCGTCAGTTCCACGCCGTCCACCTTCAGCGTGCCCTGCTGGTGTTCTTCCAGCCGGTTGATGCAGCGGATCAGCGTGCTCTTGCCCGAGCCCGAGGGCCCGCAGATGACGATGCGCTCGCCCTTGGCCACCGACAGGTCGATGTCACGCAGCACATGGAAGCTGTTGCCGTACCACTTGTTGACTTTTTCAAAGGTGATGATCGGTTCGGACATGGCTTTACCTGTTCTTGCTGAGTGAGAGCCGCTTCTCGATCCACAGGCTGTAGCGCGACATGGAGAAGCAGAAGGCGAAGTAGATGGCGGCGATGAACAGGTAGGCCTCGATCTTGAACGGCCGCCAGTCGGCATCCGAATTCAGGGCCAGGCCCATGGCCCCGGTCAGCTCGTAGAGGCTGACGATGGTCACCAGCGAGGTGTCCTTGAAGATCGAGATGAAGTTGTTCATGATGCCCGGCACCACCAGGGCCAGGGCCTGCGGCAGGATGATCTTGCGCTGCGCCTGCCAGTAGCTCAGGCCCAGGGTGTCGGCCGCTTCCTGCTGGCCCTTGGGAATGGCCTGCAGGCCGCCCCGCACGATCTCGGCCATGTAGGCCGCGGCAAACAGCGTGATGCCCACCAGCACCCGCAGCAGCACGTCGATGCTGGTGCCCGGCGGCATGAACAGCGGGAACATGAAGCTGGCCATGAACAGCACGCTGATCAGCGGTACGCCGCGGATCAGCTCCACGTAGATCACGCAGATGGTCTTGATCGCCGGCATCTTGCTGCGCCGGCCCAGCGCCACAGCCACGCTCAGCGGGAAGGCGAACACGATGCTCAGCGTGGCCAGCATGATGGTCAGCGGCAGGCCGCCCCAGCGGTCGGTCTCCACCGGCACCAGGCCCAGCACGCCGCCCTTCATCAGGGCGAAGAACAGCGCCAGCACGGCCACCCACAGCAGCAGCAGCCAGGGTTTCCAGAAGGTGCGCACGCAGCTGGCCACCAGCAGCGCCACCAGGGCGATGGTGGCCACCTCGGGCCGCCATTGCTGCTCGAAGGGGTAGCGGCCGAAGATGATCAGCCGGTACTTCTCGGTCACCACGCCCCAGCAGGCGCCCACACCGCGGGCGGCCTGGCACTGCTCGGCATTGGGCGCCGCCACGGCCTGGAACACCGCCCAGTTCAGCAGCTGCGGAATCAGCCAGACCGCCAGGCCCAGCATCACCACGGTGGCGATGGAACTGGGCAGGTTGCCGAACAGGTTGCGGCGCACCCAGGGCACCAGGCCCTCGGTCTTGACCGGCGCGGGCCGCGGCTCGATCGATTTGAAGATGGTGGTGGTTGTCATCTCACCGCTCCTTGATCGCCGAGCGTGTGTTGTACCAATTCATGATCCCCGAGGTGGTCAGCGAGGTGGTCAGGTAGACCAGCATGATGATGGCGATGCACTCCACCGCCCGGCCGGTCTGGTTGATGGCGGTGTTGCTGATCGAGACCACGTCGGGGTAGCCGATGGCCACGGCCAGCGACGAGTTCTTGGTCAGGTTCAGGTACTGGTTGGTCATCGGCGGGATGATCACGCGCAGGGCCTGCGGCAGCACCACCAGGCGCATCTGCTGGCCCTTGCCCAGACCCAGCGCGCTCGACGCCTCACTTTGGCCACGCGGCACCGAAGCGATGCCTGCGCGCACCACTTCGGCCACGAAGGAGGCGGTGTAGAAGGTCAGGCCCAGCAGCACCGAGATGAACTCGGGCGTGAACGAGCTGCCGCCCTCCACCGACACGTCACCGGCCTTCGGCAGGTTCCAGGCCATGGGCGCACCGCCCAGCAACCAGCCCACCAAGGCGCCGCCGACCAGCAGGGCGATGGCCGGCAGCAGCACCGGCCGCACCTGGCCGGTGGCCTCGAACAGGGTGCGCGCCTTGCGCGCCCAGACCCAGGCCAGCACCGCGCCGGCCAGCAGGCCCAGGCCGGCAAAGGCCTGGCCCTGGCCCCACACCGGCACCGGGTAGGACAGCCCGCCCTTGCTGAGGAAGACCAGGCCGGCCACCGAGAGCGGCTCCTCGGGGCTGGGCAGCCATTCGGTCAGCACCAGGTACCAGACCAGCAGCTGCAGCAGCACCGGGATGTTGCGGAACAGTTCCACGTAGCCATAGCACAGGCCACGCACGATGGCATTGTTGGAGAAGCGCCCGATGCCGATCAGCGTGCCCAGCAGCGTGGTGAGCACGATGCCGATGATGGCCACGCGCAGCGTGTTGAGCACGCCCACCAGGAAGGCCTTCCAGTAGGGGTCGACCGACTCGTAGGGGATCAGCAGCTCGCCGATGTCGAAGCCGGCCGGGCCGCTGAGGAAGTCGAAGCCGCTCTGGATGCCGCGCACACGCATGTTCTCCATGGTGTTGTGCGCCAGGAACCACACGCCCAGGGCGATCAGGGCCAGGGCCAGCACCTGGTAGAGCAGGGCGCGCACCGCGCGGCTGCGCAGCGACCAGTCGCGTGTCTTGGGGGGGGCGGCACGGGCCGTCATGGGCGGATTTCCTTCACAGAAGTCTCGGTCGGAAACGGCTCTGCACGCTCGCGGGAATGCGGAGATTCCGTCGCGAGCGGGCCGAGGTTGCGTCGAGTAGCGCAGCCGTACACCCGTACGGCGAGCAACGCAGGCGCAAGATCGGCCCGCGCAGCAGGAAGATCCGTGTTACCGCACTGGCGGGGCGTACATGAAGCCGCCCTTGTTCCAGAGGTTGTTGTTGCCGCGCGGCATGCCCAGCGCGCTCTTCGGGCCGACATTGCGCTCGAAGATCTCGCCGTAGTTGCCCACCGCCTTGATGGCGTTGGCGGCCCAGGCCTTGTCCAGGCCCAGCAGCTTGCCGGTGTCCTCGGTGCTGCCGACGATGCGGCCCACCACCGGGTCGGCGCTGGTCTTCATCTGGTCGACATTGGCCTGGGTGATGCCGTACTCCTCGGCCTCGATCAGGGCGAACACCACCCACTTGGCGATGGCGTAGAACTCGTCGTCACCGCGGCGCACGCTGGGGCCCAGCGGCTCCTTGGAGATCAGCTCGGGCAGGATCAGGTGCTCGGCCGGGTTCTTGGCTTCCTTGTTGCGGATCGAGGCCAGGCCCGACGCGTCGGTGGTGAAGGCCTGGCAGCGGCCGCTGAAGTAGGCGCTGGTCGAGGCTTCCTGCTTCTCGAACACCACCGGCTTGATGTCGAGCTTGTTGGCACGCGAGAAGTCGGTCAGGTTCTTCTCGGTGGTGGTGCCCGACTGCACGCAGACCGTGGCGCCCTTGAGCTGCTTGGCGCTCTTGATCTTGCCCTTGGCCGGCACCATGAAGCCCTGGCCGTCGTAGTAGGTGGTGCCGGTGAAGTGCATGCCCAGCGAGGCGTCGCGGGTCAGGGTCCAGGTGGTGTTGCGGCTGAGGATGTCGATCTCGCCGGACTGCAGGGCGGTGAAGCGCTGCTGGGCGTTCAGCGGCACGTACTTCACCTTGCTGGCATCCCCCAGCATGGCCGCGGCGATGGCCTTGCACACATCCACGTCCAGGCCGGACCAGTTGCCCTGGCTGTCGGCGGCCGAGAAGCCGGCCAGGCCGGTGTTCACGCCGCAGATCAGCTGGCCGCGGGCCTTGATCGCATCGACAGTCTTGCCGGCTTGGGCAGGAAGGGTCGCCAGGCCGAGGGTGGCGGTGGCACAAACGGAAGCGAGAAGGGTCTTGGCGGTCATCTTGGTCATCGAAAAACTCCAGTTGGGTTCCGCACTCTGTCAGGCAGCTGCAAGCCGCCTCTGAGCGTGGCGCAGTGTAGCGAGGCAAGAACCGTGCTCACCCTGGCGCTTCTACGTAGCATGGGGTCATGCGCCGGGCGCATGGGCCGGGTGGCAGGCGCGGGGGCCGATGCCAGAATTGCGCCATGACCGACACCCTCACCATCACCCGGCCGGACGACTGGCACCTGCATGTGCGCGACGGCGCGGCCATGGCCGCCGTGGTGCCGGCCACGGCGCGGCAGTTCGCCCGCGCCATCATCATGCCTAACCTGCGCCCGCCGATCACCAGCGCGGCGGCCGCCGCGGCCTACCGGGCGCGCATCCTGGCGGCGCTGCCGGCGGGCGTGGACTTCACGCCGCTGATGACGCTGTACCTGACCGACAACCTGGCGGTCGACGAGATCCACCGCGCGGCCGAGGCCGGCGTGGTGGCGCTCAAGCTCTACCCGGCCGGCGCCACCACCAACAGCGACGCCGGTGTCACCGACATCCGCAAGACCTACCCGGTGCTCGAAGCCATGCAGAAGGCCGGCCTGAAGCTGCTGGTGCACGGCGAGGTGACCGACCCGGCGGTGGACCTGTTCGACCGCGAGGCGGTGTTCATCGACCAGGTGATGCAACCGCTGCGTGCCGACTTCCCCGAACTGAAGGTGGTGTTCGAGCACATCACCACCAAGGAGGCGGCGCAGTACGTGGCCGAGGCCGGCCCGCACACCGCCGCCACCCTCACCGCCCACCACCTGCTCTACAACCGCAATGCCATCTTCATGGGTGGGCTGCGGCCGCACTACTACTGCCTGCCGGTGCTCAAGCGTGAAGTGCACCGCCAGGCCCTGGTGGCCGCTGCCACCTCGGGATCCGACCGCTTCTTCCTGGGCACCGACAGCGCGCCGCATGCGGCCACGATGAAGGAGGCCAGCGTCTGCGGCGCCGGCTGCTACACCGCGCTGAGCGCGCTGGAGCTGTATGCCGAGGCCTTCGATGCGGTGGGCGCGCTGGACAAGCTGGAGGGCTTTGCCAGCCACCACGGCCCGGCCTTCTACGGCCTGCCGCGCAATGCCGGCACGGTGACGCTGACGCGCGAACCCTATCTGCTGCCCGAGGCCGTGCCCTTCGGCGATGCGCAGCTCAAGCCGCTGCGGGGCGGCGAGACGCTGGCCTGGCGTCAGACCAGCTGATCCTGTGGACCTGACCGGCCCCTGGCTGGCGCCGCTGCAGCCGGCCCTGGGGCAGGCCTGGGCCGCCTGGCAAGGCGGCGCCACGGTGGCTGATGCGCTGAATGCAGGGCGCCCGGCCGGTGCCGGCAGCCTGCGGCTGGCCGCCGGCCTGCTGCACTTCGTGCCCCAGCAGGCCTTGCCGGCCGGCGAGGCCTACGAGGCCTTCATCCACCGCACGGCCCGGGTGCCCACGCGTGACAACGCCCATGACTTCTTCAATGGCCTGGTGTGGCTGGCGCAGCCGGCACTCAAGCGGCGCCTGAACACGCTGCAGGCGGTGGAGATCGCCCGCCGTGGTGTGGGCGGCCAACGTGGCCCGCTGCGCGACGCACTGACCCTGTTCGACGAGAACGGTGCACTGCTGCAGGCGCCGCCGCCGCTGTGGCAGGCACTGCGGCGGCGTGACTGGCCCACGCTGTTCATCACCCACCGGGCGCTGTGGGCGCAGGCGCGGCTCACCATCGTCGGCCACGCGCTGCTGGAGAAGCTGGTGACCGCACCACGCAAGGCGCTGACGGCCCATGTGCTGGCGGCCGATGCAGCCCTGGCGATGGATGCCGAGGCCTGGGCCAGCAAGCCCTTCACACCGCTGCCGGTGCTGGGCCTGCCGGGCTGGTGGCCGGCCAATGCCGATGCGGCGTTCTACGCCGATGCGGCGGTGTTCAGGCCGGCAGGAAGCCCTCGATCGACAGGTAGCGCTCGCCGGTGTCGTAGTTGAAGCCCAGCACCTTGGCGCCGGCGCCCAGCTCGGGCAGCTTCTGGGCGATGGCCGCCAGCGTGGCACCGCTGGAGATGCCCACCAGCAGGCCTTCTTCACGCGCCGAGCGGCGTGCCATCTCGCGCGCCGCCTCGGCATCCACCTGGATCACGCCGTCCAGCAGCTCGGTCTTCAGGTTGGCCGGGATGAAGCCGGCACCGATACCCTGGATCGGGTGCGGGCTGGGCGCGCCGCCGCTGATCACCGGGCTGGCGCTGGGCTCCACCGCAAACACCTTCAGCTGCGGCCAGCGCGCCTTCAGCACCTGGGCGCAGCCGCTCAGGTGGCCGCCGGTGCCCACGCCGGTGATCAGTGCGTCCAGGCCGTCGGGGAAGTCGGCCGCGATCTCCTCGGCCGTGGTGCGCACATGCACGTCGATGTTGGCCGGGTTCTCGAACTGCTGCGGCATCCAGGCGCCGGGCGTCTGGGCCACCAGTTCCTGGGCGCGGGCGATGGAGCCTTTCATGCCCTTCTCGCGCGGGGTCAGGTCGAAGCTGGCGCCGTAGGCCAGCATCAGGCGGCGGCGCTCGATGCTCATGCTGTCGGGCATCACCAGCACCAGCTTGTAGCCCTTGACGGCAGCCACCATGGCCAGGCCGATGCCGGTGTTGCCGCTGGTGGGCTCGATGATGGTGCCGCCGGGTTGCAGCGCACCGCTGCGCTCGGCGTCTTCCACCATCGCCAGCGCGATGCGGTCCTTGATCGAGCCGCCCGGGTTGCTGCGCTCGCTCTTGATCCACACCTGGGCACCGGCACCGAACAAGCGGTTGATGCGGATGTGCGGTGTCTGGCCGATGGTGGCCAGGATGTTGTCGGCTTTCATGTCTTTGATCTCCTTGCGGCAGGCTTCGAATGGGCCACCCGCGATAATCGCATGGTGAAGCAAGCCAGACCGCCGCTGGGGCAAGCACCGAAAGGTGGCCCTGGAGGAAGGTCCGGACTGCACAGAGCGGCGTAGCAGTTAACGGCTGTCCACCGTGAGGTGAGGATCAGAGCAACAGAGACGAGCCGATTCAGTTCGGGTGAAACGGGCAATCTCTACGCGCAGCAACACCGAATAGGCACACGTTGATCCGGCTCGGGGAGTGTGCGGGTAGGTGGCATCGAGCCGGTGGGGCGACCCCCGGCCCAGAGGAATGGCGGTCACGGCGCGTTCACCCTGCAAGGGGTGCATGCGCTGCACAGAATCCGGCCTATCGGCTCGCTTCACACTAATGCCGGCCGGCAGCTCCCGCGGGGGCTGCCGGCCATTTCCTTTTCAGTGAGCCCGCTTTGAACCCTGACGCCAAACGCCTCTGGCCCTACCCGCAATGGGTGCTGGCCGCCCTGCTGGCCGCCCTGGGCACGCTGGGGCCGTTCTCCATCGACACCTACCTGCCGGCGTTCTCCGGCATCGCCGCCTCGCTGTCGGCCACGCCGGCGCAGATGCAGCAGACGCTGTCGGCCTACCTGTTCGGCTTTGCGCTGATGAACCTGTTCCACGGCGCCTTGTCCGACCGCTACGGCCGCCGCCCGGTGGTGCTGTGGGGGCTGGCGCTGTTCACCCTGGCCTCGCTGGGCTGCGCGCTGAGCGAGACCATCGCCCAGCTGGTGGCCTTCCGCGCGCTGCAGGGCATGTCGGCCGGCGCGGGCGTGGTGGTGTCGCGCGCCATCATCCGCGACATGTTCCCGCCGGCCGACGCCCAGCGGGTGATGTCGCAGGTGACCATCTTCTTCGGCGTGGCGCCGGCCATCGCGCCGGTGCTGGGCGGGCTGCTGTTCGTGGCGGCGGGCTGGCACGCCATCTTCTGGCTGCTGGTGGGCGTGGGCCTGCTGCTGCTGGTGCTGGCCGGGCGCTACCTGCCGGAGACGCTGCACGCCTCGGCGCGCCAGTCCTTCGCTCCCGGCCCGCTGCTGCGCGCCTACTGGGGCCTGGTGCGCAACCCACGCTTCGGCCTGCTGGTGCTGGCCAGCGGCGTGCCCTTCAACGGCATGTTCCTCTACGTGCTGTCGGCACCGGAATGGCTGGGCACCCACCTGGGGCTGGGGCCGACGCAGTTCTTCTGGTTCTTCCTGATGAGCATCGGCGGCATCATGGCCGGCGCGGCGGTCAGTGGCCGCCTGGCCGGGCGCTGGAAGCCACGCCGCCAGATCCGCTGGGGCTTCGCCATCATGCTGGGCTGCTCGCTGGTCAACGTGGCGCTGAATGCCACGCTGGCGCCGCACCCGGCCTGGGCCCTGCTGCCGGTGTCGGTCTTTGCCTTCGGCTGGGCGCTGATGGTGCCGGTGGTCACCCTGATGGTGCTGGACCTGGCGCCCGACCGGCGTGGCATGGCCAGCAGCCTGCAGGCCTGCGTGGGCAGCGCGGCCAACGGCCTGGTGGCGGGTGTGGTGGCGCCGCTGGTGATGCACTCCACCCTGGGCCTGGCCCTGGCCTCGCTGGGGCTGCTGTCGGTGGGGCTGGTGGCCTGGTTGTTCGTCAAGCGCCAGCCGGCCTGACCTCAAGAACCGGGCCGGCGGGCCGATAGCGCAGGGACTGGGGTGGGCTGTCTGCGCCACCCACACACCTGCTGCGAGCCACCCGCCATGCCCCACACCGTCCGTCGCCCCGTCCCGTCCTGGCCCCTGGCTGCCGCCGTGCTGGCCGCCGCCGCGCTGTGCGCAGCGCCCGCCGCCCGGGCAGCCGACGCCCATGCGGCGCACGAGGCACCGGCCAAGCCGGCGGCGAAATCGCCGGCGGCCAAGGGCGAGGCCACCAAGCCCGCGGCCGCCGCTGCGGCCGACCCGATGGACACCCTGCGCGAGAAGCTGGCCAGCAAGCTGGGCGCGGTGAAGGCCCCCGAGGCGCCCACGCCCTATGTGGTGCGGGTGGTGTCCAAGGCCACGGCCGAGCCCACGCCCGGTTCGGCCGCGGCCCATGTGGAGGCCAAGGCCAAGCCCGATGCACACGGGGGAACGGCAGGCGGCACGGCGGCCAAGGTGGCCAGGCTGCGTGCGGCCAAGGCGGCTGCCGGCCACCAGGCCAGCGCCCATGCCGCGCACTGGAGCTATGGCGGCGAGGGCGGCCCGGAGCAATGGGGCCAGCTCAAGCCCGAGTTCTCCACCTGTGCCAGCGGCAGCCGGCAAAGCCCGATCGACATCCGCAGCGGCGTGAAGGTGGACCTGGAGCCCATCCAGTTCGACTACCGGCCCTCGGCCTTCGGCGTGATCGACAACGGCCACACCATCCAGGTCAACGTGGGCGGCGGCAATGCCATCGAGGTGCAGGGCCGGCGCTACGACCTGGTGCAGTTCCACTTCCACCGCCCGTCGGAAGAGCGCATCAACGGCCGCCAGTTCGACATGGTGGCCCACCTGGTGCACAAGGATCCCGAGGGCCGGCTGGCCGTGGTGGCCGTGCTGCTGGACCGCGGCGGTGCCGCCCAGCCGCTGATCCAGACGGTGTGGAACAACCTGCCGCTGGAGAAGAACAGCGAAGTCAGCGTGCGGGCCGACATCGACATGAACCACCTGCTGCCGGCCGACCGCCGCTATTTCACCTACATGGGCTCGCTGACGACGCCGCCCTGCAGCGAAGGTGTGCTGTGGCTGGTGCTGCAGCAGCCGGTGCCGCTGGCGCAGGAGCAGATCGGCGTGTTCTCCAGGCTGTATCCGATGAATGCGCGGCCGGTGCAGCAGGCTTCGGGCCGTCTCATCAAACAATCGAACTAGGCCCCCCCGAAGCGCCTTCGGCGCTCCCCCCAGGGGGCGACCCCGGCGGCCCGGCAAAGCCGGCTCCGCGGCGTCCGCTTGCTTTGGTTTCCGCCCGCCCCGGCCTTGGCCGCGGCGGGTTTTTCACGTCCCGCTCGGCCAGTTCGGCCCGGGCTGAAGCCCGCAGTCCGTGACAATCCGCACACGACCCGCCCCACCAGCGGCTGTCATTCCACCGTCACCATCTCATCCACCGCTTTCACAAGCCCTCGCAAGTCCCTATTTTGAAACGAATTTTGCTTTTTGAGTGCTTGAGAACAGGACTGTAAGTAGTTGATTTGATTGATTTTTCCAGTGCTTCTCCTGTGTTTCCCCTGATTTCTGCGATAAAGTGGAGTTCGGTGGGATTTGGTGGGTCAAAGTGGCTGGAATCGTCTTTCAAGGGACTGCGGCGTTGTCGCTCGATGGCAAGGGGCGCATGGCCGTTCCTGCGCGCCATCGCGACGCGCTGCTCGCCTTGTCGGGCAACCAGCTCACCATCACCCAGCACCCGGTGGGCTGCCTGCTGGTGTTCCCCCGTCCGGCCTGGGAGGAGTTCCGCGCCAAGCTGCTGAGCCTGCCGATGGAAGCCGACGGCTGGCGCCGTTTCTTCGTCGGCAGTGCGGCCGACGTGGAGGTGGATTCCGCCTCGCGGGTGCTGGTGCCGCCCGAGCTGCGCGCCATGGCCGGCCTGGACAAGGACGTGCTGCTGATGGGCATGGGCCAGCGCCTGGAGCTGTGGGACCCGGCGCGTTATGCGGCGCACCAGTCGCAAGTCATGGCCGGGCCCATGCCCGATGCCATCAAGAGCTTTGTCTTCTGATGGCGACGCCGGCTGCGCTGCAGCACACCACGGTCCTGCTGGTCGAGGCGGTCGACGCCCTCGCCATCCGGCCTGAGGGTGTCTATGTCGACGGCACCTTCGGCCGCGGCGGCCACAGCCGCGCGCTGCTGGCGCGCCTGGGGCCGGCCGGCCGCCTGATCGGCTTCGACAAGGACCCCGAGGCGGTGGCCGTGGGCGAGGCGCTCGCCGCCGAAGACCCCCGCTTCGCCATCGTGCACGAGAGCTTTGCCGGCATGGCCGCGGCGCTGGCCGCGCGTGGCATCTCCCGGGTGGACGGCGTGCTGCTGGACCTGGGCGTGAGTTCGCCGCAGATCGACGACCCCGCGCGGGGCTTCAGTTTCCGGTTCGATGCGCCGCTGGACATGCGCATGGACACGACCCGTGGCGAAACCGCTGCGGATTTCCTGGCCGGCGCCGACCAGCGCCGCATCGCAGAGGTGATTCGTGACTACGGCGAAGAACGGTTTGCTGTACCGATTGCAAAGGCGCTTGTTGCTCGCCGGGACAGCGGGGCCCCCGTGCGAACCACAGCCGAGCTGTCCCAGGTCGTGGCTCGTGCGGTCAAGACCCGTGAACCGGGCCAGGACCCCGCCACACGCACCTTTCAAGCTCTTCGGATTCTCGTCAATGGCGAGCTCACGGAGCTCGAGCAGGGGCTAGAGGCGGCGCTGGCCCTGCTGGCGCCCGGTGGGCGGCTGGCGGTGATCAGCTTCCATTCGCTGGAAGACCGCATCGTCAAGACCTTCATCGCCCGCGAGAGCAAGGAGGTGGTGGACCGCCACTCGCCGGCCATGTATGCCGCGCCCAAGGCGATGAAGCTGGTGGCCCTGGGCCGGCTCAGGCCCGGGGTGGGCGAGGTGCGCGCCAACCCGCGCGCCCGCTCGGCCACGCTGCGGGTGGCCGAACGCAGCGCGGAGCCGGCATGACGAAGTTCAACCTCATCCTGCTGGTGGCGGTGATCGCCAGCGCCTTGCTGCTGGTGAAGACCGCCTACGACGCACGCCGCCTGTTCACCGCCGACCACCGTGCCGACGTGGAGGCCGTGCGCCTGAACGGCGAGCACAAGCGCCTGGAGGCCGAGCGGGAGCTGCAGGCCACCAACCAGCGGGTGGACAAGAGTGCGCGGGAGCGTCTGAAGATGGCCACCGCCACGCCGGCCATCACCATGTATGAAAGCGCGGGTGCCGCCTCGGCTGCTGCTGCCAGTGCGCCATCGGAAGCCCGGCCATGAAGAAGCTGCTGACCCCCACCGCCGTGCGTGGTGTCAACTACGCCACCAGCCCGCTGCTGGCCAGCAAGACGCCCAACTGGCGCAGCCGCTTCCTGGTGGCCGCGGTGGCCCTGGGCTTTGCCGGCCTGCTGCTGCGCGCCGCGCAGATCCAGCTGGTCAAGCCCGAGTACTTCCAGAAGGAAGGCGAGAAGCGCTACGCCCACAGCCTGGAAGTGCCCGCCACCCGCGGCCGCGTGCTGGACCGCAGCGGCCAGCTGCTGGCCACCAGCGTGCCGGTGCCCAGCGTCTGGGCCATCCCCAAGGACTTGAAGGCCACGCCCGAGCAGCGCCGCCAGCTGGCGAAGCTGCTGGGCATGGACATGCGCGAGCTGGAGCAGCGCCTGGCCAGCGGCAGTGCCAGCTTTGCCTGGCTGCGCCGCCAGGTCGACACCGAGACCTGGACCCAGATCGACCAGCTGGGCATCAAGGGCGTGCACCAGAGCCGCGAGTTCCGCCGCCGCTACCCCGAGGGGGAGTCGGCCGCCCATGTGGTGGGCTTCACCAACCTGGAAGACCAGGGCCAGGAGGGCGTGGAGCTGGCCTTCCAGCGCCAGCTGCAGGGCCGCAACGGCACGCGCGGCGTGGTGAAGGACCGCCTGGGCCGGGTGATCGAGGACATGGGCACCCACACCCTGCCGGCCGATGGCAGCGACATCGCCCTGAGCGTGGACGCCAAGGTCCAGTTCTTCGCCTACCAGCGGGTGCGCGAGGCGGTGGCCGAGCACAAGGCCAAGGCCGGCAGCGTGGTGGTGCTGGACGTGCAGACCGGCGAGATCCTGGCCCTGGCCAACTACCCCAGCTACGACCCCGGCGAGCGTGGCAAGCGCACCGGCGAGCAGCTGCGCAACCGCGCGCTCACCGACATCTTCGAGCCCGGCTCCACCATGAAGCCCTTCGTGGTGGCCTGGGCGCTGGAGACCGGCAAGGTCAGGCCCGAGACGCCGATCAATGCCACGGCCGGCAGCGTGATGGTCAGCGGCATTGCCATCCGCGACGCCCACCACTACGGCACGCTCAGCGTGCGCGAGGTGATCCAGAAGAGCAGCAACATCGGCACGGTGCGCATGGCCATGCAGATGCAGCCGCGTGAGCTGTGGGAGCTGTATGCCAGCGTGGGCTACGGCCAGAAGCCGCAGATCAGCTTTCCCGGTGCGGTGAGCGGGCGCCTGCGCCCCTACAAGACCTGGCGTCCGATCGAGCAGGCCACCATGGCCTACGGCTATGGCCTGTCGGCATCCCTGCTGCAGATCGCCCGCGCCTACACCACCTTTGCGCGTGATGGCGAGATCATCCCCATCACCATGCTGCGCCAGGAGCAGCCGGTGTCGGGCATCCGCGTGGTCTCGCCCGAGACGGCACGCGAGATCCGCACCATGCTGCAGATGGCCGCCGGCCCCGGCGGCACCGGCCAGCTGGCGCAGACCATCGGCTACTCGGTGGGTGGCAAGAGCGGCACGGCGCACAAGCAGGAAGGCAAGGGCTACGCCAGCAACAAGTACCGCAGCTGGTTCGTGGGCCTGGCGCCGATCAGCAACCCGCGCATCGTGGTGGCGGTGATGGTGGACGAGCCCAGCAAC
This sequence comes from Pseudomonadota bacterium, assembly GCA_040386375.1. Lineage (GTDB taxonomy): Bacteria > Pseudomonadota > Gammaproteobacteria > Burkholderiales > Burkholderiaceae_C > Pseudaquabacterium. The sequence goes on from JAZKFQ010000019.1 coordinate 74,908, forward strand.
GGCAAGTACTACGGCGGCGCCGTGGCCGCGCCGGTGTTCAGCCAGGTGGTGCAGCAGACCCTGCGCACCCTGGGCGTGCCGCCCGATCTGGACGTGAAGCCGCGGGTGATGGCCAAGGCCATGCCCGACGCGCCCGAGAGTTTCTGAACATGCTCCACAGCCTGCACACCGTGACGCAAGCCGCCGACTGGCTGGCCGCACAGGTGCGCCCGGGTGGCAGCGCCACGCTGCGCACCGACAGCCGCACCGTGCGTGCCGGTGATGCCTTCATCGCCTGGCCGGGCCATGCCACCGACGGCCGGCAGTACGTGGTGGCAGCACTGGCTGCCGGCGCGGCGGCCTGCCTGGTGGAGGCCGAGGGGGTGCAGGCGTTTGGCTTCGACGACGAGCGCGTCGCCAGCCTGCCCGGCCTGAAGGCCGCCACCGGCCCGCTGGCCGCCACCTGGTTCGGCCAGCCGGCGCAGCGCCTGGACGTGGTGGCCGCCACCGGCACCAACGGCAAGAGCAGCACCGCCTGGTGGACCGCGCAGGCGCTGACCGCGCTGGGCCGGCGCTGTGGTGTGGTCGGCACGCTCGGTATCGGGCAACCGCCGCTTGCTGCGGTGGAGGGGCAATCGCCGCAGGACGGCGAGGCCGGCAGCATCACCCACACCGGCCTGACCACACCCGATCCGGTGACCCTGCACGCCGGGTTCCGCAGCATGGCCGATGCAGGTCTGGTGGCCTGCGCCATCGAGGCCTCGTCCATCGGCCTGGTGGAACAGCGCCTGGCCGGCACGCCGATCCGGGTGGCGCAGTTCACCAACTTCACCCGCGACCACCTGGATTTCCATGGCGACATGGCTGCCTACTGGGCGGCCAAGCGTGCGCTGTTCAGCTGGCCCGGCCTGCAGGCCGCGGTGGTCAACACCGACGATGTGCAGGGCGACGCGCTGGCGAAAGAGCTGCAGGGCGGCCCGCTGGATGTGTGGACGGTGGCGGTGCAACAACCCGCGCGCCTGCGTGCCCTGGACCTGGTCCATGCCGACGACGGCCTGCGCTTCACGCTGGCTGAAGGGGATGCCCGCGTGCCGGTGCACAGCCGCCTGATCGGCGATTACAACGCCAGCAATCTGCTGGGTGTGCTGGGTGCGCTGCGCGCCCTGGGCGTGCCGCTGGCCGAGGCGGCGGCCGTGGTGCCGCGCCTCACGCCGGTGCCCGGCCGCATGGACCGTGTGCCCACGCTGGCTGGCCAGCCCGAGGTGGTGGTGGACTATGCCCACACCCCCGATGCCCTGCTCAAGGCCCTGACCGCCTTGCGCCCGCTGACCAAGGCCCGCGGTGGTGTGCTGTGGTGCGTGGTCGGCTGCGGCGGCAACCGCGACGCCAGCAAGCGCCCGCTGATGGGCGCCATCGCCGAACGCCTGGCCGACCATGTGGTGCTGACCAGCGACAACCCGCGCCATGAAGACCCGATGACCATCCTCGACCAGATCCGCGCCGGCCTGCGGCATCCGGCACTGGTGCAGCTGATCGAAGACCGTGCCCAGGCCATCCGCTTCGCGGTGGCCGGCGCCACGGCGCAGGACGTGGTGCTGATCGCCGGCAAGGGCCACGAGGACTACCAGGAGATTGCCGGCGAGAAGCGCCCCTTCCTCGACAGCGCCGTGGCCGCCCAGGCCCTGGCTGCGCGGAGCGCCGCATGAGCACCAGCAAGGCCTTGATGACCCTGGCCGACGCCGCCGCCATGCTGCCCGGCGCCCTGCTGATCGGCGACCCGGCCACGCCCCTGCTGCGGGTGCACAGCGACACCCGCACGCTGCGCGCCGGCGACCTGTTCGTGGCCCTGCGCGGCGACAACTTCGACGCCCATGCCTTCCTGCCGCAGGCCAGGGCGGCCGGCGCGGCCGCCGTGCTGGCCGAGCATGGCATCGCCGACGCCGGCCTGGCCGGCCTGCAGGTGGCCGACAGCCTGGCCGCACTGCAGCAGCTGGCCAGCGCCTGGCGCGCCCGCTTCAGCGGGCCGGTGATCGCCGTCACCGGCAGCAACGGCAAGACCACCGTCACCCAGATGGTGGCGTCCATCCTGCACGCCCATGCCGGTGCGCGCAGCCTAGCCACCGCCGGCAACTACAACAACCACATCGGCCTGCCGCTGCAGGTGCTGCGGCTGCGCCCGGCGGGCGATGATGCGCACGGCATCGCGGTGTTCGAGCTGGGCATGAACCACCCCGGCGAGATCGCCGAGTTGTCGGCCATTGCCCGCCCCACGGTGGCCCTGGTGAACAACGCCCAGCGTGAGCACCAGGAGTTCATGGCCACGGTGGAAGCGGTGGCCCTGGAGAACGGCAGCGTGATCAGCGCCTTGCCGGCCGATGGCGTGGCGGTGTTCCCCGCCGACGACGCCCATGCCCAGGTCTGGCGCGGCCTGGCCGGCCAGCGCCGCCAGCTGGTGTTTGCCATGCAAGGCCAGGCCGATGTGACGCCCGACCCCGCCGCACCCGCCACCTGGCTGGCCGATGCCGAGGGCGGCCACTGGCAGTTCCCCATCCACACCCCCGCCGGCAGCGCCACGCTGCAGCTGCACATCCCCGGCCGCCACAACCTGCACAACGCCCTGGCTGCCGCTGCCAGCGCGCTGGCGGCCGGCGTGCCGCTGGCCGCGGTGGTGCAGGGGCTGGCGGCCTTCCGCCCGGTGGCCGGGCGCTCGCGCCTGCTGCCGCTGCAGCTGGGCGGCCGTGCCGTCACCCTGGTGGACGACAGCTACAACGCCAACCCCGATTCGGTGCGCGCCGCCATCGACGTGCTGGCCACGCTGCCGGCGCCGCAGTGGCTGGTGCTGGGCGACATGGGCGAGGTGGGCGACCAGGGTCTGGCCTTCCATGCCGAGGTGGGCGCCTGCGCGCGCACCGCCGGCATCCACCACTTCTGGGCCGTCGGCGCCGCCTGCGCCGATGCCGCCCGCGCCTATGGCCCGGCGGCCCGCCATTTCGTCGATGCGGCTGCCGTGGTGGCGGCGCTGGCTGAAGCGCCGGCCTGTGGCGCGGTGCTGGTCAAGGGATCGAAGTTCATGCGCATGCCCACCGTGGTGGCCGCCCTGCAACAGCTGGCACAAGCCGGAGGTGCCACATGCTGCTGACGCTGAGCCAATGGCTGCTGACCCAGTACCCCGAATGGGGCTTTCTGCGTGTCTTCCAGTACCTCACCTTCCGCGCCGTGATGTCGGCGATGACGGCGCTGCTGATCGGCCTGGGCCTGGGCCCCTGGGTGATCCGCCGCCTCACCGAGCTGAAGATCGGCCAGCCCATCCGCGAATACGGCATGCAGAGCCACCTGGCCAAGCGTGGCACGCCCACCATGGGCGGTGTGCTGATCCTGCTGGGCATCGGCGTGTCCACCCTGCTGTGGTTCGACTGGAGCAACCGCTTCGTCTGGGTGGTGATGCTGGTCACCTTCGGCTTCGGCGCCGTGGGCTGGGTGGACGACTGGCGCAAGGTGGTGGACAAGAACCCCGAGGGCATGCGCTCGCGCGAGAAGTTCTTCTGGCAATCGCTGATCGGCCTGGTGGCCGCCGCCTACCTGGCATTCGCGGTGTCGGAGTCGACCAACCTGCGGGTGCTGGAGCTGTTCATCAACTGGGTGAAGAGCGGCTTCACCGCCGAACTGCCACCACGTGCCGACCTGATGCTGCCGTTCTTCAAGACGGTGAGCTACCCGCTGGGCGTGTTCGGCTTCATCGCCATGAGCTACTTCGTGATGGTGGGCGCCAGCAACGCGGTGAACTTCACCGACGGGCTCGATGGCCTGGCGATCATGCCGGTGGTGCTGGTGGGCTCGGCCCTGGGCATCTTTGCCTACATCGTGGGCAACTCGGTCTACAGCAAGTACCTGCTGTTCCCCTACATCCCGGGTGCCGGTGAGCTGCTGATCTTCTGCGGCGCGCTGGCCGGCGCCGGCCTGGCCTTCCTGTGGTTCAACGCCCACCCGGCCCAGGTGTTCATGGGCGACGTGGGCGCGCTGGCCCTGGGTGGTGCGCTGGGCACCATCGCCATCATCACCCGGCAGGAAATCGTGCTGGGCATCATGGGCGCGGTGTTCGTGGCCGAGGTGCTCAGCGTGATGCTGCAGGTGACCTGGTTCAAGTACACCAAGAAGAAGACCGGCGAGGGCCGGCGCCTGTTCAAGATGGCGCCGCTGCACCACCATTTCGAGAAGAGCGGCTGGACCGAGACCCAGGTGGTGATCCGCTTCTGGATCATCACCATGCTGCTGTGCCTGGTGGGCCTGGCCACGCTGAAACTGCGATGAACCACTTGCACAACCTCCACGTGCTGGTGCTGGGCCTGGGCGAGAGTGGCCTGGCGATGGCGCGCTGGTGCGCCCGCCACGGCGCCGTGGTGCAGGTGTGGGATTCCCGTGAACAGCCACCCCAGGCTGCGGCGCTGGCGGAGGCTGCGCCCGGCGCCCGGCTGCGTTGTGGTGCGCTGTCGGCCGACGACCTGGCCGGTGTGCAACTGGTGTTGAAGAGCCCCGGCCTGGCGCCGGGCGATGACCGCATTGCGCCGCTGCTGCAGGCCGCCCAGGCCAGCGGCATCGCGGTGGGCGGTGAACTGGACTTGTTTGCCCAGGCGCTGGCCGATCTGCAGGCCGGGCGGGGGTATGCCCCCAAGGTTCTGGCCATCACCGGCACCAATGGCAAGACCACCACCACGGCCATGTGCGCCCTGCTGGTGGCGCGCTGCGGCCAACGTGTGGCGATGGCCGGCAACATCGGCCCGACCATGCTGGACACGCTGGCCGATGCGCTGGACCGGGAGCTCCTGGTGGCGCCGGCAGCCGTGGCACCGTCGCCGGTGCCGGCCGCGGCCGAGCCAGTGGCCGAACCTGGGGCCGAACCAGCGTCCGACGCTGTGACCGACACCGCGCCCGACGAGGCCGACGGCGCACCGCTGCAACTGGCCCCGCCGCCACCCGCCGCACCGGTGTTCGACCACCTGCCCGAGGTCTGGGTGCTGGAGCTGTCCAGCTTCCAGCTCGATGGCGTGCGTGGCTTCAACCCCAGCGCCGCCACGGTGCTGAACATCACGCAAGACCACCTGGACTGGCACGGCAGCATGGACGCTTACGCGGCGGCCAAGGCCCGCATCTTCGGCGCCACCACCACCCTGGTGGTCAACCGCGACGACCTGCGGGTCGAGGCCATGATGCCGGCACCTGTGCTGGCCAAGGGCGGGCGCGGCAAGCCGGCCAGGTCCATCGGCCCCAAGGTGGTCCGGTTCGGGCTGGATGCGCCGCAGCGCCCGGGTGATTTCGGCCTGGTGGTCGAGAACGGCATGGCCTGGCTGGTGCGCGCGCGTGAAGTGGACGAGACGCTCAAGCGCCGCAAGGACGAGGACGACGAGATCCACCTGCAGCGCCTGATGCCGGCCGACGCACTGCGCATCCGCGGCCGCCACAACGCCGCCAATGCGCTGGCGGCCCTGGCCCTGGCCACGGCCATCGGCTGCCCGCTGGCCAACCTGCTGCACGGCCTGCGTGAATACGCCGGTGAGCCGCACCGGGTGGAGTACATCGCCACCGTGGGTGGTGTGGAAGCCTTCGACGACAGCAAGGGCACGAACGTGGGCGCCACCGTGGCGGCGCTGGTCGGCCTGGGTGCCGACAAGGCGCCCGCCAAGCTGGTGGTGATCCTGGGTGGTGATGGCAAGGGCCAGGATTTCGGCCCGCTGGCCACCCCGGTGGCCCGCCATGCACGTGCCGTGGCCTTGATCGGGCGGGATGCCAGCGCCATCGCCGCGGCCCTGGCCGCCGATGCCGGCGCCGCCGCCGTGCCGCAGCAAGCCCACGCCAGCCTGGAGGCTGCCGTGGCCTGGTGTTTCCAGCAGGCGCAGGCCGGTGACGCGGTGCTGCTCAGCCCCGCCTGCGCCAGCCTGGACATGTTCCGCAACTACGGCCACCGGGCCGAGGTGTTCGTGGCGGCGGTGCAGGCCATTGCCGCCGACCGTGGGGAGGCCTTGGCATGAGCAGCCTCGCAGCACGTTTCAACCTGGGCGATCTGCTCAAGCGCCTGAAGGGCCAGGGCAAGGGCGAGGGCGACGACCTGCCCATCCGCAACTGGCCGGGCCCCGCCGGCGGCCAGGCCACGCGCATCGCCGGCTTCGACACCGCCCTGGTGTGGTGTGTGGTGGCGCTGCTGTCCCTGGGCCTGGTGATGGTGTATTCGGCCAGCGTGGCCCTGCCCGACAGCCCCAAGTACAAGCTGTATTCGCCCACCTTCTTCCTCAGCCGCCATGCCATGTCGCTGGCCATCGCCTTCGTGGCGGCCCTGGTGGTGGTGCAGCTGCCCATCAAGCTGTGGGAGCGTGCGGCGCCCTGGCTGTTCGTGGCCAGCCTGGTGCTGCTGGCCCTGGTGCTGATCCCGGGCCTGGGCAAGGGTGTGAACGGCGCGCGCCGCTGGCTGCCGCTGGGGGTGATGAACTTCCAGCCCAGCGAGCTGGCCAAGCTGGCCATGGCCATGTATGCCGCCAGCTACATGGTGCGCAAGATGGATGTGAAGGAGCGCTTCATCAAGGCGGTGTGGCCCATGGCCGTGTCGCTGGCGGTGATCGGCGTGCTGCTGCTGGCCGAGCCCGACATGGGCGCCTTCGTGGTCATCGCCTGCGTGGCCCTGGGCATCCTGTTCCTGGGCGGGGTGAACGGGCGCATGTTCGCCGTCAGCGTGGCCATGCTGCTGGGCGCCATGGTGATGATGATCATCACCAACCCCTGGCGGCTGGAGCGTGCCCTGGCCTTCACCGACCCCTTCGACCCGCAGTACTCCGCCGGCAAGGGCTACCAGCTCAGCCATTCGCTGATCGCCTTCGGCCGCGGTGAGCTCACCGGCCAGGGCCTGGGTGGCAGCGTGGAGAAGCTGCACTACCTGCCCGAGGCCCACACCGACTTCCTGCTGGCGGTGATCGGCGAGGAACTGGGCTTCATCGGCGTGGCCTGCGTGATCCTGGCCTTCTTCTGGCTGACCCGCCGCATCTTCGTGATTGGCCGCCAGGCCGTGGTGCTGGACCGGGTGTTCGCCGGCCTGATGGTGCAGGGCATCGGCCTGTGGATCGGCGGCCAGACCCTGATCAACATGGGCGTCAACCTGGGCGCCCTGCCGACCAAGGGCCTGACCCTGCCGCTGCTGAGCTATGGCGGTTCGGCCATCCTGATGAACCTGGTGGCGCTGGCCATCGTGGTGCGGGTGGACATCGAGAACAGAACGCTGATGCGTGGGGGGCGCGACTGATGCCCCACCTGGTCATCATGGCGGCCGGCACCGGTGGCCACATCATCCCGGGCATCGCGGTGGCGCGCGAGGTGCAGCGCCGTGGCTGGAGCGTGAGCTGGCTGGGCACGGCCACCGGCATGGAAAACAAGCTGGTGCCGCCCACCCAGATCCCGCTGGACGTGCTGTCCTTCAGCGGCCTGCGCGGCAAGGGCCTGCTGCACACCCTGACCGGCGGCCTGCGCCTGCTCAAGGCCTTCTGGGATGCCGCGGCCATCCTGCGCCGGCGTGGTGCCAGCGCGGTGCTGGGCATGGGCGGTTATGTGTGTTTTCCCGGCGGCATGATGGCCAGCCTGCTGGGCAAGCCGCTGATGCTGGTGAATGCCGACGCGGCCCTGCTGCTGAGCAACCGGGCCCTGCTGCCGGTGGCCGACCGGGTGGCCTTCGGCTTCGACGGCCCGGCGTCGCAGATCAAGCGTGGCCTGGTCACCGGCAACCCGGTGCGGGCCGAGATCGAGGCCCTGGACGCGCCGGCCGAGCGCTATGCCGGCCGCAGCGGCCCGTTGCGCCTGCTGGTGGTGGGTGGCAGCCTGGGCGCCCAGGTGCTGAACCAGACCCTGCCGGCCGCGCTGGCGCTGCTGCCGGCCGAGGCCCGCCCGCAGGTGCTGCACCAGACCGGCGCCGCCCAGCTGGATGCCGTGCGCGCCGCCTACGCCGGCGCCGGCATCAGCGCCGACGTGCGGCCCTTCATCGACGACATGGCCCGGCAGCTGGCCGACTGCGATGTGATGCTCTGCCGCGCCGGTGCGGTGACGGTGAGCGAGCTGTGCGCCGCCGGTGTGCCGGCCCTGCTGGTGCCGCTGGTGGTCAGCACCACGGCGCACCAGCGTGACAACGCCGACCACATGGCTGGCCATGGTGCGGCCATCCACCTGGACCAGGCGACGCTGACACCGGCATCGCTGGCCATGCAGCTGCAGGGCCTGACGCGGCCCGCCCTGCTGGCGATGGCAGAAAAGGCCCGCGCCCTGGCCAAACCCCATGCGGCGGCCCGGGTGGCCGACGAACTCGACAAGCTGGTGAACAAGCCATGAAACACGCCGTCAAGCACATCCACTTCGTGGGCGTCGGTGGTGCCGGCATGAGCGGCATCGCCGAGATCCTGCACAACCTGGGCTACACCGTCTCGGGCAGCGACCAGAGCGACAGCCCCACGTCGCGCCGCCTGGCCGAGCTGGGCATACGCGTGTTCACCGGCCACGACGCCGCCCACATCGCCGGCGCCGAGGCCATCGTCACCAGCACCGCGGTGAAGGGTGACAACCCCGAGGTGATCGCCGCGCGCAACAAGCGCATCCCGGTGGTGCCACGCGCGGTGATGCTGGCCGAGCTGATGCGCCTGAAGAGCGGCATCGCCATCGCCGGCACCCATGGCAAGACCACCACCACCAGCCTGGTCACCTGTGTGCTGGCCGAGGCGGGTGTGGACCCCACCTTCGTCATCGGCGGCAAGCTCAACAGCGCCGGCGCCAATTCACGGCTGGGTTCGGGCGACTACATCGTGGTGGAGGCCGACGAGAGCGACGCCTCCTTCCTGAACCTGCTGCCCATCATGGCCGTCGTCACCAACATCGACGCCGACCACATGGACACCTATGGCCACGACTTTGCGCGGCTGAAGGCGGCGTTTGTCGACTTCCTGCACCGCATGCCGTTCTACGGCGCGGCCATCGTCTGTGGTGACGACCCCGGCGTGCGCAGCATCCTGCCCATGGTGTCGCGGCCCATCGTCACCTACGGCCTGGGCGAGGACGTGCAGGTGCGCGCGGTGGATGTGCAGGCCCTGCCCGGCGGCCAGATGCGCTTCACCTGCCAGCGCCGCAACGGGGTGGTGCTGCCCGACCTGCAGATCACCCTGAACCTGCCCGGCGAGCACAACGTGTGCAATGCCCTGGCGGCGATTGCCGTGGCCACTGAGCTGGAGCTGCCCGACGCCCCCATCGTCAAGGCCCTGGCCGAGTTCACCGGCGTGGGCCGGCGCTTCCAGCGCTATGGCGAGCTGCCGGTGTCCGACGCCCACGGCGGTGGCGAATTCACCCTGATCGACGACTACGGCCACCACCCGGTGGAGATGGCGGCCGTGATCGCCGCCGCGCGCGGCGCCTTCCCCGGCCGCCGCCTGGTGCTGGCCTTCCAGCCCCACCGCTACACCCGCACACGGGACTGTTTCGAGGACTTCGTCAAGGTGATGGGCCGTGCGGATGCCGTGCTGCTGACCGAGGTGTACGCCGCCGGCGAGGCGCCCATCGTGGCTGCCGACGGCCGTGCGCTCAGCCGTGCGCTGCGGGTGGCGGGCAAGGTCGACCCGGTGTTCGTGGACGACGTGGCCGACCTGCCCGAGGCCATCGTCGAACACAGCCGCGCCGGCGACGTGGTGATCGCCATGGGTGCCGGCTCCATCGGCGCCGTGCCGGCCAAGGTGGTGGAGAAGTTCCTGGGAGAACTGGCATGAGCTTCGTGGTGCCCCGCATCGACGCCCAGGCCCTGGGCAAGACCGCCGTGCTGATGGGCGGCAGCAGCGCCGAGCGCGAGATCTCGCTGATGAGCGGCGGCGGCGTGCTGGCCGCGCTGCAGGCCGAGGGTGTGGACGCCCACGCCTTCGACCCTGCGCAGCGCGACCTGTCGGACCTGAAGCGTGAAGGCTTTGTGCGGGTCTTCATCGCGCTGCATGGCCGCCATGGCGAAGACGGCACGGTGCAGGGCGCGCTGGAGCTGATGGGCCTGCCCTACACCGGCTCGGGCGTGATGGCCTCGGCCATCGCCATGGACAAGACCATGACCAAGCGGGTGTGGCTGGCCGAGCAGCTGCCCACACCACGCTGGGTGTGGCTGTCGGCCGACCAGCAGTCGCGCGAGCGCCTGCGCACCGTGCCCGACGACCTGGGCCTGCCGCTGATCGTCAAGCCCCCGCGCGAGGGCTCGTCCATCGGCATCACCAAGGTGATGGGCTACAGCGACATGGCCGACGCGGTGAAGCTGGCCACCACGCATGACCGCGACGTGCTGTGCGAGCAGTTCATCGCAGGCGACGAAGTCACCTGCCCGGTGATCGGCCAGGGCGCCACCGCACAGGCCCTGCCGGTGGTGCGCATCGTCGCCCCCGAGGGCAAGTACGACTACCAGAACAAGTACTTCACCGACGACACGGTCTACCAGTGCCCCAGCGGTCTGCCGGCCGATGAAGAGCGGGAGATCCAGCGCATCGTGGTGGCCGCCTACCAGGCGCTGGGCTGCCGCGGCTGGGGCCGGGCCGACCTGATGCTGCGCGCCAGCGACCGCAAGCCCTTCCTGCTGGAGATGAACACCTCGCCGGGCATGACCGGCCACAGCCTGGTGCCGATGTCGGCCCGCGCCGCCGGCATCTCCTACCCGCAGCTGTGCCTGTGGCTGCTGTCCACCGCCGCGCTGGACAGCACGGTCTGAACCATGGCCCGCGCCGCCACGCTCCACACCCACTTCAGCCAGCAGGCTGCGCCGGCCAGCGCCGGCCTGCCGGCCGACGTGCGGCTGATGCAGGCCACCGCCAATGCGGTGCTGGCCCTGCTGGTGCTGGGCCTGTTGGCGGCCGGCCTGCAACGCCTGGCGCGGCTGCCGGTGTTCAACATCCAGGCCATCCAGATCGCCGGCGATGTCAGCCGCAACAGCGAGAGCACCATCCGCGCCAATGCCGCGCCGCGCCTGGCCGGCAGCTTTCTCACGCTGGACCTGCAGCAGGCGCGTGCCGCCTTTGAGGCCGTGCCCTGGGTGCGGCACGCCGTGGTGCAGCGGGTGTGGCCGGGCCGCCTGGCGGTGCAGCTGGAAGAGCACCAGCCGGTGGCGCTGTGGCTGGGCAACGACGGCAACGACCGCCTGGTCAACAGCCATGGCGAGGTGTTCGAGGCCAACATCGGCGATGTGGAAGACGACAGCCTGCCGCGGCTGCAAGGCCCCGAGGGCAGTGCCGCGGCGATGCTGGCTATGCTCAAGCGCCTGCAGCCTGTGCTGGGTGGCCAGCGCGATGGTGACCTGGCGCTGCTGGAACTGTCCGACCGCGGCTCCTGGCGCGCCACGCTGGACAAGGGCGCGGTGATCGAACTGGGCCGCGGCAGCGACGACCAGGTGCTGGAGCGCACGCAGCGCTTCGTGCAGACGCTGCCGCGCGTGGAGGCGCGCTACATGCGCCCGCTGGAATCGGCCGATCTGCGCCACGCCGACGGATTTGCGGTGCGCCTCAAGGGCGTGACCACCAGCGAGCCGGTGCCGCCGGCACGCAAGAAATAGAACACGGCACGACGCCAGACGAACGGCCACACACACAGCATCGAGGGCAACGCCAACATGGCCAAGGAATACAAGGATCTCATCGTCGGGCTGGACATCGGCACCGCCAAGGTGATGGCGGTGGCTGCCGAGGTGCTGGCCAATGGCGAACTGCGCCTGGCCGGCCTGGGCGTGGCCAGCAGCCACGGCCTGAAGCGCGGCGTGGTGGTCAACATCGACGCCACGGTGCAGAGCATCCAGCAGGCCTTGAAGGAGGCCGAGATGATGGCCGCCTGCAAGATCGAGCGGGTCTACACCGGCATCACCGGCAGCCACATCCGCGGCCAGAACAGCACGGGCATGGTGATCGTGCGCGACAACCGCGAGGTGACGCCGGTGGACGTGCACCGGGTGGTGGAGACGGCCAAGGCCATCAACATCCCGAACGACCAGCGCCTGCTGCTGGTGGAGCCGCAGGAGTTCGTGATCGACGGCCACGAGGTGAAAGAGCCGGTGGGCATGAGCGGCAGCCGGCTGGAGGTGAAGGTGCACATCGTGACCGGCGCGCAGAGCGCGGCCGAGAACATCCTGAAGTGTGTGCGCCGCTGCGGCCTGGAGGTGGAACGCCTGGTGCTCAACCCCAGCGCCAGCGCCGCCGCAGTGCTGACCGAAGACGAGAAGATGCTGGGCGTGGCCCTGGTCGACATCGGCGCGGGCACGACGGACGTGAGCATCTACACCGAGGGCTCGATCCGCCACACGGCCGTGATCCCCATCGCCGGCGACCTGATCACCAGCGACATCGCGATGGCGCTGCGCACCCCCACCAAGGACGCGGAAGAGATCAAGGTGGAGTACGGCGTGGCCAAGCAGCTGCTGGCCGACCCCAGCGAGAACCTGGAAGTGCCCGGCCTGGGCGACCGCGCGCCGCGCATGCTGAGCCGCCAGGCCCTGGCCGGTGTGATCGAGCCGCGGGTGGAGGAGATTTATTCGCTGGTGCACCAGGTCATCCGCGAGAGCGGCTACGAGGAGCTGCTGTCCTCGGGCATCGTGATCACCGGCGGCAGTGCGGTGATGCCCGGCATGGTGGAGCTGGGCGAAGACATCTTCCTCAAACCCGTGCGCAAGGGCCTGCCCACCTACCACGGGCCCTTGTTCGACATGGTGGCCAACCCGCGCAGCGCCACCGTGATGGGCCTGCTGGAGGAGGCCCGCATGGCCCGTGCACGCGGGCACAAGGTGGCGGCGCAGGCGGGCTCGGTCAAGACCCTGGTGGGCAGGGCGAAAGACTGGTTTCTCGGCAATTTCTGATCACGACGACCAGGCGGCACAGCGCCCGCCTGGCCACACACAACAGGGGTTAGCACAACCCCGCGCTCTTTGATTTCCAATCAAATTTTTGGCAACTGCTTGAACACGACACAGGAGAGATTCACATGCCTATCGAGATGATCGAAGAATTCGACCAAGGGACACGCATCAAGGTGGTGGGCGTGGGTGGCGGCGGCGGCAACGCGGTCGAGCACATGATTGCGCAAGGCGTGCAGGGCGTGGAATTCGTCTGCGCCAACACCGATGCGCAGGCGCTCAACCGCAGCAGCGCGCACCAGCTGATCCAGCTGGGCGACAACGGCCTGGGCGCCGGTGGCAAGCCCGAGAAGGGCAAGGCCGCGGCCGAAGAGGCCGAGGCGCGTGTGCGTGCCAGCCTGGAAGGCGCCAACATGGTGTTCATCACCGCCGGCATGGGCGGTGGCACCGGCACCGGCGCGGCGCCCATCGTGGCCAAGGTGGCCAAGGAGATGGGCATCCTGACGGTGGGCGTGGTGACCAAGCCCTTCGACTTCGAGGGCGCACGCCGCATGAAGCAGGCCGACGCCGGCACCACCGAGCTGGAAGCCAATGTCGACAGCCTGATCGTGGTGCTCAACGAGAAGCTGCTGGACGTGCTGGGCGACGACGTGACGCAGGACCAGGCGTTTGCGCATGCCAACGACGTGCTGAAGAACGCCGTGGGCGGCATCAGCGACATCATCCACATGCACGGCCTGGTGAACGTCGACTTCGAGGACGTGAAGACGGTGATGAGCGAGCCGGGCAAGGCGATGATGGGCACGGCGCAGGCCGGTGGCCCGGACCGTGCCACCAAGGCCGCCGAGGCCGCCGTGGCCTGCCCGCTGCTGGAGGGCATCGACCTCTCCGGCGCACGGGGTGTGCTGGTGCTGATCGCCGCCAACAAGAACAACTTCAAGCTCAGCGAGAGCCGCGCGGCGATGAACACCATCCGCCGCTATGCGGCCGACGATGCACACGTGATCTTCGGCGCGGCCTACGACGACACCCTGGGCGACCAGCTGCGTGTGACGGTGATCGCCACCGGCCTGAGCCGTGCCCGCCCGCAGGCCGCCCCGCTGACGGTGGTGCAGCCCAGCTCGCAGCACGCGACCCAGCAGGCGCTGCGCACCGGCACCGACAACCTGCCCATCCTGAACCATGTGCTGGCCACGCCGCAGCAGGGGGGCGCCGGCCAGTCGGGGCAGACCAACTACGACACCCTCAGCACCCCCAGCGTGTGGCGCACCAACCGCCACCATGCCGCGGCCAAGGTGGAGGCCCTGTCCAGCAACGGCATGGACGACATCGAGATCCCGGCCTTCCTGCGCAAGCAGGCAGACTGAGCGGGCGCCTGCCCGCAAGGGCAGGGCAGCCCCGCGCCTGAGGCTTCAGGCGCGGGAGGTTTTGCAGGGCTGGCTGGTGGTCGTCGGGCTGCGGGGCGCTCAGCCGCCGGGCGCCACGATGTCTGCCGGTGGGTAGTAGGGCCGGTCGCCCAGTGCGTCCACCCGCGCCCAGAAGGCGGCGCCGGACGCGAGGCCGCGTGCGTCCTTCGCCGCTGTCTGCCGCCACATCGCCCAGGACGCTGGGTGCAGGGCGGTGGCCTTGGCGAATGCGGCCTGGGCTTCGGCCGCCTGGCCCCGGGCCTGCAGATGCTGGCCCAGGCGGAACCAGGCGTGCGCCTCGGCCTCGGCGTTGCTGGGCTGGGGCAGGCGTGCACTGGCCTGGCGCGCGTCCAGCGCGTTGGCACTGGCCGCGCCATGCCGCGCCCAGTGGCGCACGGCATCCAGGTAGGCGGTCTTGCGCTGCTGCCGCTGCGCCAGCACGTCGGCCGGCATGGCGCCGGTGTTGCGGTCCATGGACCGGAACGCATCGTCGGAACCGGCGCTCTCGGGCGGCCGCACGATGCGGCCCGCCTCGTCGATCCACACCGCCTGCGGCACGTTCACCAGGTTGTAGAGCGCGGCCACATGGTGGTCGGCGTCGATCAGACAGGGGTAGCCGGGCTGGGCCGCCTCGATCCACGGCCGCGCGGCATCCGCCGTGTCCAGCGCGATGGCCAGCACGGTGAACCCGGCATCCTTCAGTTCTTCTGCCAGCACTTGCCACACGGACAAGTCAAGCCGGCAGCCTCACCAGCTGGCCCAGGTGGCCAGGAAGACCTTGCGCCCGCGGTAATCGGCCAGGCTGTGCGGTGTGCCCGCCAGGTCGGGCAGGGTGAAGTCGGGGGCTTCCAGGGTCTCCAGTGCGGCGCGGCGCTGGGCCGCGCCGGTGCCCAGCACCCAGGTCTGGCCGGCCTGGTCGTGCACCACGGGCTGGCCACTGTGGCGCCACAGGGCGGCGATGTCCAGGGCCGCCGCCTGGCCCGGTTCTTCGCGCACCCACTGCGCACGCGCGGCGGGGGGCAGGGGCATGCAGATGTCGCCCTGGCACAGCCCTTCCGGCTTCCATTGCCAGCCGGTGGCCTTCTCGATGCCGGTGGCGTCGAGCCAGAGCGAACCAACGCCCTGGTCGGCGTCGATGGGCGTGTCGCTGTGGCAGACAGGCGGGTGCGTGGTGACCCGCTGTTCATGCAGGATGGTGATCATGGGCGCCTCCTTGATGCGGTGACGGTGGGGAAGCGGCAACTGTAGGGCAGCTGGTGCTGGTTCTTCGGGTTGGGTTTGCTGTGGCCGGGGTGCAGTGGCTGCTGGGTGGGTGGCTGGAGCAGCTGGCATCTGCAGACTGCGTTGGTGGTGGACCCTGCCGACAGCATGATGGCATTGGGGTCAGCCAGTGTTCGGCGGCTGTGCGCGGGTGCAGACCTTCGCCAGCGACTTGCAGACGTACGGCCAGGAGCGGCCTTCGTCGACCGGCGGGTTTCAGACAGCCCAGGCAACCGAGTCTAAGGATCAGCTGCGACCCACGAAATGGCGCTCCGCAGCGGAGCCGCAGCGACCAAACGTAGACCAGCCTTGCCATCAGGCGGCTTGGGTATGCTCGCAATAGCGGCGGTCATGGAAGCATCGGGAAACTGCGTGTCTGTTGGAACCCACTTCATCCGTGGCGGATTGAGCTTATTCGGCGGGGCGCTGCTGGCCGCTGCGCTGCTGCTCGTTTTGTCGCTGCTGAGGGCTGTGGTGGGGTGGGAACCAACCGGGTGGCTGCTGAAGAACGTGATCGGCAAGTTCTCGGTGCTTGAGGAGGTGGTTCAGTGGGTCCAGAGCCACCCGGCATGGATCCCTCTGCTCTTTTGGGCTTTGGCCACTTTCGGGATCTGGTTGCGCGCCGAACGAGCCACGTTCTTCGTCGAGGGCAGACCCGATGCGGCGGTGTTGAAGCCCGTGAGCCCGTCCGAACTTGGCGCCATGGGGCTGACATGGATTGAGCCTGCATCGGCCAGTGGCTCGACGGTCGAAGACAATGGCCCTCCGCCGGGCTGGTTCGCCGTTCGCTCATGGACCGACCAGGGTCGCGCCATGCAAGCTCTGCAAGGCTGGCTGAACCAGGGTTGCGGCAACGGTAACTTGGGCTGGTACCCGAGGAAGCCCTGCAACAGCCGCAACGAGAACTGGCAGCCACTCACGGTGGCCTTGCTAACGGGCGTCAACGGGGTAGGCAAGTCTAGCCTCGCCGCCGAGCTTGCGCGGCGCATAAGCGCGCCGTCGTATGAGCGTCCGCTCATTGAGATTTCGGCTGCAAATCGACGCCCAGCGAGCCTACTCTGGCTCAAGGTTGGGGCCTGGCTGCGCGACGCATTGCCGATGCTCAACAGGCAGCCAACCGATCCTTGGCATGCAGGGGTTTTGCGCACTGGCGACCCTAGCAAGCTGGAGGCACTTCGCAACTGGGAGCCCAGCCGTCCCACGCTTCTGGTTCTGGATGAGCCTGCCGATGGGGCGTTTGAAGCTTTGCAAATCCTAGAGGCGCGGCGCGGGAAGTTCTGGCACCCAGTTCGCCTTCTGGTGATCGACCAGCACTTTCCGATGGCGCTTGACCACCTTCTAGCCAAGCCCGGCAAACTGCAGACGCCAGCGGTTCCTCTCTTTCGCCCAGGCGTCCTGCACTTGGGTGACCTGCGCTTCGACGGGGGCGCCACCCGTGCGCTGTGGGGCGGCATCCACCGGGCTTTCGATGATGAACTGGTCGGCGCTCCGCAGAACGAGCGTTCGGCCTGGGATTACCGGCGCAAGAAACTCTGGCCAAGCGACGCGCCAGAGATCGTGGTCATGGTCAGCAAGGGCAACCCGCTGGAGGTCGCGCTCGCACTCCAAGACTTGGCCAGTACCGACATCGACATCGATGATTGGGTGGCTCAGGCAGCCGCGGACACTGAGCCGAAGCCGCCCGCCGAGATGCGTCTGGCGCTTGCATCCACGCGCAACTTCTCGGCGCTGCG
Source organism: Pseudomonadota bacterium (assembly GCA_040386375.1). Lineage (GTDB taxonomy): Bacteria > Pseudomonadota > Gammaproteobacteria > Burkholderiales > Burkholderiaceae_C > Pseudaquabacterium. The sequence continues at coordinate 92,154 of JAZKFQ010000019.1, forward strand.
GCTGCGAAGCGTCGAGCAGCGGGCAGCTGATCTCGCCGTCGGCCACGAGAATCTGCTGGCCGCGGAAGCACCCTCCCACAAAGAAGAGCTTTGCCGGCAACTCGTGCTTGCCGCCTGCCTGGGCGGTGTGGTGGTGCCCGCCAGCTTGTTGGGTGAGCTTCCTGCCCAGGTGTTCGAAGAGCTATATCCCGGAGAGAAGGGCGGTGCTGCGCGGGTGCCAGCCGGGCTGCGGCTACCACCGATTCGGCCCAGCTCCGTCGGGCGCGCCTATGTTCGGAAGTGGTTGGAGAGCCGGGCCGATGAGTCGGCCGCTGCTGATACCCTGGCAAGGTTGGCCTGGGAGCAGGCGCCAGGCAATGCCATGCGCGCTGCGCTCAACCGGCATGCCGCGCACCCGCTGCTGCAGAAGGCCCTGCTTGCCCATGGCCGGAAGAGCGGGTCGCGCCTTCGGTGGGCCCAGGGCTGCGCGGCAGCGCTGCTATACCGTGACTGCGATCCGCCTTCGCTCGAGGAGGCGCTTTGCGCCTTGAACGATGTAGAGCTGTCAGATTTCTGCAGCTGGTTGCGGCAGCGTACTGGCAATGAGAAGCCACAACCCGTGGATGCACCGGCTGCGCTGCGGCTGCTGCTGCTTGCCGACGGCCTGCAGTTGCAGCGCATCGGCACTGCGCCAGGATCGGCTGGCCTCGCCACGCACCGGTACTGGGCTCAAGCCACTGGGCCGCGCGCGCACTGGGCACTTGAGCGGCAGCGTGCGCTGGCACGCGCAATGGGCACCTTTCTGCAGGCCTGGTTACCACACAGCAGCGCGAATCCCACGAACCCTGCTATCGGTCACAAGTGGCTTGGCGATGTGCTGCCGTCACGATCTGACCGGCTGTCCGCTAGCGTTGCTTTGCGAGCCCTGCGGGCTGCGCGCAGGGCGGTCATGGCAACGCCTCAGACAACAGCAGAGGAGCAGGCGGACGCCGCTGTATGCGAACTGTCCAACCTCAGCACCCAGTCTCTGGCGGCCAGCCGGACGGGCGGCGAGCGCGCTGCGGCCATTTCCCAGGGGCTGGCCACGCAATCGCGACGGATCGCCAGCTCCCGGCCAGACTTCGCAGCCCATGCGGGTATTCAGGAACAGCATGCCAAGGCCTGGCGCAGCGCGGCCGTTGCCGCTTGCCGGCTCGGTGGTGAGCGTGCACTGCAGCAGGCGCGCGAGCTCGCTAAGGTGGTGCAAGGCATCGCCACGGCTCAACCGGACTTCGCAGCCCATGCGGGCATTCAGGAACAGCATGCAGTGGCCTGGCGTT
>JAZKFQ010000019.1:93551-146311 GCA_040386375.1 Pseudomonadota bacterium
CCGGACTTCGCAGCCCATGCGGGCATTCAGGAACAGCATGCAGTGGCCTGGCGTTGCGCTGCCTTTGCCGCCAGCCAGCTCGGTGGTGAGCGTGCGCTGCAGCAGGCGCGCGAACTCGCTCAGGTGGTGCAAGGCATCGCCACGGCTCAACCGGACTTCGCAGCCCATGCGGGAATTCAAGAACAGCATGCCGAGGCCTGGCGCCACGCGGCCTTTGCCGCCAGCCAGCTCGTTGGCGAGCGTGCGTTGCAGCAGGCGCGCGAGCTTGCTCAGGTGGTGCAAGGCATCGCCACGGCCCACCCGGACTTCGCAGCCCATGCGGGCATTCAGGAACAGCATGCAGTGGCCTGGCGTTGCGCTGCCTTTGCCGCCAGCCAGCTCGGTGGTGAGCGTGCGCTGCAGCAGGCGCGCGAACTCGCTCAGGTGGTGCAAGGCATCGCCACGGCTCAACCGGACTTCGCAGCCCATGCGGGAATTCAAGAACAGCATGCCGAGGCCTGGCGCCACGCGGCCTTTGCCGCCAGCCAGCTCGTTGGCGAGCGTGCGTTGCAGCAGGCGCGCGAGCTTGCTCAGGTGGTGCAAGGCATCGCCACGGCCCACCCGGACTTCGCAGCCCATGCGGGCATTCAGGAACAGCATGCCGAGGCCTGGCGCCACGCGGCCTTTGCTGGCTACCGGGAAACAGGCCCCCGTGGACTGCGAGCCCTGGAAGATGCTGCCCAGCAGCTGCGCGCAGTCGCCTGCCATGCGCTATGGGCGGGCGAACAACGGATTCAAAGCGAGTGGCGCCAGGTTCAGGAATGGCTTCGCGAGCGAAGGCCCCAAGACTCGTGTAGTTCAATCACTACTGAACCAAACGGTTGAAGATCGCTGCCGGCAATGCCTGGCAGCAGGCGTGCTCGCGGATGGCTGCTCTGCGATCGCAACTTCGGGGCTGAAGATGTCGGCTTTCTATCGAGGCTGTGTGGAAACCTCTCTGCATGCCGTTGCATTTGTCGCCTAGAGTCTTGAGCCATATTGAGCACCGGAATCGGTATGGCTGGCTACATCTGACCGGCGGCTCTGCAAAGCCCCAGTGCCACGCGCAGCACGCCCGCCCTCCCATCACCCCGCCGCCAGCTGCCGCCGCATCCAGCCGATCAGCGCCGACCGCGACCGGAACTCGTCGACCGAGCGGGCCGGGATGGCCGGATGGCGGGCAGTCCACTGGCGTGCCAGGGCCTGGCCGGGGCCGATCTCCAGCACCACGTGCACCCGCTGTGCCGCCACCAGCTCCAGGCCGGTATCCCAGCGCACGGTCTCGGCGATCTGGCAGGCCAGCGCCTCCCCCGCCTGCTGCGCGCTTGTCACGCGGCCGCGTGCGTTGCTCACCAGGGGCAGCGACGGCGCCGCCAGCGGCGTGCCGCGCAACACGGCCGCAAAGGCCTGCGCCGCCGGCTGCATCCAGCGTGTGTGCGATGCCAGCGCCACGTTCAGGCGCGTGGCCTGCAGGCCCAGGGCCTGCGCCTGCGGCAGGGCGCGGTCCAGGGCCTCCACCGTGCCGCCCAGCACGGCGCTGTCGGCACCCAGGTCGATGGCCAGGTCCAGGTCGAACTGCCGGCACAGGGCCTGCAGCCCACCCGCCGCACGCCCGCTGACGGCCAGCAGGCCGGTGCGGCAGTGCGCGCCAGCGGCGTCCATGCAGGCGGCCCGCTGCCCGGCCAGTTGCAGCGCCGTGTCGCTGCTGAACACACCCGCCGCGGCGAAGGCGGCCAGCTCGCCCACGCTGTAGCCGGCCACGATGGCCGGTGGCCCCAGTTCGCCGGCCAGCTGGGCCCAGGCTGCCAGCGCCAGGCCGGTCAGCAGGCACTGGGCCCGGGCGTTGTCGCCGGCCCAGGCGGGGTCGGCCAGGCGGTCGCGCCAGTCGGTGCCCAGCCGCTGCGCAACCGCGGCCACGCTGGCGTCGGGCGCCAGCCAGGGCAGCATGCCCGGGTGCTGGGCGCCCTGGCCCGAGAACAGCAGCGCGTAGCCCATGCCGTTGCCGGTGGAGGTTAGAGCACCACGCCCAGCCGGTGCAGGAAACAGGCGGCCGACAGGCTGTCGGCACAGCCCCCGGGCGACAGCCGGCGTTCCACGAAGTCGGCATGAATGGCCTGCGCCTGCGCCTGCACCAGGCCTGCCGGCTGGGCGGCACCGCCGGCCCGCAGAAAGCGGCGCGCCTGCTGGCGTGCATGCTGCAGCCCGGCCGTGCCACCGCGGTGGGCCAGGTTGGCATCGTCCAGCACGGCCATGATCTCGAAGAAGACCTGCAGCCGCAGCCGGGTGCTGCCCAGGCCCGCCTGTCGGGCGCGCATCCAGGCCGGCAGGGCCACGGCAAACACGATGGGAAAGCCCAGCGCCGCCTCCTGCGATGCACTGCGCAGGCCGTGCCGGCGGGCCGCCAGGCCACCCGGCAGCGTTGGCATGCGGGCGCAGCGCGCCTGCAGGGCGTCGCCCCAATGGCGCAGCAGGGCCGCCCGCACCGTGGCCGCCGTCGGGCCGCAGCCGGTGGCCGGGTCTGTGGCCGCCGCCCCGGCGGCGGCACACAGCAGGCCCAGCATGAAGATGGCGCCGCGGTGGGTGTTGACGCCGCCGGTGGCGGCCAGCATGCGGGCCTCAGCCTCCTGGCCGCAGCGCTCCAGGGCCCCGAACGGCGCCCGCGCCGCGCCCAGTTCGGCGATGCGCACGAAGTAGCGCCGCAGTGCAAACAGGCTGCGCATGAAGCTGTGGGCGTCCATGTCGTCGTGGCTGCCGTTGTCGGCGAAGGACACCAGGCCCGGCTTGGGCGCCAGCGCCAGCTCGTCGTGCAGCGCCAGCGTGGCGGCGCGGCCGATGTCGGCGGCCGACCAGGCGGGGGCGCCTGCGGGCCGGCGGTGGTGCACGGCTGTCATGCGGCGGTGACCGAGGCCGCTGCCGCTGCTTCTGCTTGCATGCGCGCCGGGCGTTGCTGCAGCGAGGCCCCGTCCAGATGCTTGACCAGCAGCGACCGGCACTGGCCGGCGCGCCAGGCCCGCCATTCGCGCCAGGCGGTGGCGCTGCCGTCGGTGAAGACCAGCTCGCCGTCGATGCGCAGTCCCGCGGGCGCACAGCGCTGCAGCAGCGCGGCCGCGGCATCGGCCTCGCTGTCGCTGTCCACCGCCAGCCACAGGTCCAGGTCACTGCGTGGGTGCACATAACGCAGGCCGGTCACGGCCTGCCAGCCCAGGCTGCCGTAGACCCGGGCCCGCAGGCCGCGTGCGCCCAGCGCGGCCGCCGCCTGCTGCAGCGCCGGCCGTGCGGCCGGCGCCAGCTGGGGCAGCACCTCGGCCAGGGTCGGGAACTCGGCAAACATCGCCAGCTGGTCCGGCCGCAGCTGCAGGCTGACCAGGCGGCGGCCCCAGCGCTCGGGCAGGCACAGGCCCAGCGCGATCGGTGCGGCCGGGCTGGTGCGTGGCACACGCTGCCGGGTCACCACCAGGGGCAGGCGCTGCCGGGCCCAGTGGTCCAGGCCGGCCCGCACCGGCGGCTCCCAGTCGCGGGCCAGGATGTCCTGCCAGCCGGCGTCGGCCGGGATGGCGAGCTGGTGCCGGCGCAGCGGGGGCATGGCGCGCACCTCAGGCCGCGGCCAGCACACGCTGCACCACGCTGGCCGCCAGCTGCCGCCCGCCGCGCTGCGCGCCATCGGCGGCGCGCTGGTCGGTGGTGGGCGTGTGGGCCAGGGCCTCGCGCAGCGCCGCGGCCACGTCGCCCTGCCACAGCGAGCGCACGCCGCCCATGGCCACGTAGTTGTCCACGCCGGGCGCAAACACCGGGTTGGCCTGCGACAGCTGCTCCAGCAGCGCGGGCGCCAGCTTGGTGATGCGGGCCATGGCCGGCAGGCGCATCACCCGGATCTCGGCCTGCGGCAGGGCATGGCAGGCATCGGCGATCAGGCCCGAGGTGATGAAGCCGCCCGACAGCGCCTGGTCGTAGACCAGGCCCAGCACCCGGTGGCCCCGGCGCCGCGCCAGGTCGATGCACAGGCCCAGGTGGGCCATCGCCCGGTTGATGCCCAGCAGCTCGTCATGCCGGCGCAGCTGCTGGCCCTGGGTGTCGATCAGCAGCAGGATGGCGCGCCCGGGGTGCCGGGCCATGGTGTCGAGCACGCAGCGCGCCTGGGCCAGGGCCAGGCGCACGCCGATGGGCGCGTGGTGGGTGGTGCCCACCACGGTGATGGGCTCGCCATCCAGCTGCGCCGTGCCGTGCAGGAAATCGCCCTCGGCCTGCACCCCGTGCTCGGTGCCGAAGAGCTGGCTTGCCAGCGTGTTCCAGTCCATGCTGCCTCCTCAAGCGGTACGCAGGGCGCGCACCTGGTCCACATCCATCTCGGCCACACGCTGCGGCTGGTCCACGCCCAGCAGCGCCCACAGCGCCATCGCCTCCCCATCGGCCTCGGCATCGGCGGGCAGCAGGGCCAGCCGCGCACCCAGCAGCGCGTGCTCGGCCTGCAGCGCCGCCAGCGTCACCGGCCGCCCGGCGCCGGGGGCGGTGATCGCCGTGATGGCGGCCTGGCGGAAGGCCGCCACATCGTCGTCGACCAGGGCGTCGCAGTCGCCGCACAGCCAGCGGTGCTTGCCGCCGGTGGTGCGCCACACCAGGGCACGGTCGCGGGCGTCGAATTCGTCCACGCCGTGCGAGGCCTCGATCACCTCCGGGCCCGACATGGCCAGCCGGCCGACATCGCTCATCACCACCTGGTCGGCGCAGCGCGCCACGATGCCCATGCCGCCGAAGCAGCCGTTGGCGCTGCCGATCAGCACCACCACCGGGATGCCGGCGGCGCGCACGTCCAGCAGGGCGCGCATCACCTCCGACACCGCGATCAGGCCGGCATTGGCCTCGTGCAGCCGCACACCGCCCGAATCGGCCAGCAGCAGCACGGCCTCGGGCCGGTCACGCTGGGCGCGCTGCAGCAGGCCCACCAGCTTGGCGCCGTGCACCTCGCCCACGCCGCCGCCCATGAAGCCACCCTCCTGCGCCGCGACGAAGACCGTGCGCCCCCCCAGCAGCGCACGGCCGATGGCCACACCGTCGTCGAAGGCGCAAGGCACACCCAGCTGCGCCAGGTGCGGGCTCATCACCCGCTCCGACGGCGGCAGCCACTCGTGGAAGCTGCCGGCATCCAGCAGCCGGGCCAGCCGTTCACGCGCCGAGCATTCGGCATAGCTGATCATGGCCGGCCTCCCTGGGCGGGCGCGGCGCGCGGCGGCAGCTCGGCCACCGCCTGGTCCAGCCGCAGGCTGACCACGGCGGGTGTGGCACCCATGTCGTGGATGCTCACCCGCACACCGGCCAGTGCATGGCGGCTGTGGAAGTCGTTCACCACGGCCTGCCAGATCGGCCCGAAACCACGTGCCGAGGTCTCGATGTGCACGCTGCAGCGTGGTGGGGTGTCGGGCTCCAGCAGCACCTCCAGGTTGCCCGAGCCGACCACGCCGACCAGCACCGGCTGGAAGGGCGGCAGCGTGTGCTGGCCGTCGTGGCTGAAATCCAGGCATTCGATGCCCGCATGCAAGCTCATGGTGGTGTCTCCGGTTCACCAGTTGCGGAAGCGCCTGGGCGGCTGGTACAGGCCACCCGAGGCACGCACCAGGTCGCGCATGCTGCGGGCGGCCAGCAGGTTGCGGGTGGCGTCGCGCGGGTCGATGCCCAGGTCGGCGGCGCGGCGGATCACGCCGCGGTCGCGCAGGTTCTCCACCAGGCGGCGGTCGCGCCCCAGGCCCACCGCCGTGTAGCCGGCCACGCCGCGGATGGCCTGCTCACGCTCTTCGTCGCTGCGGCACAGCAGCAGGTTGGCGATGCCTTCCTCCGTGAGGATGTGGGTCACGTCGTCGCCATAGACCATGATCGGCGGCAGGGCCATGCCCGCTTGCTCGGCCAGCTGCCAGGCGTCCAGCCGGTCGACGAAGGCGGGCTGCATGTGCTCGCGGAAGGTCTCCACCATCTGCACCACCAGCTTCTGCCCACGCGGTGTGCCGGCCGCGCCGCGGCGGCCCTGGCGTGCTTCGCGCCCGGCCTGCAGCCAGGCCGGGCTGGCATGGCGCCGGCCACGCGCGTCGGCGCCCATGTTGGGCGCGCCGCCGAAGCCGGCGATGCGGCCCAGGGTGGCGGTGGAGCTGTTGCCGTCCAGGTCGATCTGCAGGGTGGAGCCGATGAACAGGTCGCAGGCATAGTGGCCGGCGGCCTGGCAGAAGGCGCGGTTGCTGCGCAGGCTGCCGTCGGGGCCGGTGAAGAACACGTCGGAGCGGGCGCGGATGTAGTCTTCCATGCCCAGCTCGGAGCCGAAGGAGTGGATCGATTCCACCCAGCCCGCCTCGATGGCCGGGATCAGCGCCGGGTGCGGGTTCAGCGCCCAGTGGCGGCAGATCTTGCCCTTGAGCCCCAGTGATTCGGCATAGGTGGGCAGCAGCAGCTCGATGGCCGCGGTGTCGAAGCCGATGCCGTGGTTGAGGCGCTGCACGCCGTAGCCGGCATAGATGCCCTTGATGGCCATCATGGCCATCAGCACCTGGATCTCGCTGATCTGCGCCGGGTCGCGGGTGAACAGCGGCTCGATGACATTGGGCCGCGGCGCCTGCACCACGAAGTTCACCCAGCCGGCCGGGATGTCGATGCGTGGCAGCGCACCGTCGGCCACCAGCTCGTTCACCTGCGCGATCACGATGCCGCCCGAGAAGGCCGTGGCCTCGACGATGGCCGGTGTGTCCTCGGTGTTGGGGCCGGTGTAGAGGTTGCCCTGGGCATCGGCCGCATGCGCCGCCACCAGCGCCACGTTGGGGGTCAGGTCCACGAAGTAGCGCGCAAACAGCTCCAGGTAGGTGTGGATGGCGCCGATCTGGATGCGGCCCTCGGACACCAGGGTGGCCAGGCGTGCACCCTGCGGGCCGGAGAAGCTGAAGTCCAGCCGGGCGGCGATGCCGGTCTCGAAGATGTCCAGGTGCTCGGGCAGCGACAGCACCGACTGCACCATGTGCAGGTGGTGGATATGCTGCGGGTCGACCTGCACCAGGGCCCGGGCCAGGAAGTCGGCCTGCTTCTGGTTGTTGCCCTCCAGGCAGACGCGGTCGAAGGGCTCGATCACCGCATGCAGCAGCTCGGCGATGGCGCCGGCCGGCAGCTGCTTGCCGCGCAGGCGCGCACCCAGCGCCTGGCCGGCGCGGGCCAGACGTGCTGTGCGCTTGTCGGCGCGGGTGGACCAGGTTCTCTGGGTCATGGTGGGGCGGGCTCGGGTGGGATGGCTCAATCGAGCTTGACGTTGGCGGCCTTCACCACCTCGGCCCAGCGCCGGGTCTCGCTGGCCACGAAGCTGCCGAAGGCGCTGCCGGCCAGGTTGGGCGTGTCGGCCCCCAGGCCGGTCCAGGCGCTCTGGATCTCGGGCGCCGCCAGCGCCTTCTTCAGCTCCTGGGTCATGCGCTCGACGGTGGCGGCCGGCGTGTTCTTCGGCGCCCACAAGCCGTACCAGGTGGACACCTGGTAGCCGGGCACACCGCTTTCCACCGTGGTCGGGATGTCGGGGAAGCCGGCCGCACGCTTGGTGCCGGCCACGGCCAGCGCCTTCAGCCGGCCGCTGCGGATGTGGGTGGCCGACGAGCCCAGGCCGTCGAACATCATGTCGACCTGGCCGCCGATCAGGTCCTGCAGCGCCGGGCCGGCGCCCTTGTAGGGCACGTGGCCGATGGGGGTGTTGGTCTGCAGCTTGAACAGCTCACCGGCCAGGTGGTGCGAGGTGCCGTTGCCGGCCGAGCCGTAGTTCAGCGCGCTGCCCTTGGTGGCCAGCTGCGCCAGCAGGTCCTTCAGGTCCTTGCCCGGCACACGCTGCGGGTTGACCACGATGACCTGGGGCACGCTGGCCAGCAGGGCCACCGGCACGAAGTCTTGCGCCAGGCTGTAGTCCAGCTTGGGGTAGACCGCGGGGGCGATGGTGTGGTGCACCGCGCCCATGAACCAGGTGTGGCCGTCGGCCGGCGCCTTGGCGGCCAGGGTGGCGCCGATGTTGCCGCCCGCGCCGCCGCGGTTGTCGATGATGACCTGCTGGCCCAGCTGCTTGCCCAGCTGCGCAAACAGCGGGCGCGCAAAGGCGTCGGTGCCACCGCCGGCCGGGAAGGGGACAATCACCGTCACCGGTTTGCTGGGCCAGGCCTGTGCGCTGGCCGGCGTGGCGGCTGTGGTGGCCGCAGCCACGATGAGCGCCGTGATCACGAGGGGTTGCTGCATGTTGTCTCCGGATGTTGTGGGTGCCCGCCGTGCTGCTGTGGGGCCGCCCGCATGGTTTCGGCTTTTGCCGGGCGGCGCCATTCGGCATCGGTTGAGGACTCCTTTCCCACCCGTTGAGCCAGGGCGGCCGTGATCAACCTGAACCGCTTCGATCTGGTCACGCTGCGGCTGTTTGTCGCGGTGCTGGACGCCGGCAGCCTCACCGCGGGCGCCAACCGCTTCGGCATCTCGCTGGCCGCCGCGAGCAAGCGCATCGCCGAGCTGGAGCAGCACTGCGGCATCGCGCTGCTGCAGCGCGGCCAGCGCGGGGTGCTGGCCACGCGGGAGGGCCAGACGGTGCACCGGCTGGCCATCGAGGTCATCGCGCGGCTGGAGCAGCTGGCGCAGTCGGTCGATGATTTCCGCGCCGGTGCCACCGAGCACCTGCGCCTGTGCGCCAATCCCTCTGCCTTCGGCGGCTTCCTGCCCGGGGTGCTGGCGCGTTATGCGGCCCAGCATCCCAACGTGCGCATCGAGCTGGAGGATCTGCTCAGCGAGGACGCGATCCGCGCCGTGCACAAGGGCGACTGCGAGCTGGCGGTGATCGGCGACAACCTGCCCTGCGACGGCCTGGAGACCATCGCCTGCCATGTCGACGAGCTGGTGCTGCTGGTGCCACGCCAGCATGCCCTGGCGGGCCAGCAGCGGGTGCCGGTGGCCCAGGCGCTGGCCTTCGACCAGGTGGCGCTGGCGCGCAGCGCCTCGCTGACACGCAAGGTGATCGCCGCGGCCGAGGCCGCGGGCCTGACGCTGCGCATCCGCGTGCAGGTGCGCAGCTTCGACGCCATGTGCCGCATGGTGGCCTGCGGGCTGGGCCTGGCCGTGCTGCCGCGCCTGGCGGCGGATCTGTACGCCAGGGCACTCGACCTGGCCGTGCTCGGGCTGCAGGGCGCCGACATGGAGCGGCGCCTGGTGCTGGCCCTGCGCCAGCGGGCCCTGCTGTCGCCGGCGGCCCGGGCCTTCGTGGTGATGATCGAGGCGGATGCCGGGGCCGCCGGCGCAGCGGCCGAACCGGCCGCACCGGGCGGCGGGGGCGCTGGGTAGCGCCTGCGGCGGCCTCCGGGGCCTCTGTTGCCTCTGGGGTTTACCTGGCCTTCAAGCCCGGGGTGGCAGCGTCTGCGGCCTGCCGCCGCTGTTGTGGCCGGCGGCTGCAGCCGCTAGCGTGGTTGGCACGCCGGCAGCGTCTGGCTGCCGGGGCCTGGGGTGGTGCCACGAGGGCGCTGCCGGTCATTCCAAACGATTCGCCGAGGTGATCCCCAACATGACCCCGCTCCGCAGCCTGGTGGCTTCCACCCTCTTCACCCTCTGTGCCGGTTTGCCTGCAGCCGCCGCGGCCGAGACCATCAACCTGGTCTACAGCGGCATCGCGGTCGCCAACACCCGCCCGGCGCCCACCGTGCAGGCCTTCACCGACTGGTGCAACGCGGCCACCGGCGCCTGCTTTCCCACGGTGCAGCAGCCGGTGTACGACCTGGCCACCGGCAAGCAGAAGGGGCATGTCCACGTCTGGGGCGCGTTTCCGTTCCAGACCGGTGCCAGCTACCCGGGTTCGCTGTGCTTCAGCGAGTTCATCGTCTTCGTGCTGAACGAGGGCGAGCTGCACATGCACAGCGGCCCGCGCGGCACCTGCGGCGCCTTCATCGACCCCGCGCTGAAGCCGCCCAAGTACCCGGAGCTGGGCGCCACGGCGGTGGTGGCCGGTGGGGGTGACGGCGTGATTTCCGGCGGCACCGGCAAGTACAAGGCCTGGACCGGCACCTTCACCGACCGCGTCTTCGTCGGCTTCGGCGCACCCACCAGCGGCGTGGGCGGCATCGTCTACTACGACCAGCTGCTGTTCAGCATCTCGGGCAAATGAGTGCCCGGCCCAGCCCGTCTGGTGGCGGGCTGGGCAGGCCGCGCGCATGCCGCGCGCAGCCCACCGGCTTCAGTCGAACAGCTCGGGGTCGGTGCGGCAGATCTCCTGCCACAGCGGCTGGAAGTGCATCCAGCCCACCTGGGCGCTGCCGGCGTTTTCACGCGTGTACACGGCCGACTGGTGCGGCACCAGCTTGGGCGTGCCCGCGGCCATGGCCAGCAGCTGGGCCTGGGCGCAGCGCTCGAAGCACACGTACCAGAACACCGCTTCGTCCACCGAGGCGCCCACGGTGAAGTGGCCGTGGTTCTGGTGGATGGCGGCGCGGTTCTTGCCGAAGGCGCGGGCGAAGTCGGCACCGGCCGAGGTCTCGAACACCACGGCGCCACCATGTTCGGCGATGACCACGTTGTTCTCGTAGAACACGCAGGCGTCCTGGGTGATGGGGTCCAGCGGCACGCCCAGGGCGCTGAAGGCCTTGCCGTGCACCGAATGCGCATGGGCGGCGGCCATCACGTCGGGCCGGGCGGTGTGCACCGCGGCGTGCAGCACATAGGCCGCGCGGTTCACCGCATGCTTGCCGATGACGACATCACCGTGGTGGTTGACCAGCAGCAGGTCCGACACCTTCATGTGGCGGAACGACAGGCCCAGCGGGTTGACCCAGAAGTGGTCAGGAAACTCGGGGTCGCGCACGGTGATGTGGCCGGCCACACCTTCGCCGAAGCCGAAGCGGCCGAAGATGCGCAGCGCACCGGCCAGCTTCTGCTTGCGCCGCAGCCGCTCTTCGGCCACGGTGGCGGCGGGGGCCTGCCACTCGGTGCCGAAGGTGGTCACCTGCTTGGGGGTGAGCGGGACGCCGTCGATCATGGGGACCGGGGCGGTTTTGGTGGGGGCGTCGGGTGTGTCGATCATGGTGGGCTCAGCTTAGTGGGTTGCGGGCGGGGTGGGAACTGGGGATTTCTGCCGGGCGGGGCTGCGTTGCCACTGCATGTAGAGCACGCCGGCCAGCACCACGGCGCCGCCGATCAGCTGCTCGGCCAGCGGCTGCACGCCGAAGAACAGCAGCGAGATCAGCACCGCGAACACCGGCACGGTGTTCTGCCACATGCCGCCGGTCTGGATGCCCAGGCGGTTGACGCCGGTGTTCCAGGCCACGGTGGCCAGGGCGGTGCAGAACACCGCCGCCACCAGCAGCTGCAGCAGCGGCAGCGGGGCCGGGGCCAGGTTGGGCGCGCCCACCAGGCCGGTGGCCCGCGCCAGGGCCCAGAAGCCGAACAGCCAGGGCAGGGCGCCCACGGTGGTGAGCCAGGTGCGCTGCAGCTGGCCGGTGGCCGGGGTGAACCAGCGCTGGGCCAGGATGGAATAGGCCGTCCAGCAGCAGATGCCCAGCACCACCAGCAGCTCACCACCCTGCAGGCTGAAGGCCGAGGCCGTGGGGGCCTGCCCCGCCGCCGCGGCGGCCTTGGCGCGGCCCGCCACCGCAATGCCCGCGCCGACCAGCGTGAGCACGGTGGCGCCCCAGAAGCCACGCTCCAGCCGCGCCCCGGTCATCAGCCGCGAGACCACGGCCACATACACCGGCGAGCCAGCCGAGATGGCCGCCACGGTCATCGGGTGGGTGCGGAACAGGCCCAGGTTGTAGAGCATCAGGAACCCGGCCACGCACAGGCTCAGCACGGCCACCCGCCACAGCGGGATGGGGCAGCGCAGCTGCGCCGGGCCCAACGAGGCCAGCACCATGGCGCCCAGCAGCACGGTGGCCACCACGTAGCGCAGCGGCGAGACCCAGAACGGGTCGAAGTGCTGCAGCAGCGCCGCCGACAGCGGCAGGTTCAGCCCCCACAGCACGCTGGCGAACAGATAGCCGGCGGTGCCGACCAGGGCGGCGCGCCGGGCTGTGTCCACACGTGCAATGCTGGCGCCGCTCACCGGCGGACCTTAGCCCTGGCGCACCAGGGCCAGCTGTCGCGATTGCGCCACCAACTGGCCGTTGCTGTCCCACAGCGCGCCGTCTTCCACCACCCGGCCGTCACGCAGGTCATGGGCCCAGAACTGGCCCAGCAGCCAGCCCGGCGCCGGGTGGCCACGCAGGTGCACGGTGAGCTCGATGGTGGGCACCCAGCCCACCATGCCCAGCAGGCCGAACACCGCGGGCGGGAAGGCGTCGGCCATCAGCAGGCAGCCCAGTGCATCCGGTGCGCGGCCATCGGCAAAGCGGATCCAGCCGCTCACCCGGGCCCGGCCGGCGGCGCCGGGCACGGCCTCGGCGGGGTGCAGGCGGATGTCGAGCCGGTCGAGGATGGACAGGCTCACGCCCTGCGCCGGGGCCGAGCGGCCGGGGCAGGCCTCGGGCGGCGGGATGTCGGGCCGGGGCAGGCTCAGCACCGGCGGCGCCGCGGCATCGGCCGATCCCAGGCTGCCCATCGCTGCCAGCACCTCCAGCCGCGGGCTGCCGCCCTGCAGCAGGGTGGCGCGTGCGGTGCTGAGCGTGCGGCCGCTGCGCAGCAGCTGGGCGTCGATCTGGCAGGGCTGGCCGGCCAGGCCGGGGCGCAGGTAGTGCACGGTGATGCTCAGCGGGTCGGGCTGGCCGGGGCTGCACTGGCGCAGGGCCTGGGCGGCCAGGGCCAGCAGGTAGCCGCCGTTGGGGTTGTCGCCGATGTTCCAGGCCGGATGCACCTGGCCGCTGAAACTGGTGGCGCCGGCGGCTGCCGCCTCGGTGGGGGCCCCGGCCGCAACCCGGGTGTCGTCGTCGAACTGGCTCATCGTTGTGCTGGGCTCCGGGCTGGTCGGGCTGTTCGGGCTGGTGGAGGATGGCAGGCCAGCCGCTGTGCCGAAAGCCGGCGGCTGGCCCTGCTGGGCAAGCTTAGGGGGCATGGGCGCGCCGGTCGTTCATGTCGGAGACACCTCACTGAAAGGCCATCCTGATGGATTTGCAGACACTGTTCGACCTGGGCATCCGCGTCGGCGACAAGCTGGTGGCACGCGGCGAGACCGTGGCGGTGGCCGAATCGTCGGCCGGCGGCCTGGTCTCGGCCGCGCTGCTGGCGCGCGCCGGCGCCTCCGCCTACTACTTCGGTGGCGCGGTGCTCTACACCCGGCGCTCACGCCGGCTGCTGACCACGCTGACCTCGGACGACACGGTGGGCATGCGCTCGTCCAGCCCGCCTTATGCCGCGCTGCTGGCGCGCCACCAGCGCCAGCGCTTCAAGGCCAGCTGGGGCCTGGCCGAGACCGGTGCCGCCGGGCCCAGCGGCAACGCCTACGGCGACCCCGCCGGCCACAGCTGCCTGGCGGTGGACGGCCCGGTGCAGCGCGACCGCATGCTGCGCACCGGCCATGGTGACCGCGCCGCCAACATGCTGGCCTTTGCCGCCGCCGCGCTTGAACTGCTGGAGCAGGCCATCGATGCTGCGCCGGCCGTGGCCAGCCCGTCGGCCGAGGGCACCAGCGCGCCCTGACAAGGCGTCAACACGCGTCTGCGGCATGCCATCCGCCCGCGCCGGTTGTCTGCATGCCGCGATCAGCGCGGCAAGGCCGAGGCTGCGGAGCCGTTCAGGACTTGGCACGCGAACACACGTCGGGGTGGTCCGCTGTGCGTGGGGTGGCCGCCGCGCCTCGCGTGCCAAGCCCCGCCCGGCCCCACAACCTCGACCTTGCAATCAACTGGCGGCGTCCTGCCGGCAAGCGCCAGCCACCGTGGCTCGGCCTGGCCGCCACGGTGATGGAAGGCGGTCCGCCAGTCCCGGCGAAAGTCAGGCCCAGCACGGCGCCGGCGCTTCGCTCAGCCCGCCACCGCCAGCAGCCGTACCAGGGCCAGCATGCGTTGCGGCAGGGCGTCGACCTCGTCCACCACCCAGTAGCGGTTCTTCGGGCAGATGCGGCGCAGGTAGTCGTTGGCCGCGGCGTCGACCGAGAGGTTGAAGCAGCTGACACCGGCGCGCTGGGCTTCGCGCAGGGCCTGCGCCGTGTCCTGCAGGCCGTGCTGCAGCCGCTGGGCCGCATCGCCGTCGCCATAGTCGCTGTCCTGCGGATAGCCGTCGGACAGCACGATCAGCAGCTTGCGCCGCGCCGGCTCGGCCTGCAGGCGGCGCAGCGCGTGGCGCACCGCGGCGCCGGTGCGGGTGGCGCCCTGCGGCTGCACCGCGGCCAGCGCAGCCGCCTGCGGCGCCGACCAGGGATCGCCGAAATCCTTGACCACCGCAAAGTCCACGTTCAGCCGCCCGGCGCCGGAGAAGCCGAACACCGCGTGGCGGTCGCCCAGGGTGTGCAAGGCCTCGCACAGCAGGGCCACGGCGTCGCGCGCCACGTCGATCACCCGGCGCCGGGGCGTGGCATCCACCTGCAGCCGGCTGCCGCTGGCCAGCCACAGCACATCGTCCTGCAGCGGCTCGGGGCTGGCGGTGCCGCCGCGGTCGGGGATGGGGAAGCCGGTGCTGCTGCTCATGTCCAGCAGCAGGGCCACGCTGAGCGAGCGCTGGCGGATGGGGCGGGCCTGGTAGAGCCGGTCGTCGGCCGGCTGCGGCCCGCTGCGGCGGGCCACCAGGGCGTCCAGCGCGGCGTCCAGGTCGACGGCATCACCGTCGCGCAGGCGGCGCTCGCGCCGGGGGGCGTCGGCGTGCAGGCTGGCGAAGCGGCGCCGGATCTGGCGCGACAGTGCCGGGAAGCGGGCGTGCAGGCCGGCCATGAACTGCAGGTCGCTGCCCTGCAGGCGCCGCTCGTGCACGGCGGCCCAGTGGCGGCGGTAGGCCTGCAGGCGCACATCCCATTCATCGTGCAGCGTGGTCTGCGGGCCCCGGGCCGGGCTGCCGGGCCCGGCGCCGGCGCGTTGCGGGCCACCGGCCGTGCCCGGGCCGGTGGCCGCAGCATCGGTGCTGGCACCGGTGGCGGCCTGCACATCGGTCTGGGCCGGAGCGGCCGGCGTGTGTGCCGGTCTGTGCGCCGCGCCGCCACCGGGGCGGCTGCTGCTGCCGGCACCGTCTGCCGCCCCGGCCTGGCCCACCTGCGCACCACCCTGGCCATCGGCTGGCCCGCTGGTGGGCTGGATCCGCAGCTGCGGGCCGCCGGGCGCCCGGCCTTGGGGCGCCGGCTGGCGGGCGCTGCGACCGGCCCGCAGCTGCCGCCGCCATTGCAGCGCCAGCTGCAGGGCGGCCAGGGCGTCGGCCGGTTCGGCTTCGGGGCGGGTGCTGGCCAGCCAGGCCGGCAGCGCCGGCCAGGGGTCCAGCGCCAGATCGGCCAACGCACCGGGAAAGCGCTGCGCCAGCAGCTTGTCCACCCGCCGGCCGTCCAGCCACAGGAACAGGCGGCGCAGCAGGGCGGACCGGGCCAGGCCCGCCAGCGGGTCGGCCATGCCCGGGCCCCAGCGGCCACCCGCCTGCAGATCCAGCACACGGCGCAGCAGCTGCAAGCGCTGGTGGCGGTGCGGCTGGCCGGCCTGCAGCGGCAGCACGGCGGCCTGGCCCAGCGGCCCCCGCCAGCGGTTGGCGCCGGCCTGTGCATGCAGCTGCAGGCCGGGGGCCTCCAGTGCGGCGGCGAGCAGGGCCAGCAGGCTGCCCACGCCGCCGGCAGTGGGGGGTGGCTGCGGGTTCACGGCAGCAACACGTCGATCACCTCCCGCGCCGCCAGCGCCAGTTCGGGGTCGTCGCCCAGGGCGTCGGCCAGCGCCACGGCGCAGGCGCGGCGCGGGTTGATGCCGCGGCTGGTCAGCAGGGCGGCGTGGATCAGGGCGCGGGTGCTGACGCCGTCGCCCAGGCCCTGGGCCTGCAGTGCACGCAGGCGCTGGGCGATGCCGGTGAGCCGGCCGGCCAGGTCGGCATCGACGCCACTCTCGTGCGCCACGATCAGCGCTTCCAGCGCCGGTGGCGGGTAGTCGAAGACCAGGCTCACGAAGCGCTGGCGGGTGGAGGGCTTCAGGTCCTTGAGCAGGGTCTGGTAGCCCGGGTTGTACGAGACCACCAGCAGGAAATCGGCGGCGGCCTGCACCTGCTCGCCGGTCTTCTCGATCGGCAGCACACGGCGGTGGTCGGCCAGCGAGTGCAGCACCACCGTGGTGTCGCGCCGTGCCTCGACGATCTCGTCCAGGTAGCAGATGGCGCCGCTGCGCACCGCCTGCGTCAGCGGGCCGTCGGTCCACACCGTCTGGTCGTGCAGCAGCAGGTGGCGGCCCACCAGGTCGTTCGCGGTCAGGTCTTCATGGCAGGAGACGGTGACCAGGGGCACACCGCTGCCCCCGGTGCGGGCCGACAGCACACGCGCGGCCATGTGCTCGACGAAGCGGGTCTTGCCGCAGCCGGTGGGCCCCTTCAGCAGCACCGGCAGGCGCGCGGCCCAGGCGGCCTCGAACAGCTGCACCTCATCGGCAACGGGCTGGTACCAGGGGAGCGGGGTGGGGGCGGGCAGGGACATGGTGGGCGGAGGTGGTGGGCCGGTGCAGGCCATTGTTGGGGCCGGGCCGGCCTTCATGCCTGCGGCGGCCCGGGAACTTCGGTCACCTGCGCGACACGCGCCGCGCAACACCGCCGCGGGCCGGCGGCTTTGCTGGTCATCCCCCATGGTGGACGGGCCGCCGGGCTGGTCAGATGGCGGCCAGTGCAACCTGGAGATTCTCCGCATGACCCACCCCCTCCCCGATCCCCGCCGCCGCGCCCTGTCTGCCGGCCTCGGCACCCTGCTCGCCGCCCCCGGCCTGGCCCTGGCCCAGACCAGCCCCGCACCGCGCTGGAAGCCCGACCGCCCCATCACCATCTACAACCCGTTTGCCGTGGGTGGCATCACCGACCTGCACATGCGCCTGGTGGGCGAGAAGGTGGGCAAGGTGCTGGGCCAGCAGGTGCTGGTGGAGGCCCGCGCCGGTGCGGCCGGCACCCTGGCCCCGGCCGCGCTGATGAGCGCCAAGCCCGATGGCCACACCCTGGCCGTCTACACCATCAACAGCCTGCGCTACCCGCACTACCAGCAGGTGAACTGGCACCCCACGCGTGACTTCAGCTTCATCACCGGCCTGTCGTCGTACACCTTCGCCCTGGTGGTGCGTGCCGATTCACCCTGGAAGACGGTGGAAGACCTGTTTGCCGCCGGCAAGGCCAACCCCGAGAAGCACACCTACGGCACCAGCGGCATCGGTGGCTCGGGCCATTTGATGATGATCGAGATCGAGCAGAAGGTGGGTTCGAAGTTCACCCACATCCCCTACAAGGGCGGCGCCGAGTGGATGCAGGCCCTGATCGCGGGGCAGATCGATTTCCTGGCCGATGCCTCGCAGTGGGGCCCGTTCGTCGACGACGGCCGCTGCCGCATCCTGGCCATGGTGACCGAGCAGCGCCTGCCCAAGTACCCCAACGTGCCCACGCTGCGCGAGCGCAACGTCGATGCCGTGGGCCAGAGCCCCTATGGCCTGGTGGGCCCGAAGGATCTGCCGCCGGCCATCGTGCAAAGTCTGTACGAGGCCTTCAACGAGGCCAACAACGACCCCGCCACGCTGGAGCTGCTGGGCCGCTACATCCAGGTGCCCTGGAAGCGCAACCCCACCGAATACCGCGCCTTTGCCGAGGGCTATTTCAACAGCGTGAAGCCGCTGCTGATCAAGGCCGGCCTGGCCAAGGCCTGAGGTGGTGGCCGTCACGCACAACGCCATGGCATCCACCCCCATCCTGTACGGCACCTCCAAATCGCGCGCGCTGCGTGCGGTCTGGGGCATCGAAGAAACCGGCATCCCCTACCAGCATGTGCCCACCGGCTTCGGGCCCGAGTCCAAGGCCGCCGACTACCTGGCCATCAACCCCAACGGCCGCATCCCGGCCCTGGTGGATGGGGAGCTGACGCTGTTCGAATCGATGGCCATCAACCTCTACCTGGCCAAGCGCTACGGCGGCGCGCTCTACCCCGGCAACCCGGCCGACGAGGCACGCGCCTGGCAGTGGAGCGTGTGGGCCATCAGCGAGATCGAGCCGCTGCAGATGCAGATCGTGGTGCAGAAGCTGTTCACACCCGAGGAGAAGCGCGACCCCAAGGTGGTGGAACGTGCCACCCGCGGCCTGCAGCGCCCGCTGCGGGTGCTGGACGCGGCGCTGGCCGGCCGCGCCTGGCTGCTGGGCGACGCGTTCAGCGTGGCCGACCTGAACCTGGCCGGCGTGATGCACCTGATGAAGAACATCGGCTTCAGCGTCGCCGAGCATGCCAACGTGCAGCGCTGGGCCGACGCCTGCCATGCCCGGCCGGCCCTGGCCCGGGCCCTGGCGCGCGGCTGAGGCCGGCCTTCAACCGGCGCTGGTGGCACGCTGCACGCCGAACACCTGCTGCGCAAACCCCGGGTACACATCGGCAATCTGGTGGGCCACCGTGCCCCGCAGCAGCGCCAGGCGCGTGGCATCGGGTGCCGGCGTGGTGGGCACCCGCGCCGGTGCATCGAAGTGAAAGCCGGTCTGGTCGCGCACCTCTTCCAGGCTGTGGCCGGGGTGGATGCTCTGCAGCGCAAAGCGCCCCGCCTCGCGCTGCCAGCGGAACAGGCAGAGGTTGGTGATCAGCGCCACCGGCCCGCCGGGGCGGTGCACACCGGGTTCGGACCGGCCGGGGGCGCTGATGAAATCCACGCGGTCCACCAGCGTGCGGCGGCTGTGCTCCCAGCGGAACAGCACCACCCGCGGCACCACGAAGTACAGGTAGGCCGAGCCGAACGAGCCCGACCAGCGCACCTCGGTGTGGGGGTAGTCGCCGGTGCCCACCAGGTTGATGTTGGCCTGGCCGTCGATCTGCCCGCCGCTCAGGAAGAAGGCGTCGATGGCGCCGCGGCCCGCCCGGTCGAACAGCTCGGCACCACCGTTGGTGAAGCGGTTGTGGGCCCGGCTGCCCAGGATGCTCACCCGCATGGGCGGGCCGCCAGACTGGCCGCTCAGTTCACGCGCCAGCAAGGCGCCGGCGCCCGGGATGGGCGAGAGCATGCCCACCGCCACCTGGCGCACGCCGCCCAGCAGGTCGGCCATGGCATTGGCGTACAGCTCTTCGGTGCGGAGGGAGGTGTCGTCGGTGCGCGTCATGCAGGCACCAAGCCGGCCAGCACCTCGCTGCGCAGGTAGTCGGCAAAGCCGGCATCGCTGCGTGCGGCCTGCTGGTAGCGGCGCACCGCCTCCAGGTCGCAGCGGCCGTCCAGGCCCATGGGCCAGCAGCCACCGGGCACCACCGCCAGGGCGGTGATGCAGGCCGCGGGGATGGTGCCGGCGGCCAGGGCCTCGTCGTCGAAGAAGCAGCCGGGCACCCGCTGCTCCACGGTGACCAGCACGGTGTTGGCGGCATGGGCGGCCAGCAGGCGGTCGCGGTCGCGGCCGATCCACACATTGCCCTCGGCGTCGGCCTTGGCGGCGTGGAACAGGGCGATGTCGGCGTTGATGGCCGGCACCACCACGATGGGGTCGGGCGCGGCGCCCGCGGCCGCCATCGGGTTGGGGATGGTCTTGTAGTCGGGGCGGTGGCGCAGCAGGTCGGAGCCGATCAGCCCCCGCAGCGGGGCGAAGGGCTGGCCCTTGGCCCCGGCCTGCAGGCCGGCATAGACGGCCGGGCAGGTGGCGTCCAGCACCTGCAGCGTGCCGGCCTTCACCGCGGCGCTGAAGCGCGGTGCCGGGCCCAGCTCGTGCAACGAGATGCCCGAGGTCTCCACGCTGGCCACGCAGCCTGCGCCGATCAGCAGATCGACCAGCATGCCGCTGGCCGGGAAGGCGGCGGTGGGCAGGGTGATGAGGTGCAGGCCACGCACCCCGCGGCGGATCAGCGCCTTGCCCAGGGCCATGGGCACGTCGGGCTCGTCGCCCTTGTTCAGCGTGAGGCTGGCGCCATCGGGCACCAGGGCGGCGAGCTGGTCCAGCGTGGGATCGGAGGGCCGTTGCATGGGCATCAGGCCGGCAGCGCGGCCAGGTGGAAGAAGCCGCGCAGGGCGGCGGCCATCTCGGCGCGCACCGGCTCGCCCGAGACCACCACGTCGACCATGCTCAGCGAGGTGTGGGTGTGGCCACGCGCCGGGATGTGCTGCACCCGGTTGCCGGCGGCGGCCAGGGCCTTGGCATAGGCCACGCCCTCGTCGCGCAGCGGGTCGAACTGGCAGGTGACGATGCAGGCCGGCGGCAGGCTGGCCAGGCTGGCCGCACGCAGCGGCGCGATGCGCGGGTCGGCGCGGTCGGCTTCGTCGGCGTAGTGGCCGAAGAACCACTGCATCAGCGGCGCGGTCAGCACATAGCCTTCGGCGTTCTCGCGGTAGGAGGCGGTGTCCATGCGGCCGTCGGTCACCGGCGTCAGCAGCAGCTGCCCGGCGATGGCCGGGCCGCCCTGGTCGCGCGCCAGCTGGCACACCACCGCCGCCTGGTTGCCACCTGCGCTCCATCCGGCCACGGCCACCGGGCCGGGCGCACCACCCAGTGCTTGTGCATGCGCCGAGACCCAGCGCAGCGCTGCCATGGCGTCGTCCACCGCGGCCGGGAAGCGGGCCTCGGGCCCGTGCCGGTAGTCGACCGAGACGATCAGGCAGCCGCTGCGCACACACAGGTCGCGCAGCAGCGGGTCGTCGCTGTCGTGGCTGCCCAGCACCCAGCCGCCGCCGTGGTAGTACACGACCACCGGGTGGGGGCCGGGCGTGGCCGGGCGGTACAGCCGGTAGTTCAGCGCACCGGCCGCACCGGGCAGCGTGCCGTCCTTCACCTCGCCCACCGCCGGGCCGGGTGGACGGGCGGCGTTGAGCTGGGCCAGGAAGTCGCGCGCGGCCTGCGGCGGCATGCTGTCGAAGGTGGGCAGGTTCATCGCCGCGAGCATGTCCAGCACCATGGCCACGTCGGGCTGCAGCTGGCGCACCACGCCGTTGTTGCAGCGCTCCCCGCCCGGGCCGCTGCGGCGCAGGCCCAGGTCGCCCCGGGCCACCACCTCGTCGCAGGCCTTGCGGTAGGCGTCCACCCCGCCCACGTAGGGCAGGAACACCCGCGGCTTGCCCGGCACGTTGGCGCCCATGTACCAGCTGTCGGCGCTGGGGAACAGGGTGATGGCCGCGCAGTCGTTGTTGTGCACCATCCAGCCGGCCTCGGCCTCGGGCGTGGGCTCGATGGTGCCCAGGCCATCCTGGCGCAGGCGCACCAGGCAGTCGCTCACCCAGTCCACATGCTGCTCGATGGAGACCATCATGTTCGACAGCACCGACGGGCTGCCCGGCCCGGTGATGGTGAAGAAGTTGGGGAAGCCCACCGACATCAAGCCCAGGTAGGTGATGGGGCCGGCGGCCCATTTCTGCTTCAGCGTGAGGCCGTCGCGACCGGTGATGTCCACCGCCACGATGGCGCCGGTCATCGCGTCGAAGCCGGTGGCGTAGACGATGGCGTCGAAGGTCATCGATTCACCGCCGAAGTCGATGCCGGTCTCGGTGATGCTGGTGATCGGCCGCGTGCGCAGATCCACCAGGCGCACGTTGGGCCGGTTGAAGGTCTGGTAGTAGCCGGTGTCCAGGCAGGGGCGCTTGGTGCCGAAGTGGTGGTCCTTGGGGCACAGCAACTCGGCCGTCTCGGGGTCTTGCACCACGGCGCGGATCTTCTCGCGCACCTTGCCGGCCACGATGTTGTTGGAATCAGGGAACAGGATCTGGTCGGCAAAGGTGCCGAGGATGGGGATCAGCTCGCCGGTCTTCCAGGCCGCCTCGAAGCGCTCGGTGTGCACGTCGGGGGTGCTGTAGCGGCCGTAGATCTGGGTGGGCTCGCTGGGCACGCCAGCGCGTGACCACTTGGCCGCCAGGCGGTAGGCGTCGCGGTCGGCCTCCAGCGGCGCGCGGCGCTCCCGCGCCACCGGCCCGTTGCCCGCGGGGATGGAGTAGTTGGGCGTGCGCTGGAAAACCGTGAGCTGCGCCGCCTGCTGGGCGATCAGCGGGATGCTCTGGATGCCCGACGAGCCGGTGCCGATCACCGCCACCCGCTGGCCGGTGAAATCCACGCCCTGGTGCGGCCAGCGGCCGGTGGAATACACGGCGCCCTGGAAGCGGCCGGCGCCGGGGATGTCGGGCTCCTTGGGCACCGACAGGCAGCCGCTGGCCATGACCAGGTGCTGCGCGCTGAGCTTGGCGTCGGTGCTGGTGCGGATGCGCCAGCGGCCGGTGGCGCTGTCCCAGTGCGCCGCTTCGACCTTGGTGTTGAAGCGGATGTCGCGCCGCAGGTCGTAGCGCTCGGCGACGAATTGCGCATACCGCAGGATCTCGGGCTGGGTGGCGTACTTCTCCGACCAGGTCCAGGCCTGTTCCAGCGCGGGGTCGAAGCTGAAGGTGTAGTCGGTGGTGGGGATGTCGCAGCGGGCACCGGGGTAGCGGTTCCAGTACCAGGTGCCGCCCACGTCGTCGGCGGTCTCCAGCACCTGCACGCTGAAGCCCAGCCCGCGCAGCTTGTGCAGCAGGTACAGGCCCGAGAAGCCGGCACCCACCACCACCACGTCCACCTCGGCGGCATGCCCGCCGCCCGCTGCTGCCTTGGAATCGCTCATCGCTGTCTCCTGCCTGGGGGATCGGCGCGCCGCGCCGGGGTTGTTCTTGCGTCCATCTTGCATGGGCGCTGGGGAGGGTGTGCGGCGGTTTTCCCGCATGCGCTGGCGCCGACTGTTCCCGGCTGGTGCAGCACTGGGTGGGCGGCCGGCACAGCGGCTGGCGCCAGGCCTGGCGATCTGCGGGACAATCCGGGCACATGCTGCAGCAACGCACCCTCCGATCCATCACCCGCGCCGTGGGCGTGGGCATGCACAGCGGCCAGAAGGTGGAGCTGACGCTGCGCCCGGCGCCGCCCGACACCGGCATCGTCTTCCGCCGGGTCGACCTGGCGGTGCCGGTGGAGATCCCGGTGCGCTTCGATTCCGTCAGCGACACCCGCATGGCCAGCACCATCTCGGCCGGCGGCGACCCCGGTGCGCCCAAGGTGCAGACCATCGAGCACTTCATGAGCGCCTGCTGCGGGCTGGGCATCGACAACCTGCAGGTCGACATCACGGCCGATGAAGTGCCCATCCTCGACGGCTCGGCCGCCAGCTTCGTCTTCCTGCTGCAGAGCGCGGGCATCGCGCTGCAGGACGCGCCCAAGAAGTTCCTGCGGGTGAAGCAGACCGTGGAAGTGCGCCAGGGCGAGGGCAAGCGCCTGATGTGGGCCCGGCTGGAGCCCTTCCACGGCTTCAAGCTCAGCTTCGAGATCGATTTCGACCACCCGGCGGTGGACGCCACCGGCCAGCGTGTCAGCTTCGACATGGGCTCGGGCCGCTACAAGCGCGACATCGCACGCGCCCGCACCTTCGGCTTCACCAAGGACGTGGAGGCGATGCGCTCACGCGGGCTCACCCTGGGCGGCAGCATGGACAACGCCATCGTGGTCGACGACAGCCGGGTGCTGAACGCCGACGGCCTGCGCTACGACGATGAATTCGCCAAGCACAAGATCCTGGATGCCATCGGCGACCTGTACAACGCCGGCCACCCCATGCTGGCCCACTACACGGCCTTCAAGAGCGGCCACGCGCTGAACAACCTGCTGCTGCGTGAACTGCTGTCGCGCCCCGAGGCCTGGGAACTGGTCAGCTTCCAGGACGAGAAGCTGGCGCCACCCGGCTTTGCCGAACTGGCGCCGGCCTGGTGAGTCCGGCCCGCCTGCTGCACCCCACCCACCATGCTGATCTTCCGCCTCGTCTTCGGCCTGCTGCTGCTGGCCAGCGTGCTGTGTTTCGCCATGAGCATCGGCACCGGCCAGGTGGTGTGGCGCCGGCGCGGCATCCTGGTGCTGAAATGGGCCCTGCTGGCCGCGCTGGGCTTTTTTGGCGTGCTGATCCTCGAGCGCCTGGCGCTGATGCTGTAGCCTTGGCCCCATGACATTGCTGTTCTGGGTGGGCGGGGTGCTGCTGGCGCTGACCGCACTGCCCGCTGCCCTCTTCTTCGCGCTGCACCTGGCCACCGGCGAGCCGGTGCCCCTGGCCCGGGCCAAGGCCTTCTACCACTGGGCGGTGGTGGTGTTCCTGGGCACCTTCGACATCGCCATCTTCACCAAGGTGATCCAGGGCGTGATGCTGTTCTGGTAGCGGCCCGCCTCAGGGCCTGGCCTTGGCCAGTGCGGCCTTGAGGTCGCTGAGTTCGGGGCAGCCCGCAGGGCAGGCCCTGGCCAGCGCCGCCAGCTGCGCCTCGGCCTGGGCCCGCCTGCCGGTCTGCAGGTAGAGCTCACCCAAGTACTCCATCGCGCCGCGGTGCGCCGGGTTGATGCGCAGGGCCTCGGCATAGTGGAATTCGGCCACCGCGAAGTCGGCCGCCGGCAGGTTGCGCAGCGCCAGGCCCATCAGGTTGTGCCAGTCGGCATTGCTGTCGTTGCGCACCAGCATCAGGGCGTCCACCGCGGCGGCCCACTCCTTGGCAGCGACCTTCTCGCGCGCCGGCCCCAGGGCATCGGCGGCCGGCGCCCGGGTGGCCGTGCCGGGCGCGCCGGTCGGGGTGGGTGTGTCGGCGGCGTGTGCGCACAGCGTGGTGGCCATCAGCACAGCGGTGGCGGCCAGTCGGCGGGTGGTGGGATGCATGGTGGTCCTTTCAACGGTGGTGCGGTGGGCCGGGCTCAATAGGTGCGGCCGGCCTTGTACTGGGCATGGCTGCGGCGCTGGTTGGCGCCGCCCATGGCTTCGAAATGGCGTGCGGCATGGGCATGGATGATGGCCAGGCCCAGGGCATCGGCGGCGTCCTTGCCGGGCAGGCCGGGCAGCTGCAGCAGGCGCATCACCATCTCCTGCACCTGGTTCTTGCTGGCCAGGCCATGGCCGACGATGGCCTTCTTCATCTGCAGCGCGGTGTATTCGGCCACCGGCAGGTCGTCGCTGACCAGCGCCGCCAGCGCCGCGCCGCGTGCCTGGCCCAGCAGCAGGGTGCTCTGCGGGTTGACGTTGACGAACACGATCTCCACCGACGCCGCCTCGGGCGTGTAGCGGCGCTTGACCTCGGCCACGCCGTCGTAGATGACCTTCAGCCGCGCCGGCAGGTTGCCACGCGCCACCTCCAGCGTGCTGATGGTGCCGCTGGCCACGTAGCTGAGGCGGGCACCGTCGATGTCGACCACACCGAAGCCGGTGCGTTGCAGGCCGGGGTCTATGCCGAGGATGCGCATGCGGGAGCAGGAGTCATGGCGCCATGTTAGGCCCCGGCCCCGCCGCGCCCTGCGTTCACGGCTTGAGCTGGAAGTACCAGCGCACCGAATGGAAGAACACCGGCGCCGCAAAGCACAGCGGCGCCACCCGGTCGAGCAGGCCCACGGCGCCGGTCACCGAGCTGGTGTTGCCCCAGAAGCGCACACCGGCATCCCGCTTGAGCGCGCGCATCACGAACTCGCCCAGCGTGCCTGCCGCCGCCGCGATGGCCCCCATGGCCAGGGCCTGGCCGGCCTTGAACGGCGTGACCCAGAACAGCGCCGCGCCCAGCAGGGCACCGGCGGCGATGCCCAGGCCCCAGGCGCGCAGCGAGAAGTTGCGGTCGATGTGGCGCGCCACCGGCCGGCGGCGCAGGCGCCGGCTGGCGGCCGCCTGGGCGAGCTGCGCGCCGGTGGCCACCACCACCAGGAAGAACAGCAGGAAGGCGCCGCGCCCGCGGTGCTGGGGCACGTCCAGCAGCACCAGGGCCGGTGCATGGCTGAGCCCGTAGACGCAGACCATGATGCCCCACTGGATCTTGGCGTTGCGCTCCAGGAAGCGGTGCGGGTCGCCAGCCAGTGCGCTCACCACCGGGATGGCCAGGAACACATAGACCGGGATGAAGACCGAGAACAGGTCGAAGTTGCGGTTGGCCACCAGCACCGACTGGATGGGCAGCACCACGAAGAAGGCCAGCAGCAGGCTGCGGTGGTCGCCGCGGCGGGTCTTGACCAGGGTGACGTATTCACGCAGCGCCAGGAACGAGACCACGCCGAACAGCACGGTGGCGCCGGCCGGCCCCGACACCCAGGCGGCCCAGAACAGCACCGCACCCACCCACACAGCGCCCAGCTCGCGGCGCAGGTGCTCGTCGCGGTCCTGCTGGGCGCCGATGCGCTCGCGCAGCGCCAGCAGGGCCGCCGCACCGCTGGCGAGCAGCAGCAGGCCGAACAGCACCACGAACAGCAGCGCCACCTGCTGGTCGGCGCTCCAGGCGCGCAGCGCGTTCATCGCCGCGCCCCCGCGCGGCGCGCAGCCCCGGCGCTCATGGTGCGGCGGCCTGCAACTGCGATTCCACCGGTTGCAGCGCCACCACCGCGGCGCGCGCCCGGGCCAGGAAGTCGCGCTTGTCCTCGCCCTCGGCCAGCAGCAGCGGTGCGCCGAAGGTGACGGTGCAGAGGATGGGCACCGGCACCACCTCGCCCTTGGGCATCACCCGCTGCACGTTGTCGATCCAGGCCGGGATCAGCTGCACCTGCGGAAACTGCTGGGCCAGGTGGTAGAGCCCGCTCTTGAAGGGCTGGGGCAGGCCCAGGTTGCTGCGTGTGCCTTCGGGAAAGATCACCAGCGAATCGCCGTTGCGCAGGGCGTCCACCAGCGGTTCCAGCGGGTCCTGGTCGTCGCTGCGCTGCCTGGACACGTACACCGCGTTGAACACCTCGCGTGTCAGCCAGTGCTTGAAGCGGCCGGCCGTCCAGTAGTCGCGTGCGGCGATGGGCCGGGTGCTGGCGCGCAGCTCACGCGGCAGGGCGGCCCAGATCAGCACCCAGTCCAGGTGGCTCTGGTGGTTGGCGAAGTAGATGCGCTGCTCGGCCTTGGGCGGGCAGCCCTTCCAGTGGCCTTGTGCGCCGGTGATCAAACGGGCGATGAAGGCCAGCAGCAGGCCCATGGCGTCGGCGCGGGTCATGGCCGGATCTTAGGGCCCGGCCGTGACCGGCCGGCCGGGCCACCACCCGGCAACGGCCGGCTGTCAGCGCACGATGCTGTCGCTGGTCTCGGTGTTGGTCAGCGGCGCGTAGCTGTAGCCCGTGCGGCTGACGCCGGTGACGGCGAAGCGGAAGCTGCCGCTGGACTTGCTGCTGGGCGAGGTGAACCGGGCCACGCCGCTGGCGTCGGTGGTGGCGGTGCTGGTGCGCGCGACCAGGCCGCTCCACTGGCCGCCGACGCTGGCACCCGCCACCGGCAGGCCGCCGGCATCGACCACCTTCACCAGGGCGCTGGCCGTTGCCGCGCCGTTGCGTGCCACCGTCAGGCCCATGCCGATGTCGGCCACGCGCATGGCCAGCACCACCACCGGCGCATCCACCGTCACCGTGACGGTGCTGCTGGCGCTGAGGCCGGCGTTGTCGGTCACGCGCAGCACGGTGCTGTAGGTGCCGGGCACGGTGTAGGTGCGGGCGGTGCTGGTGCCGCTGGCGCTGCCGCCTTCGCTGAAGCTCCAGGCCCAGCCCACCACGCTGCCGTCGGCATCGCTGGAGCCGGTGCCGTTGTAGGACACCGTCAGCGGAGCCGTGCCACGCAGCGTGGACGCGCTGATCACCGCCGTGGGCGCCAGGCTGCCCGGTGCCGGCACGGTGGCGGCCACGGCGTACTGGCCCAGGCTGCCGTAGCTGGTGTAGCCGGTGGTCAGCGGGTCGCCCTTGCCGGTGCCCTGCACCGACAAGGTGTAGGTGCCGGCGGCAGGCAGGGTGGCGCTGAAACTGGCGTTGGTCGCATCGGCGGGGTTGACCGTCAGCAGCGTGGCGCCGCTGCTGTTGCGCAGCGTGACCAGGGCGTCGAGGTTGGGTGAGCGCACCGCGGGGCTCACCGTGAAGCTGGCCGAGCCGGCGCCGGCGGCGAAGCTGAACATGTCCACGTCGCCGGGGCGCTCGATCACGCCCTGCGCGGCCAGCGTGCTCAGGCCGCCTGCGCTGCTGCCGCCGAGCACCGTGGCGGTGGCGGCGGTGCCACCGTGGTCGTCGGCGCGCAGCGGCAGGCCGTTGCTCTGCATCACCGCGTAGTCGTCCTGGGTGTTGTTGGCGCCGCTGTACTCGCCCTTGCTCCACTGCACCAGTTGCTGGTAGTAGCCCACGCCCATGATCGACGCCCAGCCCGTGGCGCCGCTGCCGTGGCCCTGGTAGTAGCCCACGGTGGCCGTGCCGTCGTGGCCCAGGCCCATGTTGTGGCCGGCTTCGTGCGAGATGGCCTCGGCCACGTACTTCTCGTTGCCGCCGCCGAGCTGGTTGTAGAACACCAGGGCGGGCTTGTAGACCGTGCTGGTGTCGTCGAACACGCCCAGGTAGGCCACGCCGCCGCAGCTGCAGTTGTAGACGCCGTTGCTGTTGGTGATCAGCACCGTGGTGCCGTACACGGCATCGGTGCTGCTGGACCGGTTCAGCGCGTCGGCCGCCGGCGCCTCGGTGGTGACGTTGACGTCGAAGGGCGCGTAGTCCTCGGCCACACGCTGCCAGATGGCCTGGATGCGCTGCAGTTCGGTGGTGTTGAAGCTGTAGGGGATGCTGTCCAGGTCGAACGGCAGGGCGTTGATGGTGGTGCCGCTGCTGTTCCAGGCTGTGCCGCTCAGCGTGGCGCCCTTGAAGTTCAGGTAGATGGTGCGCTGCGCGCCGGGCTTGCTGTGCAGCAGGAAGGTCTGGTCCAGCGGGGCCAGCGTGCCGTCCAGCAGGCCGGTGGTGGCGGCGCTGGCGGCGGCGGTGGTGGCCGGCAGCGGGCGGTCCATCTCCTCGACGATGAAGACCCGGCCACGCTTGTCCAGCCGCCAGCTGCGGTCGGCCAGCAACTGGGCCTTGAACTCATCCGCCGACTTGCCATACCAGGCGGCCAGTTCGGGCAGGCGCTCGCCCAGCTGGTCGACCGCGCGCTGGCCACGCACACCATGCTCGGCCAGGTTGAACTGCGGGAAGGCACCCTTCTCGCGGTGCGGCACACGCGCCTGCTCGGGGGCACGCTGGGCCAGCGTGGGTGCAACCAGGCCCAGCGACAGGGCGGCCAGGGCCACCAGCCGGGCCAGCGGGTGCAGTGCGGGACGGCCTGCGGTGGTGGCGGTGTTGCGGGTGCGTTGGGCGTTGTGCATGCAGAGGGCTCAGGCTGAACGATGAAAAACCGGTTCAGCGAAGCCTGTGGCCGATGGCGGACCATCTGCATGCGGCCCCGCTGTCGTGGCCGCCCTGCGCTGCAGGGCCGGCGGTAGACCGGGAACTTTGCGACCCCGGCTTTCGCGCGGGTGTGCCGACAGCCCCGATGGTAGGTGTTCGGATCCGGCCGGCGGGCCGGTATTACCCAACGTTACCGGCCGTTTTGTCGGCTTGCCCGGCGGCGGGCTGCGGTTCAGGCCGCCGGCAAGCGCTCGCGCAGCAGGCGTTTCATCAGCTTGCCGTTGGCGTTGCGGGGCAGTGCGGCCGCGCTCCAGGTGATGGATTCCGGCACCTTGTAGTCGGCCAGCCGGGCGGCGCAGAAGGCACGCAGCGCGGCGTCGTCCCCCTCGAGCGCACTGCCGGGCGCCACATGCACGAAGGCATGCACCCGCTCGCCCAGCACCGGGCAGGGCTTGCCGACGATGGCCGCCTCCACCATGCCGGGCCAGGCCATCAGCACGTTCTCGACCTCGACCGAGTAGATCTTGTAGCCACCCCGGTTGAGCATGTCCTTCTTGCGGTCGAACACCCGCACGAAGCCTGCGGCGTCGATCGAACCCAGGTCGCCCGAATGCCAGTAGCCGGCGGTGAAGGAGCTGCCCGTGGCCTCGGGGTTGGCCCAGTAGCCGGGCACCACCATGGGCCCGGCGATCCACAGCTCGCCGGTCTCGCCGATGGGCACCTCATGGCCGCTGTCGTCCATCACCTTCACCCGCGCCGCGGGCAGCGGCACGCCCACGGTGTCGCCATGGGCGCGGGTCTGGCCGCTGGGCATCAGCGTCACCGGCGAGGTGGTCTCGGTGGCGCCATAAGCGTTGAGCAGGGTCAGTGCCGGCAGGCGGGTGGCCAGGGCGTCGATGGTGGCCACCGGCATCGGCGCGCCGCCGTAGCCGCCGATGCGCCAGGC
Source organism: Pseudomonadota bacterium (assembly GCA_040386375.1). Classification (GTDB taxonomy): domain Bacteria; phylum Pseudomonadota; class Gammaproteobacteria; order Burkholderiales; family Burkholderiaceae_C; genus Pseudaquabacterium. Next base: position 123,655 of record JAZKFQ010000019.1, read on the forward strand.
CGACAGGTCGGCCGTGGCGAAGGCCGGCTGCATCAGGCACAGGTTGTACATGGCCGGCACCATGATGGCGTGGCTGATGCGCTCGGTCGCCAGCAGCGTGATGAAGCTGTCGGCCTTGAAGGCCGGCACCACCACCACGCAGCCACCCAGGTGCAGCATGGTCAGGATCACCGCCACCAGGCCGGTGACATGGCTGGCCGGCACCGCCAGCGCCGAGCGCTCGGCCGCCGTGCCGGGTGTGGCGGCGTGCAGCCGCATGCCCGCCTGGTAGTGCAGCACCGAGTGCACGATGTTGGCATGCGTCAGCATCGCGCCCTTGGGGTGGCCGGTGGTGCCCGAGGTGTAGAGGATCACCGCCACGTCGTGCTCGGCGGGCGTGGCGGCCGGCGGCGCCGCGTCGGCGCAGGCCAGCAGCGCGGCCCAGGGCTGGCAGCCCGGCGCGTCGCCCACGCTGATGTGCAGGCGCAGGTCTGGGGCCTCGTCGCCGCGTGGTGCACGCTCGGCCAGGTCGGCGTCGATGACGATGGCCGCCGCGCCGCATTGCCGGGCGATGTAGGCCAGGCCGGGCCGCTGCTCGCGCACGCCCACCGGCACGGCGATGGCGCCCAGGCGCTGCAGCGCCAGCAGGGCCAGCACGAACTCGGGCCGGTTGTCGATGAACAGCAGCACCCGCTCGCCGGCGCGGATGCCCTGCGCCGCCAGGCCGGCCGAGAGGCGCGCAGCGGCGGCGTCGACATCGGCATAGGACAGGCGCTGCGCGCCGCACACCAGCGCCTCGGCCTGCGGCGTGCGGCCGGCGCTGTCGGCGAACAGCTGCCACACGCTGCCGGGCCGGGGCACGAAGGTGGGCACGATGCGGTCGCCGAACCAGGCTTCGTGCCGCATGGTGGGCACGGGATAGTCTTGCCAGGCCTTGTGCATGTTCATGTCAGTGCGCAGCCATGCCGGGCGCGACATTCGCGCCCCGCTCGATGACGAATTCCGCATCCACCAGCTTGCGGGAATGGTTGAGGTCGCTCTGGGCGACCAGCACCGACACCTCGGTGCCCTTGAGGCCGGCGATCACCTCGCCCAGGCGCTTGCTCAGCGCCGGCGCCACGCCTTCGAAGGGCTCGTCCAGCAGCAGCAGGCGGGTGCCCACGGCCAGGGCGCGGGCCAGCGCCACCAGCTTCTGCTGGCCGCCCGACAGCAGCAGGGCGCGCCGGTCCTTCATCTCCTTCAGCTCGGGCAGCACCTGGTAGACCAGGCCCAGGCGCTGGTCGACCCGCAGCGACTTGTTCACCCACACCGGCACCAGGATGTTCTCTTCCACCGTCAGCTCGGGCACCAGGCCGCGGTCTTCCGGCATGTAGCCGATGCCCATCACCGCCCGCTCGTGCTTGGGCAGCGTGGCCAGGTCCTTGCCGTCGAAGTGGATGCTGCCCTGGCTGGGCGCGAGGTGGCCCATCACCGTGCGCAGCGTGGTGGTCTTGCCGGCACCGTTGCGGCCGATCAGGCCGACCATGGTGCCGTTGGCCACCGTCAGCGACAGCCCGCGCAGGGCCACCACCGACTGGATGGACACGTGGATGTTCTCGATCTTCAGCATGTGCGGGGCCCCCTCATTCGGCCAGCAGTTCGCCGGTGACGTAGCGGCGCACGTCGTCGGTGGCCAGGGCCACGGCGGGCACGTCGTCGGCGATCACCCGCCCGGCGTAGAAGGCGATGACGCGGCTGGCATGGCGTTCCACGATGTCCATGTCGTGCTCGACGAACAGCACGGTGGTGTTCACCTCCTGGCCCAGCGCGTCCATGATGGTGGCCATCATCGGGAACTTCTCCTCGGCCGACACGCCGCTGGTGGGCTCGTCCAGCAGCAGCAGCTTGGGGTGGCCGGTGAGCGCCATCGCGATGTCCAGCAGCTTGCGCACGCCACCCGGCAGCTCGGCCACCCGCCGGCCGCGGTGCTCGATCAGGCCGAAGCGCTGCAGCAGCTGCTCGGCGCGGGCGATGGCCTCGGGCCGCCGCGCCGGCTGCCAGAAGCTGAGTTTCTGGTCGTGGCAGGCATTGGCCACCAGCATGTTGTCGAGCGCCGTCAGGTCGCCGTAGAGCTGCGGGATCTGGAACGAACGCGCCACGCCCAGGCGGGTGATGGCGCGTGGTGCCAGCGGCGTGATGTCCTGGCCGTCCAGGGTGATGCGGCCCTGGTCGGGCTTGAGGTAGCCGGTGATCATGTTGACGAAGGTGGTCTTGCCCGCGCCATTGCTGCCGATCAGGCTGACCCGCTCGCCGACCTGCACGCTGATGTTGACGGCCGAGGCAGCCACCACCGCGCCGAAGCGCTTCTCCAGTCCCTGGGCATCGAGAAGGAATGTCATCGTGTGTCCCCCTTCATCCACAGCGAGCCGATGCCCTTGGGCAGGAAGCGGATCACGAACAGCAGGAACAGGCCCAGCACCAGCTGCCAGGTGTTGGGGAAATAGGCGCTGGAGAAGCTGCGCACCACCTCCAGCACGGTGCTGGCCACGAACACCGCGGCCACGCTCTGCCAGCCGGCCAGGATGGCGACGAAGACGAATTCGCCCGAGGTCGTCCAGAAGCTGAAGTTGGGCTCGATGTGGCCCAGCGCCAGCACCGCCAGCGCACCGCCCATGCCGCCGCAGAAGGCGGCCAGGATGAAGTTGATGGTCATGGCCTGGCGCACCGAGCCACCCAGGTACTCCACCCGCAGTTCGTTCTCGCGCACCGCCAGGGTCACCAGGCCGCGGGTGGAGTCGAAGTAGATGCGCGCCAGCAGCGCCATCACCGTGGCCAGCACCACCGCCACCACGAACATGATGTAGCCGCTGTGGCTGTCGGGCAGCTTCTGGCCCAGCAAGGTGGGGCGGCCGACGTTGAAGCCGTCGCTGCCGCCCAGGATGGTCAGCTTCATCAGCAGGCCGTAGAGCACCATCGACAGCGCTAGCGTGAGCATGGCGAAGAAGATGCCGCGGTAGCGTGAGAGCAGGGGCGCGAAGGGCGCGGCCACCAGGGCCGCCACCGTGCCGCCGCCCAGCGTGAGCAGCAGCACGTCGGTGATGCCCAGCTGGTTGAAGCTGAGCGCGGCGGCATAACCGCCCAGCGCCAGCATCATGCCCTGGCCGAAGGGCACCACGCCGCCGCGCATCAGGCCCACGATGCCCAGTGACACCAGGCCGTTGGCCGCGGCCATGGTGACCAGGAAGGTGAGCCACTTGGGCGCGAACAGGCCGGCCACGCACAGTGCGGCGCAGAAGGCCAGGCCCAGCAGCACGGTGCGGCCATGGCCGACGCCGCTGGCGGCCGGGCCGGCGACCTGTGGCGTCTTGGCAGAGAGGGTTGCAGCCATGTCAGATCTTTCGGGCTTGGATGCGCTGGAACAGGCCTTCGGGCCGGAACATCAGCACCACGGCCATCACCAGGTAGATGGCGAACAGCTCGGCCACCGGGGCGGTGTGCACCGCCACCGAGCGCGCCATGCCGACGATCAGCGCGCCGATGGCAGCGCCCTCGATGCTGCCCAGGCCGCCGATGATCACCACCGCGAAGGACAGGATGATCACGCCCACCGACACCCCCGGCTGCACCGAGATCATCGGCGCGGTGAAGGCGCCGCCCAGTGCGGCCAGGAAGATGCCGATGGAAAACGCCACCATGTAGACCCGCGAGACATTGACGCCCATGCTGGCCGCCACCTCGGGGCTGTGGATCACCGCCAGCACGATCTTGCCCTGGCGGGTGCGGTTCAGCCCGTACCACACGGCCAGGCCCACGGTGATGGCCAGGCCCACCAGCATGAAGTCGTAGCCCACGTAGCTCTGCACGCCGATGTCGACGTTGCCGAACAGCGCGTAGGGCTCGGACACGAAGTACGGGTTGGCGCCCCAGATCAGCTTGGTCAGGTCTTCCATGATCAGGAACAGGGCGTTGGTGGTCAGCACCAGCAGCACCTCGTCGCGGCCGTAGAAGAAGCGCAGCAGGCCACGCTCGGTCAGCGGTGCCACGATGGCCGCGATGGCCACCGCCGCCAGCAGCATGGCCACCAGCGACAGCCAGGGCGCGAACTGCATGCTGGCGAACCAGGCCACGAAGGTGGCCGCGCCATAGGCGCCCAGCGCATAGAAACTGCCGTGCGCGATGTTCAGGATCTTGAGCACGCCGAACACCAGCGTGAGCCCGAGCGCGACGATGAACAGCCATGACGCATAGGTCAGGCCGTCGATCAGGATGGTGACAAGCTCAGCCATGGCGTGGCTTCCGATGTTTCATGTGGTCGAAGGGCTGATGGCTTGTGAAGATCCCGTCGCGAGCGGGCCGAGGTGGCGTCGAGCAGCGCAGCCGTACACCCGTACGGCGAGCAGCACAGGCGCCAGATCGGCCCGCGCAGCAGGGAGATTCAGGCCATCAGGGACAGCCTTTGGCGCCGGGGAAGCCTGCCTTGATCCAGTCCTCGGCCTGCATGTTGGCCGGCGGGTTCACGCATTCGGCCGGGAAACGCACGATGTCCTCGATCATCACCATCTTCTTGGCGGCGTCGTACTTGGTGCGGCCGATGGCGGTGTCCTGGATGGCCTGGTGGCCACCGCCCAGCGCCATCCTGATCTTGCCGGCGGGCGACTCCCATTCCGAGTTGCGCAGCGCGGCGGCCAGCTGCTCGCTGGTGGGCTTCTTGCCGCCGTTGGCGGCCATGGCCTTCTCGGCGGCCAGCTTCAGGCCCAGCAGGCTTTGCACCATGCGGTAAGGGGCTTGCACCGGGTAGACGTTGTAGGCCTTGCTGTACAGGTCCCACCACCAGTCGTTGAGCGCGCTCTTGGGCGACATGTGGCCATAGGCACCGCGGGCACCCAGGATCACGCCGTCGGGCATCTTGTCGCCCAGGCCGGGCAGCACGTGGTCGCCCGCCGACAGCAGCACCTGGGTGCGCTTGAACAGGCCGCGTGGCGCCGACTGCAGGATGAAGGCCTGCAGGTCGCCGCCCCACAGGCTGCTGTGGGTCACGTCGGCCGGCTTGGCCATCAGGGCCGATATCTCGGTGCCGTACTGGCCGGCGCCGAACTTGGGCAGCTGGTCCTGGCCGGGCTTGGCGTTGGGGAACAGCTTCTCCATCGAGCCGGCGAAGTCCTTCTTCGAATCCTGGCCCCAGGCATAGTCCTGGTTGATCATGTTGAAGCTCTCGGCCTTGATGTTCTTGGCCTTGAGGTAGCGCGCCAGGGCCACGTTGTCCATGGCGCCGTGGCTGGCGGTGCGGAACACGTAGTTGAACTTGCCGTCCTCGAAGATGCGCGGCGTGCCGCAGTCGTAGAGGATCAGGAACTTCTTCATCTCCTCGGCCGCCGGGGCCACGGCCAGGCAGTCGCCCGAGCTCACGTAGCCCACCACCGCGTCCACCTTCTCGCGGTCGTACAGGGTCTTGAGCTCCTGCACCTGCTTGGTGGCGCCGCCGGCTTCGTCCACGTAGACGAACTCCAGCTTCATGCCGCCGAAGCCCACCTTGTTGTAGGGCGCTGGCGCGGCGCCCTTGTTGAAGGCGTCCAGCAGCACCTTGGCGCCGTTGACGGCCGGGATGCCGAAGCTCTCGGCCGCTTGGCCGGAGAGGAAGCTGACGATGCCGACCTTGAAGGTCTCCTGCGCCTGGGCGCCGGTGGCCGCGCACAGCGCCGCGGCGGCAGCCAGCAGGCGCAGGGCGCCCAGGCCCCGGCGGGCAGACTTCTGGGTGGGGGAACGTGTCATGGAGTGTCTCCTGGGAAGTCGCCCGGATCGGGCATTAGGACGGCTGGGCGATGGGCGCGCGCATGTCGAGCCCGGCCATCGCGAAACCGCGTTGAAAATCGACCATGTGCTTGCGGGTCCACTCGGCCGCCGCGTCGGCATCACCGGCGCGCAGGGCGGCCAGCGTGTGGTGGTGGGCGGCCAGGTTGCGGGCGCTGGCCTGGGGCAGGCGCGCAAAGATCTGCAGCAGCGTGGGGTTGTAGAGCAGGCCCACCGGCTCGCGCGCCAGCATCAGCGCGCGGTTGTGGCTGGCGCGGCCCACCAGGGCGTGGAACTCCATGTCCAGCGCCACCAGGGCGGGCAGGCCGGTCTCGGCCGCGCTGGTGTCGATGTTGGCCTGCAGCTGGGCCAGGTCGTCGGCCGTGGCCTGGGCCGCGGCCAGCCGGGCGGCCAGCGGCTCCAGCGTCAGGGCCACGTCCCACAGTTCCTGGAAGGTGGTCTGGTGCAGCAGCAGCAGCCGGGTGGCGCGTGGCGCCAGGTCGTGCACACCGGGCAGGCAGACAAACAGCCGCCGGCCCTCCCGCCGCTGCAGCAGGCCCTCCTGCTCGACCTGGCGGATGGCCTCGCGCACCGTGCTGCGGTGCACGCCGAAGCGCTCGGCCAGTTCCTGCTCGGTGGGCAGGGCGGCACCGGGGGGCAGGGCGCCATCGAGGATGGCGCGCTCGATGGCGGCCGACACCGTCTTGTAGGCCGGCTCGACCACCACACGCTGGAACACCTCGGCCCCCGTCTGGGCTTGCATGCACACGCTCCGAATCCACCCGCCGTCTGCGGAGCGCGATCTTTGTCCGACAAACGGATTGTTGGAATCTCGCAAACCCGGGGCAGCACTGTCCAGTGCGGGACACCCCGCGCCAGTCTGCACTGCCGGACCTGTCCTACCCGCTGCCAGGTGCACTGCCGACTGTGCGGCCGGGCCCGGCTGGTGATCATGCAGACACCGGGGCCCCCTGGCCCCACCCACCATTCTGCAAGGACGACCACGATGAAGATCCAGCACCAAAGCCATCCCGACATGCAGCGCCTGGGCGAGCGCCTGCAAGACCAGCGCACCGCCATGCTGACGCTGCGCGACGCCCAGGGCCGGCTCGACGCCCGCCCGCTCACCCCGCTGGAGATGGACAGCAGCGGTGCGCTGTGGATGCTGGTGTCGCAGCGGGCCTTGTCGCCCTACCTCGGCAGCGATGCCCGGCCCGCCAACCTGGCGTTCAGCGATGCCGACAAGAGCCTGTTCGTGTCCATCGTCGGCACTGCACGGCTGGTGGACGACGCGGCGCGCAAGCAGGCGCTGTGGACGGTGATGGCACGGCCCTGGTTCAACGGCGCCGACGACCCCGACCTGGCCCTGCTGTGTGTGCAGCCCGAATCCGCCGAGCTGTGGGACGGGCCCGACAGCAGCGTGATGCGTCTGCTGGCCATGGCCGCGTCGGTGGCCGCCGGCCAGCCCATCGGCCTGGGCGAGCACGAGGTGCTGACGCCCCACACCACGTCGGACACGCTGCGCCCGCAGATGAACTGAGGCCGGGCGGGCCTGCTCAGCCCGGGCCCGCCAGCAGCTGTGCCAGGCCCCTGGCCACGCCCAGCGCGCCCAGCCCGGCCAGCAGGCACCAGACCAGCCGCCGCAGCTGGGCCTCGTCCAGCCGCAGGTAGAGGCGCTGGCCCAGCCAGATGCCGGCCAGCGAGAACGGCAGCGCCACCACGATCAGGGGCCAGGCGGCCGCGTCCAGCAGCCCGGCACCACCGGCCCAGGCCAGGGCCCAGACATCGGTGAACAGGAAGTAGGCGATCAGCGAGGCCCGCCCGGTGGCCGCAGCGGTGGTGGCGAAGTAGAAGACGATGGCCGGTGGCCCGCCGATGCCGGCCGCACCGTTGAGCAGGCCAGATGCCGCGCCGGCGGCCAGCGCACCGGCCGGCCCGGGTGTCTGGCGCGGCGTGAAGCGCTGCGCCAGGCCGCTGAGCATCAGGCCGGCGATGCCCAGCAGGGTGAGCGACACCAGCAGGCGCATCGGGTTCGGATCCAGCCCGGCCAGCACCGTCAGGCCCAGCGGCGTGGCCAGCGCGCAGCCCACGATCACCCAGCGCAGGCTGCGCCAGTCCACCTGCCGCCACACCCCGGGCAGCAGATGGGCGGTGGTCAGCAGCTCCAGCGCCAGAAAGGCCGGCACCACTTGCAGCGGCGGCAGCAGCAGGGTCAGCGAGCCGATGCCCAGCATCGACGAGCCGAAGCCCGACAGCCCCCGCACCACGAAGGCCAGCAAGGCGGTGGCGGCGATCCAGGCCAGCTGGCCGGCGCTGAACCCCAGCAGCTCCACCCGCGGCGCCCGCCGCTACTCGAAGAACTCACCGGCCGCCGGCACCGGCGGCATGGCGCGGGCTTCTTCGGCGCGGCGCAGCTCCACCCGGCGGATCTTGCCGCTGATGGTCTTGGGCAGCTCGGTGAACTGGATGCGGCGGATGCGCTTGTAGGCCGCCAGCTTCTCGCGGCAGAAGGCCAGGATGGCGCGCGCCGTGGCCTCGTCGGCCACATGGCCGGCGGTGAGCGTGACGAAGGCCTTGGGCACGGCCAGCTTCAGCGCGTCGGGTGAGGGCACGACCGCGGCCTCGGCCACCGCCGGGTGCTCGATCAGCACGCTCTCCAGCTCGAAGGGGCTGATGCGGTAGTCGCTGGCCTTGAACACATCGTCGGCCCGGCCCACGTAGGTGATGTAGCCGTCGGCATCCCGCTGTGCCACGTCACCGGTGTGGTAGTGGCCGGCGCGCATCACCTCGGCGGTCTTCTCGGGGGAATCGGCATAGCCCACCATCAGGCCGGTGGGGCGGCCCAGCTGGGCATCGGCCAGGTCCAGCGAGATCTCGCCTTCCTCGGCCGGCTTGTCGTCGGGGTCGAGCAGCACCACGCGGTAGCCGGGCAGGGGCCGGCCCATGGAGCCGAACTTGATGGCCTGGCCGGGCGGGTTGCCCACCTGGGCGGTGGTCTCGGTCTGGCCGAAGCCGTCGCGGATGGTCAGGCCCCAGGCGCTGCGCACCTGCTCGATCACCTCGGGGTTCAGCGGTTCGCCCGCGCTCAGCAGCTCGCGCAGCTTCACGGGCCAGCCGCCCAGCTGCTCCTGGATCAGCATGCGCCACACCGTGGGCGGGGCGCACAGCGTGGTCACCTGCTTGGCCACCAGCACGTCCAGCACCCGCTTCGCCTCGAAGCGGTTGTAGTTGACGATGAAGATGGTGGCGCCGGCGATCCAGGGCGCAAAGAAGCAGCTCCAGGCATGCTTGGCCCAGCCCGGGGACGAGATGTTCCAGTGCACATCACCGGGCTGCAGGCCGATCCAGTACATGGTGCTCAGGTGGCCCACCGGGTAGCTGGTGTGGGTGTGCTCCACCAGCTTGGGCTTGGCCGTGGTGCCGCTGGTGAAGTACAGCAGCAGCGGCTCGTCGGGGCGGGTGGGGCACTTCGGGGTGTAGACGGCGCTGGCGGCATCGGCCGCCGCATAGGGCGTCCAGCCTGCGCTGCCATCGGCGGCTGCACCCACCACGATGCGCAGCACCGGGCCCGGCGCATGGGCGTCCAGGCCGTCGAACTTGGCGGTGTGCGCCGCCGTGGTGACCACCGCCCGCACCCGGCCACGTGCAAAGCGGTCGATCAGGTCGTCGCGGCTCAGCAGCTGGGTGGCCGGGATCATCACCGCGCCGATCTTGATGCAGGCCAGCATCAGCTCCCACAGCGGCACCTCGTTGCCCAGCATCAGCAGCACCCGGTCGCCACGCGCCACGCCCAGGCCTTCCAGCCAGTTGGCCACGCGGTTGCTGCGGGCGGCCATCTCGGCAAACGTCACCTTCTGCTCGCTGCCGTCGTCGGCCACGATCCACAGCGCGGTGCCGTGGTTGTCACGCGCCAGGTCGTCGAAGTGGTCGAGTGCCCAGTTGAACTGGGCCAGCCGGGGCCAGCGGAAGCCGGCCTGGGCGGTGGCCAGGTCGCTGCGGTGGGCCAGCAGGAAATCGCGCGCGGCGCGGTAGCTGGCCAGGTCGGGCTTGGTGGGCATGGGCGGCGGTCTCCGGGGTCAGGGCATCGCCGGTCATCATGCCTGCGCCACCCGGGCCTGCCCATCGGGGACAGCCAGGGCCACCGGGCCGGCGGGGCCTGCGCCCGATGGGGTCTGCGCCCTCAGGCGCTGGTGGCGGCGGCCAGCTGCTGCGCCAGGCCTGTCAGAGCAGCCTGCAACTGCTGCACCTGGGCTGCCAGCGGGGCCTTGTCGGCGCCGCGCGCCAGCGTCTGTTCCAGCTGGCCGGCCTGGGCGGCCAGCGCCACCGCGCCGATGGCGCTGCAGGCGCCCCGCAGCGAATGGCACTCGGCCGCCCAGCGCGCCGGGTTGCTGCCGCTGGCCAGGCCGGCCGCGCCGGCGGCATAGGTGTCGGCAAAGCGCCGCAGCAGGCGGGTGTAGAGCGGCAGGTCCTGGCCCAGGTTGGCCAGGGCGCCGGCGGCATCCAGCCCGTCGATGCGGCCCAGGCGCTCGGCCAGCGGCTGCGCTGCCGGCGCCGGCCCGGGGCTGGTGGGGTGGGTGGTGGCGGCCACCTCGGGCAGCGGCAGCCAGCGCAGCAGCATGGTGTAGAGGTGCTCGGGGTTCACCGGCTTGGCGAGGTGGTCGTCCATGCCGGCGGCCAGGCAGGCCGCGCGGTCCTCGGCAAAGGCGTTGGCCGTCATCGCGATGATGGGCAGGCCGGTGCCGGCACGCTGGCGGATGGCGCGGGTGGCGGCCAGGCCGTCCTGCACCGGCATCTGCATGTCCATCAGCACCAGGTCGTAGCGGCGCTGCAGTGCCAGCTCCACGGCGCGGGCACCGTCGTCGGCGCATTCCACCACCAGGCCCACCCGGGCCAGCAGTTCCTCGGCCACCTCGCGGTTGACCGGGTTGTCCTCGGCCAGCAGCACACGCTGGCCACCATGGCGCTGCAGCACCTGTGCCTCGGCCTCGCCGGGCAGGGTGGGTGGCATGGCCAGGGCCGCCCCCTGGCGCCGCGCCAGCTGCACCAGGGTGTCGTGCAGGGCCGAGGCGGTGATGGGCTTGACCAGCACCGCGTCCACCCCCGCCGCGCGCGCCTGCTGCCACAGCACCGGCTCGTTGTAGGCCGTCATCACGATGCTGGGCGGCATGCCCGCGCCCAGCAGCTGGCGCATGGCCCGCAGCGTGGCCATGCCGTCGGGCGCCGGCATGCGCCAGTCGACCAGCAGCACGTCGTAGGCCCGCCCGGCCGCCGCCTCGGCCTGGAGCTGCTGCAGCGCGGCACTGCCACTGGCCTGGGCATCGACCTGCAGGCCCAGCGTCTGCAGCTGCTCGCCCAGCACCGCCAGCGTCTCGGGCAGGTCGTCCACCAGCAGCACCCGCAGGCCCGCCAGCGGGATGGGTGCGGCCCGGTTGCCGGCCTGCTCGGCCCGGCCCAGCCAGGCGGTGAACCAGAACGTGCTGCCCCGGCCGGGCTGGCTGTGCAGACCGGCCTCGCCGCCCATCAGCTGGGCCAGGTGGCGGGTCAGGGCCAGGCCCAGGCCGGTGCCGCCATGGCGCCGGGTGGTGGCGCTGTCGCCTTGCTCGAAGGGGCTGAACAGCGTGGCCTGGCGCTCCGGCGGGATGCCGGTGCCGGTGTCCTGCACCTCGAAGCGCACCTGCAGGTGCTGCCGGTCCTCGGCCACCACGCTGGCGCGCAGGCGCACCCAGCCATGCGGGGTGAACTTCACCGCGTTGGACAGCAGGTTGATCAGCGCCTGGGCCAGCCGGGTGGGGTCGCCGCGCAGCCAGGTGGGCAGGTGGTCGGTGTCGGCGATCAGCTCCAGCCCGGCGGCCCCTGCCGGGCCGCTGACCATCTCGAAGGCCCGCGCCACCAGCTGGTCCACCGGGAACTCGATGTCCTCCAGCGTCATGCGGCCGGCCTCGATCTTGGACAGGTCCAGGATGTCGTTGATCACCTGCAGCAGGTGGCGGGCGGCGCCGTCGATCTTGGCCAGGCGATCACGCTGCAGGGTGTCGCGGGTGTCGCGGCGCATCAGGTGGCTCAGGCCGATGATGGCGTTCATCGGTGTGCGGATCTCGTGGCTCATGTTGGCCAGGAAGGCGCTCTTGGCCCGCGTGGCGGCCTGGGCTTCGTCACGTGCCTGGGCCAGCGCGGTGTTCAGCGTGCGCAGCTCGGTTTCGGCATGCTGCAGCGCGGTGATGTCGAAGCCCATCGCGAAGAAGCCCTGCACCGTGCCGTCCTCGTGCTGGTCGGGCACATAGATCACCTGGTGCACCTCGTGCGCGCCGCCACGCGCGGTGCTGTAGCGGAACTGCTGGCGCTGACCCTGCAGCGCGGCGAGCGCGTGCGGCAGCAACCCGTCCAGCTTGGAGCGCTCCACGGTCTCGGCCAGGGTGCAGCCCAGCACGTTGTCCAGCGGCCGGTTTATCCACTGCAGAAAGGTCTGGTTGGCGAAGCGGCAGTGCAGGCCGGCGTCCCAGTAGGTGATGCGCACCGGCAGGTTGTCGGTGACGTTGCGGTTGAAGCGGGCACTGTCGGCCAGCGAGGCGAAGGCGGCCTGCAGCTCGGCGGTGCGGGCCGAGACCTGCTGCTCCAGGGCCTCGCGCTGGCGCTGCTGGGTCTGCCGCAGCGCGCGGCGCTGGCTGATGTCGCGGTGCAGGCCGAAGATGCCGTGCAGCTGGCCGTCGGCACCGAGCAGGCGCACCAGGGTGGTCTCGGCCCAGAAGCAGCTGCCGTCCTGGCGCCGGTACTGCATCTCGTACACCACCGGCGCATGTTCGCCGTCCTGGCCCAGCAGGCGCCGGCCCACCGTGGCGTCGTCGTCGGCGTCGGCATACAGCTGGCTGGTGCTGCTGCCCACGGCCACCGCCGCCGACAGGCCGAACTGGGCCTCGAAGGCCGGGTTCACCAGCTGGATGCGGCGCTGGCCGTCGGTCAGCACGGCGGCATCGGGCAGGCCGTTGAACACCGCGCGGAAGATGGCCTCGCTGGCGCGCGTGGCACTGTCGGCCAGGGCGCGCTGCTGCAGCACATCGGCCAGGTGCTGCCGGGCCAGCGCAATCTCGCGGATGGGCTCGGCCGGCCCCGGCCCCGGCGAGGCATCGGCCAGCCTGGCCACCGAGCGTGCCAGGCGCCGGCTGGCCAGGCCGCCCGCCAGCCAGCCGGCCAGGGTGGCGCCGACGATGGCCAGGCCCAGCACCCGCGCAGCGTGCCACAGCGGTGCGGCACGGCTCTCCGCCGAACTGGTCAGCACGATGGTCCAGGGGGCCACCATCGAGCTCAGCTCGCGGCGTGGGCCGGTGTCGGCCTGGTCGGCGGCGCTGGCCGCTGCCGGTGCTGGCGCCGGCGCCGGCCGTGCCGCCAGCAGCTGGCGCTGGCTGTCCAGCACCCGCACCGACCAGCCCGGTGGCAGCGGCACACGCTCCAACAGGGCCTGCAGCTGCCGGGTCTCGATGGGGCTCAGCAGCACGCGGCTGGGCGTGGCACCTGGGGCCTGGGCCGGCACCGGCACGGCCACCGCCACCAGGCGCTCGCCGTCGAGCGGGCCGCTGAAGCTGTCACCGGCCGACGGCTGGCCGCTGGCCAGGGCACGCGGCACGGCGGCTTGACCGGCCTGGGGCGGCAACCCGGGCAGGGGGCTGCCGAAGTCCTGGCCGGAGTGCAGCAGCATCTGGCCGGTGGCGTCGGCCAGGATCACTGCGCTGCCGAAGGTGCGCTGGATCGATTGCGCCGCGCGGTGGAACTGTGCCAGGGTGCTCGGCGTGTCGAGCAGCGGCGAGCGCGACAGCGCGGCCAGCGCGTCCATGCGCACCTGCACGAACTGGTCCAGATCGGCCGCGATCTCGGCGGCCAGCTGCACGTTGGCGCGCTCGTCGGCAGCGCGCAGCTGCTGCACGCTGTCGATGGCCAGGTACAGCGCCACCGCCAGCAGCGGCAGCATGCTCAGCCAGATCAGCCGCTGCAGGTAGGCGCTGAGCGGCAGCATGCGCCCGCCGCCAGCAGGCGCATCGCGCTGAGGATCGGGCGCCACCATGCCTCTCAGCCGCCGAACGCCGGTGCTGCGCCCACACCCACGTCCGTGTGCATGTTTCCCCCTTGGCCGAGACCGGCGCTGGTCGGCATCATCGCGTAGCAGGCCCCGCTAGGCTTGACCGGGACCAATCCGGGCTGGGTGGCAGGGTCATGCCTCGGGCGGCGGTTCGGGCGCATGGCCGGCCGTGCCGTCGGCCGCGCCGTCCTGCTGGCGCTGCGGCGGCGTGCCGCGCTGGCGCCGTGCCTTGTGCGCCTGGCGCTGGCTGTCGGCCGCCAGGCCGGCGGCCTGCCACTGCGCAAACTCATCGGGCGTCTCCAGCGTGATGCGGCCCCAGGCGCCGCTGCGGAAGTCGTGGATGGCCATCTCGGCAGCCTTCTGCATGTTCACCCGCCCGCCGCTGAGCAGGCCGCCGCGCTGGCGGCCGATGGCGCTGAGCAGGTCTTCGTCGCTGGTGCTGGCGAGATCCTTGAGCTTGTAGCGGGCCGCCAGCCGATCGGCATAACGCGGCCGCACCCGGCCCAGCAGGGCCAGGGCCACCTCGGCATCGTCATAGGCATTGCGGCCGATGCCACCGCTGGCGGCCAGGTGCTCACCACCCTCGGGCACCACCTGGCGCGGCCACAGCATGCCGGGGGTGTCGAACAGCACGAAATCGCTGGCCAGGGCCAGCCGCTGCTCGGTCTTGGTGATGCCGGGCTCGTCGCCGGTCTTGGCGCTGCGCTGGCCCAGCAGGCTGTTGATCAGCGTGCTCTTGCCCACGTTGGGGATGCCGCAGATCATCACCCGCACCGGCTTGACCATGCCGCCGCGCCCGGGCACCAGGGCCCGGCAGGCGGCGATCAGGCGCTGCGCCGGCGCGGCCTCGCCGGCGTCCAGCGCCAGGGCCTGGGTCTGGTCCTGGGCTTGCAGGTGTGCCAGCCACAGGGTGGTGATGGCGGGGTCGGCCAGGTCCTGCTTGTTCAGGATCTTCAGCTTGGGCTTGGACGCGGTCATCTCGGCCAGCAGCGGGTTGCTGCTGCTGCCGGGCAGGCGGGCATCCAGCAGCTCGATGACCACGTCGATCTCGGGCAGGCGCGCGGCGATCGCCTTGCGCGTGGCATGCATGTGGCCCGGGAACCACTGCACGCTGGCCGGGGTGGCGCCGGTCTGCGGCCCTGTCGCCGGCGCCGGTGGCAGCTTGCTCACCCGCTGAAGAGGAAGTTGAGCACGTCGCCGTCCTTGACGACGTAGTCCTTGCCTTCGGCGCGCATCTTGCCGGCGTCCTTGGCACCCTGCTCGCCCTGGAACTTGACGAAGTCGTCGAAGGCGATGGTCTGGGCGCGGATGAAGCCCTTCTCGAAGTCGGTGTGGATCACGCCGGCAGCCTGGGGCGCGGTGTCGCCGACGTGGATGGTCCAGGCGCGCACTTCCTTCACCCCGGCGGTGAAGTAGGTCTGCAGGCCCAGCAGCTTGAAGGCGGCGCGGATCAGACGGTTCAGGCCCGGCTCGGTCTGGCCCATCTCGGCCAGGAACAGCGTGCGGTCTTCTTCCTCCATCTCCGACAGCTCGGCCTCGGTCTTGGCGCAGATGGCCACCACCGGGGCGTTCTGCTGGGCGGCGTAGTCCTTCAGCCGGTCCAGGAAGGGGTTGTTCTCGAAGCCGGTCTCGGAGACGTTGCCAACGAACATCGCCGGCTTGGCGGTGATCAGGCACAGCGGCTTGAGGATCACCAGTTCCTCCTTGCTGAACGGGATGCCACGCACCGGCTTGGCCTGGTCCAGCGCGGCCTGGCATTTCTCCAGCACCTTGACCAGGGCGGCGGCTTCCTTGTCGTTGCCGCTGCGCGCGGCCTTCACATAGCGGTGCAGGCTCTTCTCCACGGTGGACAGGTCGGCCAGGCACAGCTCGGTCTGGATCACCTCGATGTCGGAGATCGGGTCGACCTTGCCGGCCACGTGGATCACGTTGTCGTCCTCGAAGCAGCGCACCACGTTGACGATGGCGTCGGTCTCGCGGATGTGGCTGAGGAACTGGTTGCCCAGGCCCTCGCCCTGGCTGGCACCGGCCACCAGGCCGGCGATGTCGACGAATTCGACGATGGCCGGCACGATGCGCTCGGGCTTGACCACCGCGGCCAGCGCGGCCAGGCGCGGATCAGGCAGTTCCACCACGCCCACATTGGGCTCGATGGTGCAGAACGGGTAGTTCTCGGCGGCGATGCCGGCCTTGGTCAGCGCATTGAAGAGGGTGGACTTGCCCACGTTGGGCAGGCCCACGATGCCGCATTGGAGGCTCATGGGGGGGCTTTCGGGCTGGCGGCGGCTGGTGCACGCAGCAGGGGAGGGGCATGGAACGGTGCCGGCCGGGGCCGAAGGCCCGGGACACCGCCGAACCGGCCATTTTATTCGGGCGACCGGCTTCGCCCCCGGTTTCTACAATGCGCCGCATGGCAACCCTCGATGTGTGCATCCGCGGCAACGGCGCGGTCGGCCTGAGCCTGGCGCTGGCGCTGGCGCGCCAGGGCCTGCGGGTGGGCGTGGTCGGCCCGGTGCCGGCCGGCCTGCCGGCCCTGCCCGACGTGCGGGCCTATGCCCTGAACGCCGCCTCGCGCCAGCTGCTGACCGCGCTGCGGGTGTGGGATGCGCTGCCCGCCGACGTGGTGACGCCGGTCGACGAGATGCGCGTGGCCGGTGATGCGCCTGGCGGCACGCTGAACTTCTCGGCCTGGCAGCAGGGCTGCGAGGCACTGGCCTGGATCGTCGACGCCGCGGCGCTGGAGGCCACGCTGCACACCGCCGCCCGCTTCGCGCCGCAGCTGGTGATGCTGGCCGATGGCAGCCCGGATGCCGATGGCGCCGCCCTCACCGTGCTGGCCGAAGGCAAGGCCTCGGCCAGCCGCGCCGCGCTGGGCGTGCAGTTCCAGCGCCATGCCTATGGCCACACCGCGCTGGCCGCGCGCCTGGTGGCCGATGTGCCGCACGGTGGCGTGGCGCGGCAGTGGTTCCGCGCACCCGATGTGCTGGCCCTGCTGCCGTTCGACCGGCCCCAGCCTGGCTGCAGCTATGGCCTGGTGTGGTCGCTGCCCGCCGAGCGTGCCGCCGCGCTGCAGGCGGCGCCGGCGGCCGAATTCGAAGCGGCGCTGGCCGAGGCCTGCGGCGGCGCGGCCGGCCTGCTGCGCCTGGCCAGCGAGCGCGCCACCTGGCCGCTGGCCATCGCCCAGGCCGACCGCCTGTGCGGCCCGGGCTGGGTGCTGGTGGGCGATGCCGCGCACCAGGTGCATCCGCTGGCCGGCCAGGGCCTGAACCTGGGCCTGGCCGACGTGGCCTCACTCGCCCGGGTGATCGGCGCCCGCGAGCCCTGGCGCACACTGGGCGACGAGATCCTGCTGCGCCGCCATGTGCGGGCGCGTGCCGGTGCCACCCGGGCGATGGGCTGGGTGACCGACGGCCTGCTGCACCTGTTCGCGCACCCGCAACCGCTGGCGCGGGAACTCCGCAACCGCGGCATGGGTCTGCTCAACCAGCTGGCGCCGCTCAAGCGCTTCCTCACCACCCGCGCGCTCGACGCCTGACCGCCTTTCCTCCGGACCCCCCCGATGACCACCACCTTTCTGCGCCATGCGGCGCTTGCCCTCGGCCTCTCCACCCTGCTGGCCGGCGCCAGCTGGGCCGACGAAGCCGCCATCCGCAAGAACCTGCCCGAGCGCCTGCCCAACCTGCCCAAGATCGACGAGGTCAGCAAGACGGCGATCCCCGGCCTGTACGAGGTGCGCCTGGGCACCGAGATCCTGTACAGCGACGAGAACGGCAACCACATCGTCCAGGGCGCCCTGATCGACACCAAGACCAAGACCGACCTGACCCAGGCCAGGGTCGACAAGCTCACCGCCATCGACTTCAACAGCCTGCCGCTGAAGAACGCGGTGGTCATCAAGCAGGGCACGGGCGCCCGCAAGCTGGTGGTGTTCGCCGACCCGAACTGCGGCTACTGCAAGCGCCTGGAGCGCGACCTGCTGGCGCTGAAGGACGTGACGATCTACAACTTCATCTACCCGATCCTGGGCCCGGATTCGGTGGCCAAGAGCAAGGACATCTGGTGCGCCAAGGACCCGGCCAAGGCCTGGCGCGACTGGATGGTCGACGGCAAGCTGGCGTCCAAGGCGGCGGCCAGCTGCGATGTGGCGGCGCTCGACGCCAATGCCGAGCTGGGCCGCAAGTACCGGGTGCAGGGCACGCCGGCGGTGGTGTTCGAAGACGGCACCCGCGCCCCGGGTGCCATCCCCGCCGCGCAGATCGAAGCCCGCATGGCCGCGGCCAAGAAGGGCTGAGCCCGGACGTCGAACAGTCCCTGCGGACTGTTCGTCGCCTGGCGAAGCGGCCGAGCTCTGCGAGGCCGTGGGTGCAACGCACAGCCCGGACGTCGAACAGTCCCTGCGGACTGTTCGTCGCCTGGCGAAGTGGCCGAGCTCTGCGAGGCCGTGGGTGCGTGCTCAAGCCACAATCGCGGGCCATGACGCTCCCGCCTCCGGTCTACCACCCCCCTGTTTCCGACACCGCCCGCTGGCTGGGCCATGTCGGGCTGCTGCCCTTCGTGCTGGGTGCGCTGCTGGTCTGGGTGGGGCTGGAGGCTGAACTGCATGCCTTTGCCACGCTGGCCTTGTCGGCCTATGCCGGGCTGATCGTCTCGTTTCTCGGCGGCATCCACTGGGGCCTGGCATTTCGGCACACGGCGCCGCCGGGCTCGCTGTTCGTCTGGGGCGTGGTGCCGTCGCTGCTGGCCTGGGTGGCGGTGCTGATGCCGCCGCATGCCGGCCTGGTGCTGCATGGCGTGATGCTGGTCGTGTGTTACCTGGTCGACCGCCGTGTCTACCCGGTGCAGGGTGCGGCGCACTGGCTCACGCTGCGGTTCCGGCTGTCGTCGGTGGCGGCGCTGAGCTGCTTCCTGGCCGCCGCGGGCACCTGAGGCTGGAACAGATGATCCGCTACCGCGTCGAGCTCGACGATCTGCATGGCCACCACTACCGCGTCACCCTCAGCGTGCCGCAGCCGGCCGCGCAGCAGCTGGTGTCGCTGCCGGTGTGGATCAACGGCAGCTACATGGTGCGCGAGTTCGGCCGCCACCTGTCGGCGCTGACGGCGCGGCAAGGCCAGCGCCCGGTGGCCCTGCGCCAGCTGGACAAGACCAGCTGGCAGGCGGATTGCACCGGCCGCGCCGCCCTGGTGCTCAGCTACCGGGTCTATGCCTTCGACACCTCGGTACGCGCGGCCTTCCTGGATGGCCGGCGTGGCTTCTTCAACAACACCAGCCTGTGCCTGCGGGTGCATGGCCGGGAGACCGACACCCACCGGCTGCAGCTGGGCCGCCTGCCACCCGGCTGGGAGGTGGCCACGGCCATGGCGCCGGCCGCCGATGGTGCGGCGCTGGCCTTCGAGGCGGCCGATTACGACGAACTGGTCGACCACCCGTTCGAGCTGGGCAGCTTCTGGCGCGGCCATTTCGATGCCGCCGGTGTGCGGCACGAGATGGTGGTGGCCGGTGCGCTGCCCGGCTTCGACGGCGACCGGCTGCTGGCCGACGCCCGGCGCATCTGCGCGGCGCAGCTGCAGTTCTGGCATGGCGAGGACGGCAGCCCGCCGCCATTCCAGCGCTATGTGTTCCTGCTGAACGCGGTGGAGGAGGGCTATGGCGGCCTGGAGCACCGCGCCAGCACCGCGCTGATCGCCGCGCGGCGGGATCTGCCGCGTGCGCGCATGGACGGCATCCCCGACGGCTACCTCACCCTGCTGGGCCTGATCAGCCACGAGTACTTCCACACCTGGAACGTCAAGCGGCTCAAGCCCGCCGATCTGGCCGTGCTGGACTGGCAGCGCGAGAACCACACCGAACTGCTGTGGTTCTTCGAGGGCTTCACCTCCTACTACGACGAGCTGATGCTGTGCCGCTGCGGCCTGATCGACGCGCCGCGCTACCTGCGCCTGCTGGCCAAGACGGTGAATGCCGTGGCCGGCACGCCCGGGCGCCTGGTGCAGAGCGTGGCCGAGGCCAGCTTCGACGCCTGGGTGAAGTACTACCGCGCCGACGAGAACACCCCCAACGCCACCATCAGCTACTACCTCAAGGGTGCCCTGGTGGCGCTGTGCCTGGACCTGACGCTGCGCCAGCGCGGGCGCTGCCTGGACGATGTGATGCGTGGCCTGTGGCGGCGCAGCGGTGGTGGGCCCATCACAGCGGCCGACATCGCCGATGTGCTGGCCCAGGTGGCCGGGCGCCGGCTGGACACCGAGCTGCAGGCCTGGGTGCATGGCCGGGACGAGTTGCCGGTGGCAGCGCTGCTGGCGGCGCTGGGCGTGCAGGCCAAAGCCGAGCGTGCGGGGTTTGCCGCCGGCCTGGGCCTGCGCCTGGCCGAGGGGCCGGTCACCGGTGTGCAGGTCAAGGCCGTGCTGGCCGGCAGCGCGGCCGCTGCGGCCGGCCTGTCGGCGGGCGATGAGCTGCTGGCGGTGGACGGCTGGCGCATCCGCCGGCTGGACGACGCCCTGGCCTGGATCGGCCATGGCCAGCCCTTCAAGCTGCTGCTGGTGCGTGACCAGCGGGTGATCACCCTGAGCCTGCAGCCGCAACCGGCGTCGCCGTTGGCCGGCACGCAGGCGCTGCTGCTGCAGGAGGCGCCCGCCAAGGCCGTCGCGGCGCGGCGCCGCGCATGGCTGGGCGCCTAGACCGGCGCGCCAGCATGGCGATCCCGGGCCGATCCCCGCTGCCGGGCCACAGGCCGGGCTTCTGGTTGCTGGCGGCAGGTGTGGGCCTGGCCCACCTGTTGCTGGCCGACCGGCTGGCCCAGGACAGGGTGGGCTGGGGCGCGGGTGACGCACCGCCGCCGCGCATCGAGGTGACCTTCGTGCGCGAGCTGGCCGCGGCGGCCCCGCCGGCCGTGGTAGCGCCGGTGGCGGTGGCCCCGCCCCGGCTGGCCGCGGTGGCGGCCAAGCCCCGGGTGGCGGCCTCGGCACCCGAGCTGCCGGCCAGCGTGCCAGACGCCGCTGAGCCAGCCCCACCCCCACCGGTGCTGGCCGTCACCGAACCCGAGCCACCACCGTTGCCGGCGCCGGTGCCGGAGCCCACACCCGACGCCGTGCAGCGTGCCGCCGCGGCCGCCGAGGCGGCGCCGGCCACCAGCCAGCCGGCAGCCGATGCGGCACCGCCGGCAGCCGCCGCGCCGGCCCTTGCCGAGGCCACGCCTGCAGCGCCGGCCGCGTCGGCGGTGGTGTTCGAATGGCCACCCTCCACCCGCCTCAGCTACAAGCTGCTGGGCGACTACCGCGGCCCGGTGGAGGGCACAGCCCAGGTGGACTGGCTGCGCCAGGGCAGCCGCTACCAGGTGCACCTGTCCACCTCCATCGGCCCGGTGCTGTCACGCCACATCACCAGCGAGGGCGAGCTGACGGCGCAGGGCCTGGCACCGCGCCGCTTCGACGGCGAGCAGAAGGTGGTGTTCCGCAGCCCGCGCCGCTGGCAGCTGCGTTTCGGGCCGGAGCAGGTGGTGCTGTCCGACGGCAAGACCGTGCCCACCCAGCCCGGTGCGCAGGACGAGGCCAGCCAGTTCGTGCAGCTGACCTGGCTGTTCACCACCCAGCCGCAGAAGCTGAAGGTGGGCGGCGCGGTGGAGATGCCGCTGGCGATCAGCAGGAAACTGGAGCGCTGGATCTACGACGTGCGGGGCGAGGAGCTGCTGCGCCTGCCCTTCGGCGAGGTGCCCACCTTCCACCTCAAGCCGCGGCGCGAGGCCGCCAGCGGCGACCTGACACCCGAGATCTGGATCGCGCCCTCGCTGCAGTACCTGCCGGTGCGCATCATGATCCGCGACAGCCAGGGCAACTGGATCGACCTGACGCTGGAGAAGCCGCCGCTGCAGGCGGCACCGGCGAAGTGATGCGGCGCGGGCCACGGCTCCGGTCGGTTAAATTGCCGCAGCTCCCCACCAGCCAACCCCCAGAGACACCATGACCTACCAGAACATCCTCGTCGACGTGCGTGGCGACGGCGCCGTGCGCACCGGCCTGATCACCCTGAACCGCCCCAAGGCGCTGAATGCGCTGAACGACGGCCTGATGGACGAGCTGGGCGCGGCGCTGAAGGCCTTCGACGCCGACGCGGGCATCGGCGCCATCGTCATCACCGGCAGCGACAAGGCCTTTGCCGCCGGTGCCGACATCGGCGTGCTGGCCCAGCACAACTTTGTGTCGGCCTACACCAGCGACCTGATCACCCGCAACTGGGAAACCATCCGCACCATCCGCAAGCCGGTGATCGCCGCAGTGGCGGGTTTTGCGCTGGGTGGTGGCTGCGAGTTGGCGATGATGTGCGACATCGTGATCGCCGCCGACACGGCCAAGTTCGGCCAGCCCGAGATCAAGCTGGGCATCATCCCCGGCGCCGGTGGCACGCAGCGCCTGCCACGTGCCATCGGCAAGGCCAAGGCCATGGACCTGGTGCTGACGGCCCGGATGATGGACGCGGTGGAAGCCGAGCGCGCCGGCCTGGTCTCGCGCATCGTGCCGGCCGACAAGCTGCTGGACGAGGCCCTGGGCGCCGCCGCCGCCATCTGTGCCCTGGGTGGCCCCAGCGTGCTGGCGGCCAAGGAATGTGTGAACCGGGCCTACGAGGGCGGGCTGAACGACGGCATCCTGGTCGAGCGCCGGCTGTTCCATGCGCTGTTCGGCACCGACGACCAGAAGGAGGGCATGGACGCCTTCCTGGCCAAGCGCAAGGCCGAGTTCAAGCGGGCTTGATGCCGTGCCGTCCGCGCGTTTGGGCTCTTGGCTGACGTTCGGCGGTTGGCGCGATCGCGCCGTGCCGGGCGGGCGTGTTCTGCTCCGTGTCCCCCCGGCC
>JAZKFQ010000020.1:0-6598 GCA_040386375.1 Pseudomonadota bacterium
CCCGAAGATCGCGCCCATGCTGGGCGCGCTGTCCCCCGGGCCTCCGGCCCTCCTCTTACCTCCGTGAGCCAGTCACCCACCGGCCTCGTCCCAACCACGGCGGCGCACTTCGCAGGTCAACAGCCCGTGCGCCTCGGTGAGGCCTGAGCGTCGGGTCGGGTGGGCGTGTTCTGCGTAGGTAAGAGGAGGAGGGCCGGAGGCCCGGGGGACACGGAGCAGAACACGCCCGCCCGGCCCGGCGCGATCGCTCAAGCCGTCGAACGGCTGCTTTCAGCACCAACAGCGACAGGCAGCAACGAGCCCGAAGCCGCAACTCAAGCCCTCAGCTTCTTGCCCTTCAAGACCACCTGGTTGACGTTGACAGCTGCAGGCGCCGTGCCCGGTACATCAAACGTCACACGCTGGTTCACCCGGTCGTGTGGCCAGTAGTCCGCCAGGGCGTAGTGCTGGGTGCTGCGGTTGTCCCACACCGCGATGCCGCCGGCCTCCCACTGGTGGTGCACCATGAACTCCGGCTTCTTCAGCCACTCCAGCAGGAAGTTGAGCATGCCGCGCGCCTCGTGCCGGTCCACGCCCTGGATGTTGCGCGTGAAATCGGCGTTGACGAAGATGCAGTGGCGGCCCGAATCGGGGTTCTTGCGCACCACCGGGTGCACCACCGGCTTGAAGGCCTTGATGGCGGCAATCAGCGCCTCGTCCCCCCGCTGGCCCAGCGCCTCGCGGAAGCCCGACACCTCCCAGCTGTGCACTGCCGTCAGGCCCTGCAGGTACTTTTGCAGGCCCGGTGACAGCCAGTCATAGGCCTTGCTGGTGCTCATCCAGCAGCTGTTGCCACCGGCCGGTGGTGTCACCGTGATCTGGATGGCCGTGCCCAGCGGCGGGCTGGGCTTCCAGCTGATGTCGGTGTGCCAGTTGTCGATGGACGGCGGCCGCGCCCGGTCGCTGACGATCATCTCCAACTCGGGCGCGCCCGGCTTGCGTTCGAAGTATGAACCCGCCGACACCGGCCCGAACACCTTGGCCAGCGCCACATGCTGGGCCGGCGTGATGGTCTGCGGACGGAAGAAGATCACCTCGAAGTCCCACAGCGCCTGGCGCAGCTCGGCCTGCACCTGGTCGCTCAACGGCCGCGTCAGGTCCAGGTCCTCGATCCAGGCCGCGAAGTTGGGCATGCGCGGCACCGGGCGGATGTGCTTGTAGCGCTTGGCGATGTTGATCAGCTTCAGGGGTTTGGTGTTGGCCATGGTGTGGGTGGAGGGTGTGAATGGCGGTTGAGGCGTGGTTCAGGGCCGCGGGCCCACCACCGGGAACATGCGGCTGAAGTTGTCGAGCATGGCCATCAGCTGCAGCAGCGCGCCGGCATCCCCCTGCACCTGCACCCGGCCGCTGGACAGTGCCTCGGGCAGGGCCAGTTTCTGCAGGGCGATGTCGTCCAGCGTGGCGCGGTCCATGGCCAGGCTGGCATGGGCATCGTCGGCCTGCACGCCCAGACGGTGGGTGAGTGCGCTGTGCTCCAGGTTCAGCAATGCCTGTTCACCGGTGTCGCTGATGGCCCAGTTCAGCCGCAGGTGCCGGCCCTCCGCCTTGGCGCCGTCCAGCCGCATGGCCAGGGTGTCGAAGAACAGGCCCAGCGGCAGCGCGCGCACGATGTCCTTCACCGCCACGCTGGTCGGCGGCAGCTGGGGCACGCCATGGCGCAGCTCCATCACCGCCTGCAGATAGGCATTGCGCCAGGTGGCCGATTCGGCCTGGTAGCCCAGCTGCTCCAGCGCGTCGGCGCCCAGCGCCTTGGCGCGCTGCACGCTGCCATCCCCCTCGGCGCCTGCATGGCAGACCATGGCGCACACCTGGGCCACCCAGCGGTACTCACCGGCCTCGAAGTCGGCCTGGGCACGCTGCAGCACGGCGTCGGCACCGCCCATGTACTGCAGGGTCTTGCGCGCGGCATCGGCCGGTGGCAGCGGGTCCAGGTGGGCGGGGTTGCCGTCGTAGGCGCCCAGGTAGCGCTGCACGATGGCCTTCACGTTGTGCTTCACCGTGCCGTAGAAGCCATGGCAGGCCCAGTCTTCCAGCAGGGCGGGCGGCAGTTGCAGGCGCTCGGCGATCTCGGCGGCCAGCAGGCCGTGGTTCATCAGGCGCAGGGTCTGGTCGTGCACATAGCGGTACAGGTCACGCTGGCGGCGCAGAAAACCGTTGATCGCTGCCCCACCCCACACCGGCCAGTGGTGCTGGGCGATCAGCACGTCGCTGGCCGCGCCGTAGCGCTGCAGGGCGCCGTCCAGGTAGCGGCTCCAGGCCAGCGCGTCACGCGCCTGGGCACCGCGCAGCGGCAGCAGGTTGTGGAAGTTCTGGCTGCTGATCTCGGTCATGTTCAGCACCCGCAGCCCGGGGTGGTGGATGATCAGCTCGGCCGGCGCCTCGGCGCCGGGCGTCAGTTCGAAGATGCATTCGATGCCATCGATCACATGGCGCTCCACCGGCTGGCTGATCACCACGGTGGGCGCGATCAGCGTCACCGTGCCGGTGCTGGTGGTCTTGCCCAGGCCGGCGTCCACCTGGCCACGCACACCCTTGGGCAGGAGCGGGCCGAACTGGAACAGCGCACGCCGGCTCATCGCATTGCCGGCCAGCATGTTCTCGCTGACCGCTTCTTCCATGAAGCCGGCCGGCGCAATCACCTGCACCCGGCCGGCCAGCACGTCGGCCTCGTCGATCACGCCCCGCACACCGCCGAAGTGGTCGACATGGCTGTGGCTGTAAATCATCGCCAGCACCGGCTTGTTCGGCCGGTGCTGGAAGTACAGCGCCATGGCCGCGGCCGCCACCTCGGTGCTGATCAGCGGGTCGATCACGATCAGGCCACTGTCGCCTTCGATGATGGTCATGTTGGAGATGTCGAAGCCGCGCACTTGCCAGACCCGGTCCACCACCTGGAACAGGCCGGTCAGCATGTTGACGCGGGCATGGCGCCACAGGCCGGGGTGCACGCTGTCGGGCGCTTCTTCCTCGGCCAGGAAGCCGTAGGCCCCCAGGTTCCACACCGGCGCGCCGTTGCCGCGGGTGATGGCGCCCGGCGGCAGGTCGGCCACATGGCCGCGCCGGGCGTCGTCGAAGCTCTGGGTGTCGGTCATTGGCAACCAGCGCCGCGCCGCATGCTGGCAGGCGCGGGTGGCGGCGGTGGCGGGCTGGGCGCCGGGTGGGTTGCTGTTGCTCATGCTGGGTCCTTGGGTTGTGGGTTCACTGCCGCGCCATTTCTGCCTGGCCCACGGCCTCGCCATCGGCGCTGCCCAGCGGGTCCAGGGTCACGGTCACCCGCCGCAGCCGGCCGGTGAAGGCAAAGGGCGCGCTGTAGTGCGACACCGGTGAGCCCCGGTCCAGGCCGATGTCCAGGCCCGACCAGCTGATCAGGCTGTTGAAGCCATGGGCATGGCGGGCCGTGCCGACCGGCTCGCCGTCGATCAGCAGCGTGGCCTGGCGCCAGGCCGGCACCTGCACCGGCAGGCCCACCGGCAGCTGCACGGTGGTGAGGGGGCCCTGCTGCACCTGCACTGCCAGCGTGTGGGCACCGGCGCTCACAGGCCTGTCGCTGCGCAGCAGCTGGTGCAGGCCACCCACGTTCAGGTCATGCACCAGGTGGCCATCCTGCAGGTAGAGGCTGTAGCCCGAGGTGGCGTCGCCATGGGCGATCAGCACGCCCTCGTCCTGCGGGCCGTTGAGTTGCACCTGGGCGGCGATCTGATAGTGGCGGCCCCGCACATCGGGCGCCACATCGGTGGGCAGATGGCCCATGCCGGCATGGAACACGAACTGCCGGCGCTGGCCCTGCACACGCCGGCCGTTCTCGGCAAAGCGTGGGCCGAAGCGGTCGTCCAGCGGCAGCACCTGGCAGCGCGCGGCCTCCTGCCACCACAGGGCCTGCAGCGCAGCCAGCCGGTCGGGATGGGCCGCCGCCAGGTCGTGGTTCTCGGCGAAGTCGGTCTCCAGGTGGTACAGCTCCCATTGGTCGGCCTCGAAGGGCTGGCCGCTGGGGTGGAAGGCCACGGCCTTCCAGCCGCCCTGCCACAGGCCGCGGTGGCCGAACATCTCGAAGAGTTGGGGCCTGTCGCGCGGCGGCGCGGCTGCATCGCGCAGCGCGGGCGCAAAGCTCTGGCCGTCCAGCGCCAGGCGGTCCAGGCCGTGGCGCTTTGCCGGGGCCTGCAGGCCCAGCAGGTCCAGCAGGGTGGGCACCACGTCGCTGGCATGGGCGAACTGGTGTCGCAGTTCACCCCGCGCGGCCAGGCCCGCCGGCCAGCTGATGACCAGCGGGTCGCGGATGCCACCACCATGGGTGTTCTGCTTGTAGCGCTTGAGCGGCGTGTTGCTGCACATCGCCCAGCCCCAGGGGAAGTTGCTGTGCGTGTCGGGCCCGCCGATGGCATCGATGCGGGCCAGCTTGGCCGGTGGTGGCTCGGGCACCTGGTTGTAGGGCCCCATGGCGTTGACGAAGCCCAGCGGCCCACCCTCCTGGCTGGCGCCGTTGTCCGACAGCAGCAGCACGATGGTGTCATCCAGCTGGCCACTGGCTTCCAGGTGGTTGAACAGCCGCGCCAGCTGCTGGTCGGCATGCTCCAGCATCGCGGCATAGGCCGCCTGCAGCCGTGTCATCACCGCCTGCTGCTCGGGCGGGTGCTCGGCCCAGGGTTTCACGCCGGCATTGCGGGCCGGCAGCGTGGTGCCGGGCGGCACGATGCCCAGCCTGATCTGCCTGGCCAGGCGGCGTTCACGCTCGGCATCCCAGCCATCGGCAAAGGCCGGGTCGTGGCTGCGGATCAGTGCAGCCGGCGCCTGGTGCGGTGCATGGCAGGCACCCAGCGCCAGCCACAGGTGCCAGGGCCGGTCGGGCTGGTCCGCCTGGTGGTCGGCCAGGTAGCGGATGCTCTGGTCCACCAGGTCGGCGCTGAGGTGATAGCCACTCTCGAAGCTCCCCGGCACGGGGATGGGTGTGTTGTCGCGCACCAGCTCGGGCGCGTACTGGTCGGTCTCGGCGTCCATGAAGCCGTAGAAGCGGTCGTAGCCCCGGCCCAGCGGCCAGCCATCGAAAGGGCCGGTGGGGCCGGTCTCGTGCAGCGGCGTCACATGCCACTTGCCCACCATGTAGTTCACATAACCATGCGGGCGCAGCATCTCGGGCAGGGTGGCGGCCTCGGGCGTGATCTTGCCGCGGTAGCCGGGATAGCCGCTGTCGAAGTTGGCCAGGCAGCCCATGCCCACGCGGTGGTGGTTGCAGCCGGTGAGCAGGGCCGCCCGCGTGGTGCTGCACATGGCCGTGGTGTGGAAGCCGGTGAGCCGCAGGCCCCGCGCGGCCAGGGCGTCGATGGTGGGCGTGGGAATGGCCGAGCCGTAGCAGCCCAGGTCGGCAAAGCCCACGTCGTCGAACAGCACCACCAGCACATGGGGCCGGCGCGGCGTTGCATCGGCACGCGGCGGCCACCAGGGCGTGGAATCGGCCACCGTGTTGCCGATGTGGCCGGGAAAGTTGTCGGGCATGGGTTCCCCTGGAAGGCTGGTGTCCCATGCTAGGCAGCAGTCGGCGCGGCAATTTCCACCTGGGTGACAATTCAGGGTCCCAGCCGATGCTCGCTATCCCTGCCACCCGGGCCACCATGGCCACAACCCTCCCCCCGGCCACCCCGCCGCCGCCACGCGGCAAGCGGGCCGCGGCCTGGCCAACGGCCGCTGCGGGTGGCTCGTTCCGCGAAAGCCTGCGGGACCTGCCGACCGAGCTGGCCGAGGCCCTGCTGCGCAGCGGCCAGCAGCGCAGCTGGCGGCGTGGTCAGACTGTCATGCACCAGGGCGCCCCCTGCGACGCCCTGGTGGTGGCCTTGAAGGGCCGGCTGGCGATGACCCTGGGCAGCAGCGACGGCCGCGACACCCTGCTGCGCTGGGCCGACGATGGCGAGCTGCTGGGCCTGCCGGCGGTGCTGGGTGGCATGACGGCCACGGTCTCGGTGCAGGCCCAGGGCCCGGCCAGCACCCTGCATGTGCCACGCGCCGATTTCATCGCCCTGCTGCATGGCCACCCTGCAGGCGCCATCGGTGTGGCCGTGCTGCTCAGCCGCCGGCTGGGCGAGCTGTTCCGCTTCGTCGAGCACAGCAGCAGCCGCAGCCTGGCCGAGCGCCTGGTGTTTGCGCTGCAGCGCCTGGCGCGCAGCCAGGGCCAGCCCGATGGCGACGGTGGCGTGCGGCTCAAGGCCACGCAGGCCGAACTGGCCGACGCCGCCGGCGCCTCGCGCCAGCGTGTGCACCTGGCGCTGCAGCAGTTGCAGGCCCAGGGCCGCATCCGTCTGGGCTATGGCTGGGTGACCCTGCTGCCCCAGGCGGGCTGATTCCGAAGTTGAGGGAGAACCCTGCGGCTCTCCGTGAAGAAACAGCGCCTGTTGCATGGTGGTGTTTCTGCCGGACCGGGGCACCGCCTTCCACCACCGTGGCGGCCAGGCAGAGGCCGTGGGGCCGTTCAGAGCCTGGCGCGCGAACACGCGTCCCAGGCCACCGCCCGCAAGAGACCACCGCCGCGCCTCGCGCACCAGACCCTGCCCGACCCCACGACCTCTGCCTTCCA